>JASFMV010000045.1:0-8194 GCA_050117375.1 Nitrosopumilaceae archaeon | reverse complement strand
TTTCTAATAATGGATTGTTTTGGATGTTTCCCTCTTCACACCAAGATTTTTTTATTTTGTTTTTAATTTCTTCATCTGTATTGTGAATAAATATTCCTGAATTTGGATCAGATTTGCTCATTTTTCCCAAAATTTGCGAATCATTTGTTTCAGCCGGTTTTGATAATCCTGGTAATAATTTGTGATGAACAGCTACTGGAACCTTCCAATTCATTTTAGGAAAAATTTCTCTTACAAGCATGTGAATTTTCCTTTGATCCATACCTGCATGGACTATATCTAAATCCAAAGAATGAATATCCACAGCTTGCATTGGAGGATATAGCAATTTTGCAAGGTCTATTTTAGACTCATCTTCTGATCTACCCATTATTGTAAGCGTTCTCATCGTTCTTTTCAGAGACATATGTTTTGTAAATTTCATAAACTCTTTCCAGTATTCTTTTCTTGAATCATAAAGATCAGAACCAAGGACAATTTTTGCCTGAGGACAAACAAGTTTGAAAGCATCTGCATAATATTTTGAAACATTTGTTATGGTATCCCAATCTCCACCAAGCTTATCATTGATCATTGTATGCCAATCAGCAAGAAAAATTGTACAATCAACACCTGCTTTTGCAAAATCATTGATTTTAAAACCTGTACTAATTAGACTTCCCAAATGTAAAAATCCAGATATCTCAAGCCCAATGTAGTGCTTTGGAGAAGAATTTGTTTTGAATAACTCGATTAATTCATCATGGGTAACTACTTCCTCTGTAGGGGGCTTCTCTATTAGATCAACTTTTTCAGAAATGTCCAAATCAAAACAACCTCAAATGTGTAAACCTATAAAGATTCTGAAATTTTTTTCATTCAAATAAAATTTTGAATTTAAAACTTACAAATTATAATCATTTACAATTTTTTTTATGTTTTCGTAATTCCTCTGAATAATCAAACTCTGCACCACAGACTCGACATTTTTCTTTTTTCTTATTATGAGCTTTTTCTTGATGTCTTTTTAATTTCTCTGAATCAGGTAACACTGTTCCACATTTCTTACATTTTGTTTCATTTTTGCTAGATCCGAATAATCCCATATTGACTATTATTTAATAAACAAGAAGATAGTTTAACCTTTTTAAAATTAAGATTCTGATTCCAAACTTTTTCTGGGTTTAGTACTCAGATAAAAGGCATGTGCGCTAATGATAAAGGCACAAAGGAATATTTTTGTAGCAAAAACTAGATTCCAAGGTCTATCTGGATCAGGATACGCGATTGAAAGCTTATCAATGTCTGGAACTACACCCTCAATAATCCCTGCAGTAATTTTTGCATTTAGTACAGTAAAATTATACAACACCTCATACAAAGTAATAATCGCAAATCCTAATAACATCAATTGAAGTAATGCCATTTTTATTCCTACAATTTTATTTCCAGCGGTCTTTTTCCACCCAATTCTTGAAACACAATACCATCCAATAATTGTAGAAAAGAAAATCCAAGTAGAAACTCGTGCAAAATTCTCAAATGGAATTACAGTATTATGAATAGCTTCACCCATAACATAAGTTCCATTTTCCAACCATTCAATCATTGTTACATAAACGCCATAAACAAGAGAAGATACCATTATGAAAGCACAAACATAAAAAATATACAAAAAAACTTTGTAACCTTTATCAGATTCTTGTAAATGTCGGGATTTCATTATGCGATTTGCAAATTTTTGAAATATAAAAATTCAATGCTTTTCCAAATAGGTTTAAACCATGAATATGAAAGGAAGTCTATTGAAAACAATGGTTTATCATGAATGTTTGGGTAATAATTGGAAAATTTGAAGGGATTTTTTATGAATAGTTTAGGCAATTTGATAGGCGAAATATGCAAAGTAGTTCTTCCAATTAATGAGGAATTCTATTATGGAAATCCCAATGCTTCTATTGCAATTTGTACCCTTTCCAGTTTAGATTTACTCAAAACAATATCATCCTCAGACCTCTTGAATAATGTCTCAATAGTGGGACGACTTTTATCAGAAAACAAAGGAATTGATTCAATAATCAACTATGTATTCCAAAATAAAAAAATTAAAAAAATAATTGTTTGTGGCAAGGAGGTTTGGGGACACAAAGCTGGACATTCTTTATTTGAATTATACAAAAATGGTGTTAATGACCATGGAAGAATTATTAATTCAAATAGTCCTGATCCATTTCTTACAGTCTCAAAATCAAAAGTAAATTACTTCCAAACAAAAATAATTCTAATTAACATGATAAATGAAACTAATTATAATAAAATTAAAGAAAAAATTTTCTAATAACCGGTTCTTTGTCGTTCTCTATTGATTTCATTTTTCCTTTTGTATTCTTCAACAATATCATCTGGAGTTAAATTAAGTTCCAGGGATGCTTGAACAACAAAATGCCAAATGTCGATTAATTCTTCTCGTGCATCTGACTCATTAAATGGAGTTGGAGTTTTCCACCATTTCCAATTCGTTGTTCTTTGTAATTCGACAGCTTCGTGCATAATTGCAGTACATAATGCAGAAACTCTTCCTTCAGAATCCTTAGGATATCTATCTAAATCCATCATTTCTGATAATCCTTTTTGTAATTGGAAAATTCTTTCTAATCTATCCTCAGTTTGCTCAGATGGTTTTTGAGACATTAAATATTTTCTTTAGCTAAATTATTTAAGTTAAATTATTTTAGAACCGAATCATCTTTTCATATAGTTTAACTCGTTTTGTAATATCTGATTTTTTTAGTTGTAGCAAACCATCTAGTCCATATTTCTCAACGGCAAAGGAACCTAGCACATTTCCATACACTACTGCTTTTTTTATTTCAGAAAGACTGGTAGATTTTTTACTTGCCAAATACCCAATCATTGCACCTGCAAAAGAATCTCCTGCTCCAGTAGGATCTACAACATCTTCTAACGAGAACCCTGCTGAAGGAAATATTACATCATCGAAAAACATCAACGACCCATGTTCGCCCTTTTTTATAATCACATATTTTGCTCCCCATTCCATCATTTTTTTTGCACATTTTATCAAATTGAATTCTTTGGTGAGTAGTTTTGCTTCCTCGTCATTTATGACAACAGCATCAACTGATTTTATCATCTTGATAACTGATTCTTTTTTTGTTGAAATCCAAAAATCTATAGTATCACACATGGAAAATTTCACCTTATCAAATTCTTTTATCAACTTGGTATTTTGATCAGGGTCATTGTTTGCAAGATATACAAATTGCGATTTTTTATATTCATCTGGTACTGTTGGTTTAAAATCTTCCAAAACATTTAGTTCTGTCTTCAGAGTTTCCCTAGTACTTAACGTATTATCAAATTTACCATCATAACGAAATGTTTTTCCTTCCTTAATTGTAAATCCTTTCAAGTCTAAATGTTTGGATAAAGTTTTTTGATGTTGCTTAGGAAAATCTTTTCCTACTACAGCAATTAATCCGGTATTAACAAAATTACTGGCTGATATTGCAGCAAAAGTGGCAGCTCCTCCTAATACATTTTTCAAAATTTTATTTGGAGTTCTTATAGTATCTAGAGCTGTAGATCCAAAAACAGTGAGCATTTATGAAAATTTAATTTTGATGTATAAATTCTCTTGCTTGTTCTTCTGTTGGATAGTATACAAATGGTACATCAATAGTTGAAAATAAAACATCATATTTTGTTACACCACTTATTTTTACAATTGGCAAATTTTCTGATTCTAAATTAGATTCAGTCTGGAAAGTTCCTCTAACTGATTTATTACTCAGAGCCAAAAGGGTAAAAGGTTCCAATTTTCCCTCCCCAATAGTATTATCATCTGCTATCACAAAAAAATCCGTTTCACCTGCAGTCAAAATCAACAAAGAGGGATTTTCAAATTCTAACTCTACTTTATATGATGAAATTTGTTCATTTTCTTCAATAAGGTCACTTTGTATAACCACCACTCCTATCTGTGAAGCCAATGCATATTGAGAATAACCAAACACACTCATGCCTATAACAAAGACAATAATCAAAGCCTTTCTAGAATTTTCCATGCCTGATTTTCTTAAAATTCCTTTTTAATCCAAAAGAGAAAAAATCCCAATAACATGTGTAAAATTTTTGATCTAGTCTTTAAGCTCATTAGAGCTAACAGGATAAATTAAAACTCCTTAAATTAGGAATTGATGGCTAAAATAAAACTAAAGTTTGGTGAAAACGAAATTGAGGTTGATTCTAGAGATTTCTACGTTGATAATCAAACTTTAGGTGAAGTTATTGAAAATTTAGCGAAACTGATGGAAGAAAATCAAACTAAACCTGTTTATGAAAAACCATCTATTAATGAAATTCCTAAAGAACCAGCTTTTGATAGTTTGGATTCTTTAGAAGATGTTGAAATTTTTGAACCAGAATTCAATGAACCAAAACCTATTTCAGCTGATGAAATTAAAGACAAGCTCAAAATTTTAGAAAAAAATTCATTCTTTAACTCTCCTAGAACTGTTACAGAAACAGTACAACAATTACGAGAATATGGCTGGGTAGCCAGTCCTTTAGATGTGTCTAAAACTTTGGTAAATATGGCATCTAATAGAGAAATATCAAAAAATTCAACAGAGAATAGAACACATTATTTTATTCAAGAAGCACTTCTTATCAACTAACCATATAGTTACATTTTTCACAAGAATCAAAAATTTCACCTTCTAAATGATCAAAATGGGTTTTACATTTATTGCATGTATGATGCATGTCAAAGTATCCATCTTCTTCCACTGGTCCTACTTGATTTGATTCTAATTCTATACTTCCACATTTAATACAATGACACCCACATTCAATTTTCATATTATTAATTTCCGATAATCTATGTATAGTTGTTACACATATAGAAATTATTGGGTAAAAAACGAGAAATCCCACTTGAAATAGATGATCATTTTAAACTGTATGGGAAAGAACCTTGGGAAGTAGAATACGGAGAAAAATGCCCGGTATGCGATATTAGAATTGATGAATATGGATTTTGTTCATGTGGTTCAAGCGGAGATTAAATTTTATTGTTTTTCCTTTTAGCCAAAAATACTACCACAATTATTCCGATAACTACAATCACTCCTATATACACAAAAGGCAAGTAATCTATCTGTGAAATTGAACTAACATCAGGTATTATTGTTCCAATTATGGACATAGTTCCCGAATTTTCAGGTCTCATACTTACCCATACATGAGTTCCATTATTGATGTAGTCATGAAAAAATATTTTTTCTTCATCCAAAAATACTTCATATGGTTGAGCCAAAAAACCTACAGGAATCATTATAGTTACAAACTTGTTTTCACCAACTACATCAAAATTCAATCCATTTTGTTCTTGGTTTAACCCAAACCGATCAATTTCAGCAAAAGTTCTAAATTCAAATGAATATTCTTTATCAAGAGTCTTTATTTTTTCAGATATTTTTGGTTCCTTTAAGGAATACTCTAACATCATTTGACAACCATGACACATTATTCCTTTTTTATCACCCAACATAACCGGTTTGTTATTAACATAAATCAAATCTGCCTCTTCTGGTAGAAGAAACGAAGTGCTTTGCAGATAAAGAAAATCCAAAGTCCATAGGCTTTCTTTCATAACCAATTCATCAATTAGATCATATTTTACAATCACATCTTTTTTTGATGGAAATATCATCAAACTTTCCATGTCCCCAATAGTTCCGTACTGGATCTCTTCGTTCTCTTCGTCCATTACAACAAGATTCTCTTTTTTACCATCTAGTAATTTTATTTGATGAGGTTCATTTTGTCCTGCAACTACATGTGTTACCTCAACTTCACCTAAAGAATTGATTTTAACTTCAATTGATCTTTGTTTTGAGTCATCAAAAATTTGGGCGTTAGCTGAAGGAAGTATAATTAAAACTGAAAAAATTATTGAAAATACAAATATTGAATAATTCATCTATTCCACTGATACACGAAGCATTTTTGCCTCTTCCAAAGGACAATCATTACTGTCTCTTTGTAAATTAACTATCTTATCTGCAACATCCATTCCTTCTATTACCTCTCCAAATACAGTGTATTGTCGATCCAAAAATGTAGAATCATTTGTTACAATAAAAAACTGTGAACCAGCACTATCTGGATCTTGAGCTCTAGCCATAGAAACAATTCCCCTCAAATGAGATCTAGAATTGAATTCTGCCTTTACGTTATATCCAGGACCGCCCATGCCCCAAGAACTCTTATCTCCACTCTTTGTATTAGGATCTCCTCCTTGAATCATAAATCCTGGAATAACCCTATGGAAAAGAGTTCCATCATAAAATCCATCCTTTGCTAATTTTTCAAAATTTCTTACTGTTTCAGGAGCCAATTCTGGAAGTAATTTAAATGAAATTTTCCCAAAATTTGTATCAATTATAATATTACTCAATATTCAAATTCTGCAGTATTACCATAAGAGTCTTTTGCGTAAAAATTTTTTAAAAATATTAAAGATGATAATTTTAAAATGAAAAATTTTCAAATGTTAATCCGCAATTCGTTAATAAAATTATAGTTTTTAATTTCACAAAAAATTAACCAAGAAATTTCTAAAGTCGTAAATAATTGAACTTTGATAAATTTCAAAAAAATCAATTGGAAAAGTTATAGTGTTATATAGAACAAATAAAATAAAAATTCGTTGAATCGTACAAATCAGAGCACGATCATTAAAGAAGCAATTAATTCTTATCTTGACAAGGGAGTTACCGACAAGCAAGACATCTATACCAAAGTAGTAGATGAACTTGGAGTTCCTCGACCAACTGTCAGACGAGTAGCAAGGGACCTTCGAAATGAATTACTAAATAAAATCCAGATCTTGCAATCTGACATGACTAAAACCACTCCTGAAGAAGACCAATAAACTTGGCTCCTTTTTCTTTTTGATTAAAATCCGCACATGATACCGAGCATTACTGTTATAAGCAATGAATTTTTTGGACTAATTAATGGGACACTTGGGAAACCATTTGGCTACAGTAGTAACAGGAGTTTTTGCAGCAGTATTAACTGGACTATGGCCTGTTTTAGTTGATTTTGCTCCAATTCTAGAGTTCGTCTTTATCATGGCAGTTCCAATAACTTGGTTCCTAACAGGAATTTGCTGGATTGCTCAAAGGAGCGCTGATTATGTACACAACCACCCATCACAAACTGCACATGAAAAAAAAAGCTTGACTAACCTCAGACAGGTTGCTCAAATCTATACTGCAGATGGAAAACAAGCAAGTCAAACTGAAATAAAAGAAGCCAAAACAGAACTTACTGAGGAATTAAACTCTCTTAAAGCAACTGTAAAAATAAAAGATGATGAAATTGAACGACTAAATCAAGAAATTTCTAACCTACAAACTTTGGTTCAAATTGAATCCCTAAAGACGGAGCTTGCTAACCTTAAGATGTTAGCCTCAAAATCAAAAAAATAAGTTTAATCTTTACAATGGCAACAAACAATTCCATGTTTGTCTTTGCATCCTGGACAACTTACAGCCCCCCCATAATGACACTTGCAAGAACATAATTCGGTAGGATCTTTATTTGTGCTCATTAACATAGATCTTTATTTTATTATTATATGACTTTTGCACTTTTTTCAGAAGCATTGTTTAATTTAATAATAATCATCAGATAATTTATCATCAATTCCCTAATTCTTTGATAGATTCCTTTTTGATCCTTTTATTTAGATGGAAGTAACACTAAAACCGTATAGTTTTTTGATTTGTGAAAAATTATTACTACATAAAAGAAAAATTTTCAGATATTGCAAATTTGATTTTTATGGATATCTAGGAAATCAATCCAAAAAATTAATCTACCAATTCATGCTAAATGCAATTCTTAGAGTTTCATCTACCATCTCACGAAGTCTTTTTTTTGCAGATTCATCTGTTAAAGAATTCTCCGAAACAGAATCCGTAGTTAAGAATACTGCCTTGGGATTGGTAATCACCCGATAATACGATAATAACTGAGTTATCATAGTTTGAACATCAATAAAACCAATATTTCCTGCAGCCATAATGACAATTCCTGCCACTTTACCTTCAGTTTTTTTATAATTCACATACTCAAACAAATTTTTTAGGGCTGAACTAAAAAAGGAATTGTAAATAGG
>JASFMV010000044.1:0-8259 GCA_050117375.1 Nitrosopumilaceae archaeon | reverse complement strand
TCTGGCGAATCTATCAAAAAATCCGGATTTTCTTTGGAAAGTGCCTCTTTAGTGTTGTATCCCCAACTTACTGCCACCGTTTTCACTCCGGCTTTTTTGCCAGCCTCGATATCTCTTACCTCATCACCAATAAAATAGACATTAGATTTTTCTAATTTCATGTCACGGATGATTTTAGAGATTGTTTTGTCTTTTCCGAAAATCTTTTTTGTGGTGTAAAATAGATCAAACTGATCAAGATTATTTGCATGCAGGAATTTTCTAACGTTTTCTTCAATGTTGGTAGTAACTATTCCTATTTGACAATCATTTTTTTTAAGAAGTTTTAGAACAGGTAACAAATCAACTGAAGGAGATAACAAAGCGATATGAGAATTGATTTCTCTCCTTACTTTTCTGATTACAAAAGGAAGTTTGAATAAGGATATTCCAAGATAATTTAGTATTTCTCGAGGTCTCTTCCCACGCAAATATTCTTTATCCTTGCCTTGAATTTTTCTAAATCCAAAATCCCCAGATAAATTATTCATTATTTCAATTATAGAATCAAGGGTATTTGCAATTGTTCCATCAAAATCAAATATTACTACAGGGCGTTGCATCGTAAATTTCAAGGAATTTTGTGATGAATATATGTCAAAATATTTGATTTAGGCACAAAAAATTAGGCATTTCCTCTGTCTCAAATGAATATCATATTCAGGACATCAAAAGATTGAATTTTTTTCAGATTGAATTAGATGCGCCATCCACGTTCTACAAGTTTTTCAATGCTTGAGGGATTAACACATGCAGGAATTCCGCTGTATTTGAAAATTAGTTCAAGGTTAGACTTGCAAGTAACATTTTGGGGTTCAATTCCCTCTTTGATTTGTTTTAATGGTGGCAAATCCATAAGAATTACTTCTTGATGTTCAGAAGGCTTTGAATCAACTCCTGAAAGTTCTTCAAATTCAGCAATGAGCGTATCAATCATTAATTCAAAATCTTCCGGGTCTGATTTAATCTCAAATTCCTCCCATACATTTGCAAACAAGCCATCAATTTTTGCAGATTTTGTTGCGTCTAGGTCTCCTGCTATTTCATTAAAAATTTGTTGAGAACGCCAGACAAAAGCAGAGCCATCTTGAAATTCAGCCATCTCTTTGATTACGCCGTCATTTACTGCTTCTTCATATTCTATTTTGGATGTTTCTAAAAGTCCCATAATTAATTGCATTTTAAAATTAGAATCATCGTTTAGATCTTGATCTACCACAATTGTTCTTGCTTCTTCAATGATCTCCTTTGCCTCATTGATTGCTATTTGAGCTTCTTCTCTGCTAATCTCAGTATTTGCTTTATGTTGCAGCTGCATCAATGTGTCTTGTAATTTTAAATCAAATTCAGGATTTTCTTGTAGATTGTTCTTCATGGTTTCATAAAGTTCTGCAATTGGATGTGTTGCATGAACAAGTGCAAGTTCTGAATTTTTTTCATCTAAGTTCAATTCTAATGCCCAAAGATGTCCTAATGTTTCTTCAAGACTACCTGCAAATTCTAGTTGGCCTTCAAAGTCCGAATCTGCAAAGGCAGTTGGCATAATTCCAAGAAAACTGATAATCAAAAGAAATGTAACAGAATTTTTCATAGACTATTTTATTCTTGGCGGTTATTTAATACGGGCTATAATTCTCCAGATTTGTTTTATATTTTTAGAATTATTTTGAGAAAAATATGAATTCTGAAAAGAAAGCAGGCACCAAATATCATAAAAACAAGTAGATTTATTTTCGATACAAAAACAGGGCAATTATTGGCAATTTTACCCATAGATAATGGTCGTTATGGGACCAAAGAGATGATGGAGATTTTTTCTGAGCAAAAAAAGGTCGATTATCAACTCCAAATAGAAGGTGCAGCTGCCATTTCCCAAAGTGAAATTGGTCTAATTCCAAAGACTGTTGGAAAAAAGGTATTCACAACCGCAAATTCAGGCAAAATTACTGCAAAAAGAATCAAAGAGTTAGAAGCAAAAAGTGATCATGACACTGCAGCTTTGGTCGAATCCCTCAGTGAAAAATGCACAAAAGAAGTAAGGCCATGGATTCATTACGGTTTAACAAGTAACGATTTAGTTGACACTAGCAACTCAATGCAAATGCGAGATGCATTGAAAATTATTGAGCCCAAAGTTGCAAAGATGGCATTAGTCTTGGCAAAAAAGGCTGTTCAATACAAAAGCCTTCCAGCAGTAGGTAGAACACATGGACAACATGCAAGCATCATATCTTTTGGACTAAAGTTTGCAAATTGGGCAGCTGAGATGTCAAAACATGTAGAACGAATTGAAGAATTAAAGAAGAGAATTTTGATATGCAAAACTCTTGGAGTTGTAGGAACCGGTTCCTTGATGGGTGCAAAGTCAGTTGATGTGCAAAAGAAAGTTGCAAAAAGACTGGGATTGGTTCCAGCAGAAGTTACAACTCAGGTAATTCCAAGAGAAAGATATGCAGAATATGTATTTGAGTTGGCATTGATTGGAGCAACACTAGAAAAAATTGCAATAGAAATTAGAAACCTTCAGAGAACAGAAATTGGGGAAGTAGCAGAACAATTCAAAAAAGGTCAGATGGGAAGCAGCGCAGTCCCAGTAAAACGAAACCCAATCAAAAGTGAACGCGTATCATCATTATCAAAATTATTACGAAGCCAAGTTGGAGTATCATTTGAGAACATTCCATTGTGGCATGAACGAGACTTGTCAAATTCAGCAAATGAGAGATTTATTCTTCCAACTGCATCAATATTAGTAGATGAAATGCTTGAAACCATGACTAGAATTATCTCAAACCTCATAGTAAATGAGAAGAGAATTGTAGAGAACCTGTACATTACAAAGGGGCAGATATTTGCAGAGTTTGTCTTAGAGGCATTAATCAAAAAAGGAATTCCAAGATTTGTTGCCTACAGAGACGTTCAACGTGTGGCATTTGAGGCAAAAGACAAGGATATGCAGTATATTGATGCAATAAAGGCAGACAAGGCATTCACAACCAATCTCTCAGAAAAAGAGATAGACTCCATATTCTCCCCCGATAAGCATCTTGGCGCATCAGGCATTATCATTGGCAATGTTAACAGGTCCGTTACAAAGAACTGCAAGAAAATTATCTAGTTTTTAGAAGCTTTCTGTGTATTTTTGTCCCATATTGTAGTGCTTTTTTTCTTTTATTGTAAGAGATTTCTGGAACTTGGACATCTTTTGCAAGTTTTCGAATTGCATGCTTTCTCATCAGATCTTCTGAATCCAGAATCTTTTCTGATATCGGAATAGTCTTTGCAAATTCAATAAATCCTGGAGATAAAAGTGGCTGGATTATCTTGACTCCAAATTCAGAAGAAATTAGATTTACTGCCTTCATCATTAGTAATTCATTTTCCAGCTTTGAGTCCATCAACTCCAGTATCTTTGATTCACCTTCTGAGAACACATCCCTATATGCATTGTACCCACAGAACAGCTCATCAATTCCGTTTGCAGTAACAACAGCATCAATGTCAAGACTTTGAGCAAGTTTAGATACATAGTAAAAGGCAATACAATTTTCATTCCAAGAGAGATTCTCTGTCTTTATTTTTTGGTTAATGCCAGAAGATATTTTCCCAAATGTGTCAGGTTCGATTTCTAGTACATGATGAGAGAAGTTTAATTTCTCATTGACCTCTTTTGCAAACAAAATGTCATGAGATTCAGAAAATCCAATTGTAAGCAGGGTTACGTCATACTTCAAGTCAGAAAGTACTTTTGAAATCAGAGTACTATCAACACCCCCAGAAAATGCAACACCAACTCTTTTTTTGGGAACAGTTTTTGTTATTGCATTTTTGATGTTTGTTAAGAGTTCATTGTTCATTTTATTCACAAAATTTTCAGACTGTTCGAGATAGAAAGGTATCAGATATTATTCTTTAACTTTTAAAGTAGTAAGAGGTAAGAAAATTCATGATGAAACTATCACCAGAGGAAATTTCAGAGGAGATCCAAAATCTTCCAGGATGGTCTGTTCAAGACAGAAAACTTCACAAGGATTTTGAGTTTGAGACCTTCAATGAGGCATTTGGTTTTATGACCAGAGCTGCAATGGAGATAGAAAAAATGAATCACCATCCAGAGTGGTTCAATGTATACAACAGACTTTCAGTAGACTTGACTACTCACGATGCAGGAGGAATCACTCATAATGACATCAAGTTGGCCAAGATTCTAAATTCACTTGCTTGATTTTTTGATGACAGTAATTTTTTACAATAATTCTGCTATTATCTATATCCCATGGTATTTGGGTCAGCTTAACTAGGTTTTGAAAATTCCACGATGTTTTGACAAATTTTTCTCTGTTCTCTTTCTTGCCTTTTTTTCCTTGTGTTCTTTTCTAAAATGCTCTAAGCGATGTTTTTCGTGGATAAATTCTTGACCACATTCAGTACATTTTACAATTGTATGATGATGTGCCTTTCGAACATGCTTGACTAGTTCATCATGATTAGAAAATTTTTCATCACATTCTGTACAATCATTTTTTTTATTTCTAAACAGATTCATTTTATCAGATACACCGGAACCTTTGATTTATGGAGTACATAGTTTGATACGCTTCCAAGCATGTCTGCATCTGCTGCCCCTTTACCTGTAGTGCTCATTACAATATGATCAAATTTGCCATTTCGTGCTATCTTTATTATTTCAGTATGAGGAGCTCCATGTACCAGTCTTGTTTTAAATTTTGTATTTTTTCCTGCGCGTCTTGCTGCTTTTTTTAAAACAATATTTCCGTCTTCTTTGAGGTGTTTTTGCATATCTTTTGTTCTTGGTCCCCCTTCTGGAATGTCAGGAATAACATGGATACATGTAACTTCTCCATGAGTAAATCCAGCAAGTGTGAGTGCCCTATCTAATGCTTCAAATGATTTTTTGGAACCATCGACTGGAACTAAAATTTTAGCGAAATCTTTCATATTGGCATCTCATTAGTCGGGATTTATTACTTAATGATAGAATTTCACAAATTGAAATCAACGAGATGGTTTAAGTTTCGCTGTTTGATACGTATATTTAAAAAATGTCTCAAATAATTTAGAAAACAAAATCTAACAAGTAATTGCCGTTAAGAGTTTATCAAGCTGTAATGGTTTTTTCAGACAATCATGGACTCCATTTCTTTTAAGCAATCCCATAACTTGACTGGAAGTAAGAGAGATTGCAGAAAATATTATGATTTTCTGGTCTTGGAGAATTTTTTCTCTATCTAATGTGTCAATTATATCAATTCCACTAAATTCGGGCATGGACATGTCCAAAAGAATAACATCGTATTTTTCATTTTTAATTAGGTCTAACCCATCAAATGGATCATTGGTCACCTTATTCTCAATTCCTTTTGATTTTAGGAATTTTGATAATAGATCTGTAATATCCCGATTATCATCAATAATGAGAACATTCATGAAATAGGATTGTTTTTTCTACTATATGGGAAAGTGTTTGTTCGATTTTTACACATTGTATCATTTACAATAATAACCAAAAACAAGAGGATAGAACGAGAGTGATTCAAAATTAACTATCTTTGTTGTGGCTATGAAATGGAGGATTGCTGGTTTTGAGCACGCAGCAAGACTATCAAAGAAATAGTAGGAGTGCATTCAGATAAGAATGCAGCAAAAAAATTGCGCTTGTAAGTGCGGTTGTACCAGAAAAATATCTAATGTTTACTATGATTCTTGTATCTTTTGTGTTTGGGGAGATCATAAAAAATAATTTCAAATCAGTGTGATTATTTTACATCTGCTAATACATTTACGACATCTGATTTTGTAACTATTCCAACTAATTTTTTGTTTTTTATGACTGGAATTCCACTGATATCATGTCTTATCATCAAAATTGCGGCAGTGTAAACGACATCGTCAGGATAAACAACAAAGGGATTTTTAGTCATTATGTCTTTTGCAGCAAATGTAAGAAGATAGCTTAATCGATTAACATTAAATTCGTTGATTTGAGAATTTTGTGCAATTTCCGAGCTTTCTACAGGATCGGTAAATTCTCGATGCAGATCAAAAGTCTTTGCTGGAATAAAATCACGGTATGTAATGATTCCCACTGGAATCTTATTTTTAGCAACAATCACTCGTCTAATTTTGTTATTAAACAAGATGCTCTCAACTTCAAATATCGAATCGTTTGGAGAGACGGTTATTACATTTTTTGACATGATTTTTGATATAGCTAGTGATGCTGTACTTTGAATCAGAAAAGTTGAAACAAGGTCAGTTTTAGTAACAACTCCAATTAATTTATTTTTCTTGTTTTTCACAACCACTGAACTAATTGCATTTTTCTTCATCAGTTTAGCACATTCATGAATTGATGCATCAGGTGACGTCGTTATCAGATCTTTTGACATTATTTCTCTGACCAGAATTTTTCCTAGTGGTTTTTTATTAAATATAGAAATACTTTTTGCAATATCTTTTTCAGTGATAATTCCCACTGGTTTTTTACCAAACTCTATTACCAACCTTCCAATCCGATGCCGAAGTAGGATGTCTCTTGCATCCAGTATGGATGTATTTGGAGGAATAGTGATTGGTGTTTTAATTATTGATCTTAATTCTACTGGAATATCTTGTAAAATTTTAGTGGATTTTTTTTGCCTCATATGGTAAAATTGTGGTTATGTGTATATCAATTTCTAATACATTATCACTGATGGTAATTACGGCATGATTTAATTATCTATTCTCCGTTTGGCAAATTATTCAATTTAAATTAATTTTATTATAACCTCATAAACCAAAAGGGTGTCTTGATAAAAATTAGAATTCTTACCAAAAAATAATTTCGTATTAACTTTGAAAAAAGTCTGAAAGATTTTTGACTGACATGAAACTAAATATTGTAAAATCATTTGATTGTTATGAGTCAGTTATACGAATGCCCAAACTGCCTGAAATACAAGATTGGAGTCACTTTAATTGAAGAAGAGGATTCAAAGGTTTGCCCAGTTTGTGAATCAAAGTACTAAATCTTGAGATAGTTTAGGTCTCAAATTTTTCCATTGTTAATTCTTGATCGCTTATTGTAAAATCAAGCTAAAAACTAATCATCCAAGCTAACTAGAGTATATCACAAATTTCTACGAATATAGTGTGATGTCGGGCGACAGTGGGAGTTGGACAAAAGAAATGGTATACAAATCAGATATTGTTCCTGTCCTTGAAGAAAAATCTCTTGAGAAACTTGATTTTGAGGGGTTTATCACAAAGGTTGGGTTCTATCAAAGATAATCACGGAATTTTGTCCGTGACTTCTTTTGTCCTTCTCAAAAAATAATCGGCCAAAAATTATGGTCTCAAGTTTTTTACAGAATTTATATACAGAACCGCAAGCAGATGACTTCACATGGCATCAAGTCCCACAGTATTAGACTCTGATTTTAGATATATCGACAAAAAGGGAAATCTCATGAGAACAAGAACAGAGCTAACTGTAGCCCAAATGCTTGCATTTCTTGAAGAAGATTACCAATATGACCATGAACTGATCCTGAAAGACGGAAAAAAAGTAAGGATTGATTTTAAGACAAGCAAGGGACTCATTGAAGTGATTGATAATGAAAACGATATTACAAAATACAAACAGATCAAGGATAATTTAGATGAGAAGGTTATGGCAATTGGCCATCCAAAGTATTCGGCTCAGATTAAGGAATTAGAAGACATTGTTTTTTACGACAAGACCCCACAGACAGGTTCGATCTTTTTGGAGGATGCATCATTTTCATTTGATTATGCACATATTTTGCCCCTAGTTGAAAAATGTTCAATTTTGCATGGACATACATCATCAGTGATGGTAGAGCTTGTTGGGCAGATGAAAGACAATCTTTTGGTTGATTTTGGCGTAGCAAAGAAAATAATCAAAGAAGTCGTAAATGTTTTTGATCACAAGTTTTTCATCAATGAAAAATACCTGAAAAGTCAAGACGATTCCCATTATCAAATTCAGTTTGAAGGTCCAAAAGGAATGTTTGATTTACAGGTTCCAAAGAATACAACATATCTTCTAAAAGGAGAAGCTACAGTTGAGAATTTGTCATCAGAAATTATCAAACTATTAGCTCCTAAAATGCCCCCAAATGTAGAGGCAGTAGGAGTCTATATTTACGAAGGTTACAATAAAGGCTCACACATCATATCAAACATTTCAAGATA
>JASFMV010000043.1:0-8348 GCA_050117375.1 Nitrosopumilaceae archaeon | reverse complement strand
GTTTTTGTATGCAAAATACACCCATACATGTTCAGTGCTGTAATTGTGGATGATCCGACAACAAACGTTTACTCTAATGTACTCGAGGCGCCTTTGCCTCTACTTGACTTTTCAGATAGCTTGACTGTTTTATTGAGGTCAGGTACAGATGTTGGATCAGGATTCCCAACAGTAATTCCTCCAAATGATGGACTAGCAAAAGAACTATTAACTGACTTCTATGTGATCACAGACCCATCTAATTGGAAGGATTATGGAGAAACATACTTTACTGTAAATGTTCCGCCAGTTTTGATTACTACAAATACTGAGGATCTTGTATTGGGCTTACATGCCAATGATGCTGACACAATCGCTTTAGCTACTGCATTGAATATCACAAAAACGAATCTTGATCCGCCTGCAACCGTAGGAGGACTTGGTTTGGATATTAATGCCACCATAGTTGAACTTCCTACTCCTGAAATGCCAGGGGTTGGAGAAGTATGGGTAAATACCCAGTTTGAGCAAACTGTAAACAAAAACCATCCAGGTACTCCGCAAGATAAACCTGGAACAATTACAGTTGTAGATGCATCAACATGGCAAGTCAAACAGAAGATAGCGCTCCCTGAAATCAACATGAATCACCCACACAACATGTGGACTAATACTGAAAACGACTTAGTTTATCAAACTCAATGGTTTGATTCAAGAATGGTTGTGATTGACAGAGAAACTGGTGAAATGATAAAAGATAACTTCGTTGGGCAATCTCCATCGCACGTAATGACAGCTCCTGATACTGGAAAGATTTACGTTGCAATGAATGGAGAAGAGCAGGTAGTTGAATTAGATCCAACTACTTATGAAGTTACCAGACAAATTTCAACAGGACCAAAATCACATCCTCACGGTCATTGGATATCTAGCGACGGAAAATATATGGTGACTCCAGACTTTATCAGTCTAAGTTCATCTATAATCGATCTAGAAAATAACAATGTTACAAAAGCAACACATCAAGGTGGTAATGATCCATTTGGCCTAGGAATACCAACGCTTCTCTTAGGACCAATAGCTACCGGAATGACGGGTGATGGTGAAAAATACTATACTGCTGATTTCCTTGGAAATACTTTGAGTGTGGTTGATCTTGAAAGTCAAGAGATTGTCAAACAAATTGATCTTAATGGAAATGGAACTGGTTTACCAATCCAAACTCCGGTAAGTCCTGATGACAAATATGTCGTTACTGCAAATGTTGTGGCAGCAAAGATTACTGTGGTTGACACAGAAACTGATAAGGTAACCAAGGTTCTAAATTGTGATCCTGGATGTCATGGAGTTCAATGGGGAGCTAAAGCAGATGGAGGATACTATGCATATGTGTCCAGTAAATTCTCAAATGCTCTCATCGTAGTTGATCCTGATCCTAATGGTGCAGGAAATGCTCCTGATGATGGTAGTAATGCAGTTGTTGCAGGCATGGTACGGCTAGATGATGATTCTAACATTGATGATCCTGTAATTGGATATGACGGAATGGGAGGACAAGGAGTGCTTGCTATTCCAAATGTCTACCAAGGATGGTTGGAGCAGAGTCTAGAAGCATGTGGTGCTGATCCAAAAGCATGCAGCGAAGACGTTAATTCTTGGCTTGATGCAGTAGACTGACAAAGTATAACATCTAAATTTTCTTTTCTTTTTATTTTCTAATCTTTAGTGAAACTACGAATGCGCATAGGATAATTGTAATTGCAAAGTACATTACCGAAACATAGTCAAATGCAAATGCAATTGTTCCGGCAATTACCGGACCAACTACAGTGGCAATAGATAAAGTAGAACTAAAAATTCCAGTTGAAGTTGAACGTGGATTGTTCTCCATCAAATGGAAGTTTCCTCCGATAAACAAAAATGCCCATGTACCTCCAACTAATGCCATAAAAGGCATGGCCATCCACCAATCAGTAACTAGAGCTAATCCAACAAAGACAAAGGTTGTGGCACCGATTCCCATCTTAAACTTTGTAACATTAGATATTTTGATTTTAGTTGCCATCAAATTCATTAAAACAAATGCAGTCAAAGTATTTGCAATGTATACAATCGATACTTGATAGAGTTCAGCACCCCATTGCTCCATTAACATTATTGGAAGAACTGTCCACACAGATGCTGCCCCTATATGTCGTAGCAAAAGTGATGAGAACAAAAACTTGTTTCTGACAATAACTCTTTTTGTGGTGCCAGGCTCAAGCTCTTTTTTTGATATAATGTTTGGCAGTCTAGTGGATATCAAAAACCCAATTACAAAAAAGGCGGCACTTACAAGAAAAATTGACTTTACATCATTTGCTACTCCTGCTGCAATGATTCCTGCCATCCATCCTAATGCGTGAAATGAGATTACTGTTGCAACCTTTTTCTTCTCATGGTTTGATTCGTAAGTATATGCAATCATTGCAGGAATCATTATTCCACTTGCAATCCCTGCACCAATTCGGGCCAAAAACAACAAAGAAATGTCATCTGCAAAATAATGTAGGCCAAATGCAATGGCGCATCCAATATAACCAATTTTGATAAAATTAAGCCTAGTTCCACGCTTGTCTGAATGACGTCCAAAGTAAATCTCAGAGAGAATCTGTGCAAAGCTAAATGATGCTACAATCAAGCCAATTTCAAAAATAGAATCTGTTACTCCTTTTGCAATAATTGGCATGAATACAAAAACAATTGAAATGCCTGCATGCTGGAAAAAGGTAGCACTACGAACTAAATTGTTAATTTGAAGCTTTTGCATAAATGTACATAAAATACAACTTTACCTAATTTCAATATACGGTTGCCCTCAAAAGAGTTAAACCCAGTATTTTTGATCTGAAATCTGTTTGACACAAAAAGAACCATTTCTTGAAGCAATGAAAAAGAGGGTATTGTTGTTTGATGGAGCGATGGGAACTGAAATTCAAAAATTTAATCCAAAACCTGAAGACTTTCCGGATAACAAAGATGGATTCAATGATGGCCTAGTTTTAACTCATCCAGAATGGATAAAGCAAATACATAGAAACTATTTGGATGCAGGAGCTGATTGTATTGAAACAAACTCTTTTGGTTCAAACAAAATTAAACTAGATGAATATGGCTTTGGAGATCAAACAGTAGAGTTTAATAGAAAAATTGCACAATTAGCATCTGAGGTTTGTTCTGAATACACTAACAAACCTCGTTATGTTATTGGTTCTATGGGGCCATCAGGGTATCTTCCAAGCTCAAATGATCCAGACTTGGGACAAAAACCCCTTGATGAAATAAGAGAAGCGTTTGAACTGCAAGCAGAAGGACTAATTCTTGGGGGAGTAGATGCACTACTTATTGAAACTAGTCAAGACATCTTGGAGGTAAAACTAGCGATTGAAGCCTGTCACAACGCAATGAAAACAACTAAAAAAAAAATTCCAATTATTGCGAACACAACTTTGGACCAATATGGCAAAATGTTACTTGGAACAAATATTCAGGCAGCATATACTACAGTGTCCGATATGGGGATCGATGTATTTGGTCTGAATTGCTCTACTGGTCCAATTGAGATGACTCCAAGCGTACAATGGCTTGACGAACAAAAGGGGCACAATTTGCTTGTAGTTCCAAACGCTGGAATGCCTGAAAATCAAGGAGGACAAGCAGTATACAAAATGACTCCTGAAAAAATGGGTGCTGCCTTGGGTGATTTTCTTGAGCAATACAACAAGGTGAGAATAATTGGAGGGTGCTGTGGGACAAATCCCGAGCATATTGCAGCCTTAAGAAAAGTAATTGACGAAAAAGCTCACTCTACCAAGGGTTAAGTATTTACAAAAACCGCATTCACTTTAATCACATTGAGCACTCCTAGAGTAAGTTCTGCACTAAAGGCAGTTGAGCTAAAACAAGAACCTGCCCCTCTAATCATTGGAGAGAGAATTAACACACAAGGTTCCAGAAAAGCAAAGAAACTTGTTCTTGCCGATGATTATGATGGATTACTTGATTTGGCACGAACTCAAGTAGAAGACGGTGCTCACTGTCTTGATGTTTGTGTTGCAACAACCGAACGCTCCGATGAAAAACAATTCATGCTTAATTTAGTAAAACGTCTCTCTTTAGAGATTGATGCGCCTCTTGTAATTGATTCGACTGATCCTGAAGTCATTGAATCAGCAGTTGTACAAATTCCTGGTAAACCCATTATCAATTCAATTAATCTTGAAGGTGACGGAAGCAGATTTGAAAAATTAGCTCCCATCATGGCAAAGTATGGGCTTCCTGCAGTTGCCTTGTGTATTGGTCCCAAAGGAATGGCAAAAACTCCGCAGCAAAAATTGGAAACGGCAGAATTACTCTATGAAACTGGGAAAAAATATGGGTTAAAAGAAGACCAATTCATCTTTGATGTTCTAACATTTACTTTGGCAACAGGAGAAGATGAATTTCTAGATGCAGGAAAAAATACGTTAGAAGGAATCAGATTGGTAAAAGAAAGATTCCCAAAATCATTCACTACTCTTGGTCTAAGCAACATTAGTTTTGGTCTTGTTCCCTATGCCAGAAAAATTCTAAATTCAGTATTTTTGTATCATGCAGTAAAATCGGGACTAGATACTGCAATAGTAAATGCAAAAGAAATCATTCCATATGGGGAAATTGATGAAAAGGAAAGGAAACTAGCTGAAGACTTGATATTCAATGCACACCCTAATGCGTTATCTGATCTCATATCATACTTTGAACAAGCAGGTCCTCAAGCAGGAACCGTCTCAAAAAAAGTAGATGTAGACCCGTCTTGGCCTGCAGGAAAACGCGCCAACTTTAGAATTGTAAACAGGCTAAAAGACGGAATTGAAAAGGATGTAGTATTTGCAATTGCAGAAAAACTTGGCAAAAATGAACTAGTCAAAGAAATTGATGGTATAATATCACTTGATGCATCCCAAGAGATTACTCATGATGGTGCCATCAAAACTCTAAACGAAGATTTGCTTCCTGCCATGAAGGAAGTTGGCGACAAATTTGGTTCTGGAGAATTAATCCTACCATTTGTTCTCAAATCAGCCGAATGTATGAAAGCAGCAGTGAGTGAGCTTGAAAAATACCTCCTTCAAGAAGAAGGAACTACAAAAGGAAAACTAGTGCTAGGAACAGTTTATGGTGACGTACACGATATTGGAAAAAATCTTGTTAAAACAATATTTCAAAACAATGGTTATACCGTATATGATTTAGGAAAACAAGTTCCACTGCAAAAGTTTCTAGAAAAAATTGAGGAAGTAAAACCTGATGCTATAGGACTATCTGCACTTTTGGTATCTACATCAAAACAAATGCAGTTCTTTGTAGAGCATGCAAGAAAGAACAACATGAGTATTCCTATCTTATGTGGAGGAGCTGCCATCAATTCTAACTATATCAACAGAATTGCAAAACAAGATGGTCTGTACGAATCCGGTGTATTCTACTGCAATACGATGTTTGAGGGTCTCAAGACAATGGATAGACTTGTGACAGACAAGGAAATCTTGTTGCAAGAGTGGAAAGAAAAATTAGAAAAATGGAAAGAAACTACTCCTACGCCATCCTCTGAAACACAAGGTGCTAAAAGTGAAATCGTACCAGTTACTCCGCCAACTCCGACGAGAATCAACATTCCAATACACCTTGATGAATCAAAAATTAATGTAAATGAGGTATGGAAGTTAATTGACAAAAAATCACTATTCAAACTATCATGGGGATTGAGGGGAAAGGCAGGACAAGACCAAGAAGAAGAGCATGAAAAACTATTCCAGGAATGGAAAAAACGAATAGAAGATGAAAACCTATTTGAACCAAGTGCAGTATATGGCTACTTTAACTGCCATGGAGAGGACAACAAGCTAATAGTGGATCATCCTGCAGGAGAAAAACTAGTCTTTGATCTTCCACGCTCTACAAAACCCAAACACCTTTGCCTTGCAGACTACTTTGGCAAAAATGACATTGTAGCATTTCAGGCAGTTACAGTTGGAAACAAAGTTGCAGACATCATAGATCAATGGAACAAAGAAGACAAGTATACAGATGCCTATTATCTACATGGACTTGCAGTAGAGTTTGCAGAAGGAATGGCTGCATGGGTAAATCAAAAAATAAAATCAGAATTATCAATTTCTGATAAAGGTGGATTGCGTTACAGTTGGGGGTATCCAAGTTGCCCTGATGTGGGACAACATCATCTTGTGTGGAAACTTTTGAATCCTGAAAAATATGGCATGAATCTTACTGAGTCTGGACAAATTGTACCAGAACAATCAACTGCAGCAATTGTTGTGCATCATCCAGATGCAGAATATTTTGTTCTCTAGATTTGATTTTTTTCTAAAAACTCATTCAATCCTGAAAAATCACTTGGAGATGTAATCAAGATGTCTCCAGTAATTTGATGTACCTGGGATAAAAATTCTGGAAAATTTTCTCTAAACTGTTCAAGATTTAGGTTCAAAAACTTTGCAGATTTTTCATTTTTTTCTGAAGGATAAAGCACAATTGGAATTATGGAATATCCTTTGAGGTTTTTTGCAAGGGTCTTGACTTGGTCAATGTTTTGAATTACTTGTGTCATGAATCCTTTTGGATTGGCATCTAGTTTTTTCCCAATCTTTGAAAAATTTGGTTTATTTGATATTGAAAGATACAAATCAATTTTGGAATCTATCTGTTTTTCTTTTAGATTTTTTACTACTTGGCTTGGAAACAATCCTGAATCTTTTTGACCATCCTGAGGTGGATCTCCCATCAGGATTAGAATTCCAGAAAAACTCCCTTCAATTACTTCGTCTACAAAGGATTCAATCTGTTTTTGGGTTTTGTCTCTTACCCGTAGGCTGACTGTAATTGGTAAATCAGGTATTTCTTTCCGAATAATTTTTCCCACCTTGATTGGAGAAACTCGTTGGTATCCAAGAACATTTTCTGTGAGATGAACTGCATCGCATTTTGTTGAAATTGATTTTATTTTCTCGATAAATTTTGATATTGACTCGTCAATGTTTACTCCTGGTAGGATTTTTGGTGGATTGGCCTCATATCTAATTGTCATATGGTGGTATCTCAAAACCTTGGTTAAAACCTTTGAACAATAAAACCAATATGGAATAGTATGAAAGGAAACATCATGACCCTTGAGCATTTGAAATCTTTGTTATCGACTAACATTAACCCCATTTTGGAATCTTATGATAGATACAAACCTGCATCAGTACTTGTTGTAATTTACGGTGACTATCCTAAGGTGGTAATGACTGAAAAGCCAAAGCACATGAAATTCCATGCAGGAGAAATTTCATTTCCTGGAGGGAAAACTGAATCTGATGATAAAGACCTTTTAGATACTGCCCTCCGTGAAACAAGAGAAGAGATTGGTCTTGATATAGGTCGAGACCATGTAGTTGGTCAACTAAACCCTGTGATTACGTTGAATTCTAGATTTGTAATTCTTCCATTTGTATCTGTAGTGGAAAAAATTCCTCCATTGTCCTCCAATGCTGAAGTTGAAAATATTTTTCATATTCCTTTGGATCCTTTTTTAAAAACCATGAAAGATGATCCTGATCCTGAACATAACTTGATTCAAGAAATGTATACTTTTGAATATCGTGACAATATTGTGTGGGGGGCATCAGCTAGAGTGCTAAAACAAATAGTAGATTGCCTAAATCGCTGAGATTCATTTAAAAAGAGCTCTTCGCGGTTCAAAATCTATGGCTGCACGCAAGTCCTCTCCAAGGAAAATCCGTCTACTAAAAAAGACAAAGCAGACTTCACCCGTACCAGCTTGGGTAATTCTCAAAACCAAGCGAACCGTGCGAACCAATCCAAAGCGTAGAGCTTGGAGATCAACGGATGTGGAGGTAGGATAATTGTCTCAGGAAGTAGAAAGAGTATATACAATCAACTTAGGTAAAGCCTTACTTTCAGTTGATACTCACCGTGCAACAAGGGCAATCAATATGATTAAAGAATATGGTCGCCGACACATGAAAGTTGAAGATATTAAAATTGAAGAAGATTTAGCACAACAAATTTGGGCAAGAGGCGCAAGAAGTCCTCCAAGAAAAATTAGAGTCCGAATGAGTAAAACCGATGAAGGTTATGTGTTAGTTTCAAGATTCGATGAAGATGTAGAGGAAGAAGTTACTCCTTCTAAAGAAACAAAGAAGATTGAAGAAAAAGTGGTCCCTGAAGTAGAAGAACCAGCTAAAGAAGAACCAGCTAAAGAAGAACCAGCTAAAGAAGAACCAGCTAAAGAAGAACCAGCTAAAGAAGAACCAGCTAAAGAAGAA
>JASFMV010000042.1:0-8407 GCA_050117375.1 Nitrosopumilaceae archaeon | reverse complement strand
TTGAATTATCTCAGATACATGTCTGGCAGTATTAGCATTCAAAATTTTTTGAATTATTTGTTCATTTGCGCCGCATTTCTGTGCTAACCCTGACAAAAATTTCATATCAATTTTGGATCCTTTTACATGGGTTTGTTTTACCCCAGCTGCCATTTTAGCTAGTTTTCCAATAAACCCCACAATGAATGCTTTCTCGATATTTTTTTTTGCACATTGCTGCATTGTATACCCAGAAAAATCTCCCATCTGAACAAAACAATGATCAGGCAAATCTATAATTTTTCTAGCAAAATCTTCACTTCTTCCACCAGTAGTCAAAACAACTGTCTCATTTCCCATAGCAATTGCCACATCAAGATTTTGTCTTATTGAGGCTGCATATGAAGCAGTTGAAAATGGAATGACGATTCCACTTGTTCCTAAAATCGAAATTCCATTCATTATTCCAATTCGTGGATTATCAGTTTTGGGGCCTAGTTCCTTACCTTTAGGTACTGAAATTATAACTTTAAGACCACAATCTCGTAACAAGCTCTCTGCAACAATTTCTAAATTTTCTTTAATCATTTTTTTGGGAACTGGATTAATTGCCGGTTTATTAATTTCTAAACCTAGCCCAGGTTTTGTTACTATTCCAACTCCTTCCCCACCATCAATTTCAATTACATTTTTCTTATCCGTTATGGATAAATCGACTATAATCTCAGTCCCATGAGTGACATCCGGATCGTCTCCCCCATCTTTGATTACCGAAGCACAAGCTTTTCCTTTTTCAAATTTACAAAAATGAATAGGAATTTTAATAAAATTTCCCTTGGGAAGTTTAACCTCAACATTGTTGATAACTTTCTGTTTAATTACTGATTGAACTGCAGCTATTGCTGCAGCGGTGGCGGAAGTTCCAGTAGTGAATCCTGTTTTTAATTTTTTTTTATCCGTATTTTCCACGATAATCCTGCCTATTTTGATGTATTAACTCTTGTTTGATTTTCTTAGAATATATTTAAAATTAAAATTAACATGAACTGGATATGTCAAAAAATACACAAGTAGTTGTAACAGGTGCAAGCGGATTTGTGGCTAAAAATATTAGAAAATTTCTTTCACAAAACAATTTTAATTTAATTTCTATATCTAGGAAAAATTTTACTAAATTAAAAAATGAAACTAAAATTGTCTCAGTTAATTATGATGAAAAAGATATTCTTCCAACAATAAAAAACTCTCATGGTTTAATTCATTTAGTAGGAATAGGAAAACAATCGATAAAAAATGACTTTAATTCAATAAATCTTGGATTTACTAAAAAAATAATAAACTTATGTAAAAAAGGAAATATCGAAAAAATTATTTTTAATAGTGGATTAGGAGTATCCAAAAATGTTTCACTTGGATATTTTATTTCAAAATATCATGCAGAGCAAGAGATTATCAAATCAGGTTTGAACTATACCATTTTTAGACCATCATATATTGTAGGAAAAGATGATTTACTAACAATATATTTAAAAAAACAAATTGAGAATAAGGAAATCAGAATTCCTGGAAGTGGAAAATATTCAATTCAACCCATCTACATTAATGATGTTTCAAAAATAATTAAACAATCATTAATTGATAATAAATTTAGGAAAAAAATTTTAGATTTAGTAGGTTCTGAATCAATCACTTTCCAAGAATATGTAAAACTTTTTTCAAGAAATAAAATCAAAATCAAAAACGTAGATTTAGAAATGTGTTATAATCGCGCAATAAACAATCCTCGTAGTGCAATATCTGTAGATGATCTTAATCTTTTGATTGGGGATTTTAAAGGAAATTATAAAAAACTAAAAAATATTTCAAAAATTGAATTTCAATCTATTCGTAAATTATTAAATTCCGGCATCTTGTTTCAATGATCCAGCTTTGTCTGTTTTTTCCCAATTAAATTCCGGTTCATTTCGTCCAAAGTGACCATAAGCAGCAGTTTTTTTATAAATTGGTCTTTTCAAATCAAGTGTAGATATGATTCCCGAGGGTTTCATGTCAAAATGCTTTCTAACTAAATCTTCTATTTTTTCTTCAGCAATTTTATTTGTTCCAAATGTATTTACATAAAGAGATACAGGCTCAGCGACACCAATTGCATAAGCAAGCTGAACTTCACATCTTTCAGCTAAACCTGCAGCAACAATATTTTTTGCAATGTATCGGCACATATAACAAGCTGATCTATCAACTTTAGATGGATCTTTTCCTGAAAAGGCTCCACCACCATGTCTTCCAAAACCGCCATAAGTATCCACTATTATTTTTCTTCCAGTTAAACCTGCATCGCCATGTGGTCCTCCAATTACAAATTTGCCCGTTGGATTTACATGAATTACAATATCATCATTCCAAAGACTTCCTAAAACTGGTTTGATTACTTTATCTACCATTTCTTTTGTAATTTCCTCTTGAGAAATTTCAGGAGCGTGTTGGGTTGAAACTACAATTGTCTCAATTTTAGTAGGTTTATTGTTTTCATATCTAACGGAAACCTGAGTTTTCCCATCAGGTCTGACCCAAGGTAAAGTGTTATTTTTTCTGACTTTTGATAATTGTTGAGCAAGTTTTTGAGAAAGTAAAATTGGCATTGGCATTAACTCCTCAGTTTCATTTGTTGCGTATCCAAACATTAATCCTTGATCTCCAGCTCCCTGTTCTTTTTCGGCAGTTGCAGTAACTCCTTGACTAATATCTGGACTCTGAGCATGAAGTCTAAGGGTTACTTCACATGATTCAGTATCAAACATCAAATCTTTATTATCATATCCAATTTCTCGTATTGTCTTTCTTACCAATTGTTCTTGGGCTGATTTGTCAAAATTTGCCTTTGATGTCACTTCGCCAACTACCGCAACAAAGTCTGTTGTAACTAACGTTTCAACAGCAACTCTTGATTCGGGATCTTGTTTTAGATACTCATCTAAAAAAGCATCTGAAATTTGATCACATATTTTATCTGGATGTCCTTCTGTTACGGACTCTGATGTAAACAGAAAATTATTAGTCATAGGAACCACTAGATTTTAGAGTTCATTTTCAATTTTGATAAATAGTACATTATTGCCTCTAACTATTACTCTGCCGTAATTTGCAATTACCTTATCTTCATGAAGTTCTTCTGCATCAGTCATAATCAAATTCATATACGAATCGACATTGTCCATTTTTCCTTTATACTCTACTTCATTTTTCAGTCTTACAGTGACTTTCTTTTTTGTGCTTTTTTGAAGCATTGTTAATGGTCTTTTTGCGCTATTTTGTGACACTAATTATTCACTTAATTTGGCATCGTTGTTATCTTGAATAAAAGCCTTGCCTCTTTGCGAATTTATGAAATTCCTTAAATTTTTTCCTTATTTTTCTATAATTACATAAATGATTTCTACTGGTTTAAAAAAATTAGATGAAATTCTAAAAGGAGGGATTCCTTCTAGTGCAATAACTGATATTTACGGGGCAAATGGAACAGGAAAAACACAATTACTTTTACAAATATGTATTAATTCAATAAAAAACAAAGGGAATGTTCTTTTTTTAGACACTACAGGGGGATTCAGGCCAGAAAGAATCTTAGAAATACAAAAAAACCAAAATTTGGATCTTAATATTTTAGACAAAATTACAATTTCTAGAATTAGAAATACCTCTGAGCAAATTAATTCAATCAAAAATCTTGATCTTGCCAGATTTTCACTTATTGTAATTGATAATATTACAGATTTATTTTCTTACGAATACAAAACAGAAGAAGCTATTTTTGAAAAAAATTCATTGTTTATGAGACATTTACACGATTTATCCTTAATTGCATTAACCAAAAAAATTCCAATAGTAATAACCAATATGATAAGGAATATGGGAGATAAGGAAGTGGAAAATATGAGAAGAGCAGTAGATATCTATACACACATCAAAATCAAACTCTCTAAAAATCCTTCAAAATATCATGGAGAAGTAAATTGGCTCTTAAACCATGATACTTTTACTTACCATATAGGAAGTTCAGGATTATCTGATAATGAAGATTTTTAATGATCCCCTCGATATCTAAAATATGGCAGGAATTTTTGATGCTATTCCAGCAATAACGGTGACTTTATTTGTTATTGGATTAGTAGGTGTAATGTTTTACGAAAAATTACAATCTAAATCCATTGAAGAAACAGACACTTGAATCTAAATTCTTTATTTAGTAATTTTGGATTTTCTAATCTTACAGAGATACAGAAAAAAGCATCACCTACAATATTGCAGAAAAAAGATTGCTTGGTTATAGCTCCCACAGGTTCTGGAAAAACTGAATGTTCTGTAATTCCAATTTTCTCTCTTGTAAAAAATTCAAAAAAAATAGGAAAAATCAAGGTACTTTATGTAACTCCTTTAAGAGCTCTAAATAGAGATGTATTTAGAAGAATCACAAAGTACGCTCATAATTGCAATCTCTCTATTGAAATTAGACATGGGGATACTACCCAGACTGCCAGAAGAAAAATAACAGAAAATCCTCCTGACATTTTGATAACCACACCTGAAACATTGGTAATTTTACTTACCCAAATCAAGATACTAAATGCATTATCTGATCTTGAATGGATCATTATCGATGAGGTACATGAACTACTTGGGAGTGAAAGAGGCTCACAACTTTCTTTGAGCATAGAGAGACTCCAATTAAATTCTCAATTCCCTCTTACAAAAATTGGACTATCTGCAACTGTAGGAAACTTTGAAGAAGCAGGGAAATTTGTGGTTGGAACCAAAAGAAAATGTGAGATAATTAGAGACTCATCGGTAAGAGAATATGATGTAGAAGTAAAATATGTTGAAGGTACAATTTCAGATGTTGCAGAAAAAATTATTGAATATGTTATAGATTTAGATTTGAATTCACCTATTTTGCTTTTTACAAATACACGAGGAGAAGCAGAATTTATGGCCTCAATTTTAAAAGAAAAATCTTCCATAAACATTGAGCTTCATCATGGATCATTATCAAAAGAAGTTAGAGAAGATACAGAAACTTCTCTCCGAGAAGGAAAAAGAGGAATTGTTGTTTGTACCTCTTCTCTAGAATTGGGGCTTGACATTGGCTCAGTGGAATTGGTAATTCATTATGGTTCTCCAAGACAAGTGTCAAAATTAGTACAAAGAATTGGACGGAGTCGACACAATAGAAATGCTTCAGCTAAAGGCTTGATTATAACAAATACTTCTGATGATGAATTTGAAGCTAAGGCAATTCTAGAGAGAATTAAAGAAGGTTCCATCGAACCTCAAAAAATACATGAAGGGTCTCTTGATGTTCTTGCACATCATCTCGTTGGTTTGACTATGCAACTAGGTGAAATTTCTGTTGATACAGCATTTAAAACACTGATTCAGGCATATCCATTTAGAAATTTAACATTAGAGGATTTGGTTAATGTTCTAGATTTACTTGATTCTAATTATCTGATTTTTTTTGATAGAACAAAAATGAATTTCAGGAAAAAAGGAGGTGCATTCAAATATTATTTTGAAAATCTTTCTACCATCCCTGATATTCTTAAATTCAAAGTTTTTGATAGCGTAGGCAAAAAAATCATTGGATCACTTGACCAGAGATTTGTGGGTGATTTTGGAGATTCAGGAAATATTTTTGTTCTAAAGGGTTCACAATGGAGAATTCTTAATGTTGATGAAAAATCCTTCACTGTAAATGTTGAACCCTTTAGAGGTGGAGGAATAACCGTGCCTTATTGGGAGGGAGAAAGTATTCCTATAGACTATAGGACTGCAAACAAAGTAGGACAATTTAGGACTAAAGTAAAAAGTGGATCCCTCAAATTAATAAATCACACAATTGAAAAATTATCTTTTGACGACATTCCAAATGAAAATACAATACTAGTTGAATCATCAAGATCTCAAGGGTCTATAGTAATACATTCATGCTTTGGTACAAAAATAAATTCAACACTTGCCACTGTTCTTTCTTCAATGCTATCTTCCATTCTAGGATTTCTTGTTGACTCTCGTTCTGATGGGTATAGAATTGTTTTATCATCAAGATCTCGAATATCTGAAAAAATTTTTCTCGAAGTATTGAAAGATGATTATGTTCTTTCTTCAATGGTTTCTACTTCTTTGAAAGGAACGCATAATGTAAATTGGAGAACTTGGTGTGTTGCTAAAAAATTTGGAGTTGTGAGAAGGGGAGCAATTTATGAAAAAAAATCTGCTAGATTTTTATATGAAAGATATTCAAAAACACCACTTGTAAAGGAGGCATTACGAGAATTATTTCATGATAAATATGATTTACAAAATACTGATAAAATTTTAAAAAAAATACAAGAAAATTTAATTTTGGTAAAATGGATAGAAGTTGATCAATTCTCCAAACTTGCCGAGCCAATTCTAGATCATACAACAAAATATTATTCATCCCCCGTCAACCTTGACAAAGGTATTCTTGATCTTGTTAAAGCAAGACTTGCCAAAACAAAACATCGATTAGTTTGCGCAAGATGTGGAAAATGGGAACGTGTTACTGAAACTAACGAAGTCGATTCTCTGATTTGTCCTTATTGCAAATCAAGACAAATCACTGCAACTTTCTACTCTGATTATGATCTTTCAAAAATAATTAGAAAGAAACATGACGGAAAAAAGCTATCTTCAGATGAAAAAAAGAAGTTTGATCGTGCCTGGAAAATAGCTTCTTTGATTGAAAATTTTGGAAAATTGGCCATTACTGTTCTATCTGGGTATGGTGTTGGAGCAGATACAGCAGCCCGTATTTTACGAAATATGGTTGATGAAGAAATAATTTTCAAACAGATCTATGAAGCTGAAAGACAATACGTGGTGACTCGAGGATTTTGGGATTCTTAATTTTTCTTGGTGATTTTAGAAAATGAAGTCAAAAATAATTCAATTCTACCTTCTAGTCCAGATCTAGCATTAAGTCCAGTTATTGAAATAATTTCACCGATTTCACAAGTTTCAATTAATCTAGCTTGATTTCTCCATCCTTTAACCCAAATTTGACCTGTATCATCTTCAACGAACATTTCAGATAATGCTATAGATTCACCAGATTTTGTTTGAACTTCTCTTCTTTCTGGAACTTTCAAAACTATTGCCTCTATACAATAATTTCCATCAACTTTCACATCATTAATTTTTGTCCTAACTTTTGATAATGAAGGGATTTTTTCATCATCATCTAGTTTTCTTACAAATGAATTATCATCCAGAGTAACAGAATTACCATAAGCTTTTGAAGGCATTAATTCTATCACATCTCCTTCATTGAAAACATTTGTTGAATTTGAAAAATCACTTATGTTGAATAATTTTTTATCTTTATCGACACCTATTATCATTTTATTCCCACTATCATTCGTAGACATTGAAAGAATTCTTGCAATGATTGGTTCTGCTTCTTTTCCTCCTTCAATTTCAATTATGGTTGATTCATTACCATGAATTTCAATTCCTTGATTTCCAGATCTAACTTTGACACCTAACAGTCTCACTTTAGCATCTTGAGATATCATATTTGGGATAACCGATTCATCCTGACCCCATAAAACAACTTTCATAGAATTTCCATCTTTTCCTTTTATTCTCATTCTTAGAGCCTTCCCAGGCTGTCCGCGTGAATTTGTAAATTCCATGCCTGTTATCATCCCATCTACAGCGCCTGAAACTACCAAATCTTTTTGTCCTTCTTGTAACTCACTAACATCTTTTGTAATGGTGTCTATCTTAGGTATGTCACTATCATTTTCTGCTGTTTGTAAATTAGACCCAGAACCAATGTTGATGGTAGGTTCTCCATTAAGATCAGATTTTACATATGCTTTGATAATTTTTATTAAATCACCTGGCTTGATATTTTCAATTCCTGGTAAATTTGCCTTCTCGTCCCAGAGTTTTACACTAGCTGTAGAATTATTATCATACACTGTCATGTTTCTTAGAAAGAATGAGGACCCATCTTTTCTAGAAAATTGCTTGGCTGGTGACATATTAAGAACTCTAGTTTCAAGAGAAATTTCTTTGGCTCCGGCATAGAGGTCCTTTAACCCCATCTCTACTTTTAGAGGTTCTGAGAGAGAAACTCCAAAATCTGAAGCAATTAGAAACACAGCTCCCTGATCAGTAAGATAGCCTGCACCAATCTTCTCTTTTTTTTGCTTAATCAATTCTTCAATATCGGATCTGGTTAATTCTGGTTTTTGTTCTAGTAGTTTATTCATCAAAGTTTCAAATTCAGACAATTCATTGATTGTAAACAAGGTCTATTAATAAAAATTTCATTAACTAAATTAGTAAGAAGATCGCAAATTGACCATGTCCTGTATTACCATAAATAAATTATCAA
>JASFMV010000041.1:0-8519 GCA_050117375.1 Nitrosopumilaceae archaeon | reverse complement strand
ACAAACCCAAAAGTTGATCACTGTCACTCCTAAAGCAGCTGAGAAGATTGTCGAGTTTATGAAAGAAGAAGCAGACAATCCTGAATATCTTAGAGTATATGTCCAAGGTGGAGGTTGCTCAGGTCTATCTTATGGTATGGGCTTTGAGAAAGCACCAGAAGAAGATGACTTGGTACTAGAGGAAAACGGAGTAAAACTAATCGTAGATAGTTACAGTGTAGACCATCTAAAAGGTGCAAATGTGGACTATATTGAAAGCCTTATGGGCTCAGGATTCAAAATCAATAATCCAAATGTAACAAAATCCTGTTCATGTGGTCACTCTTTTAGCACTGAATAATTCTGTTCTTTATTTTTCATTTTTTAACATCTCTAATGGGTATTGAATTAATTTTAAAAAATAATGACAAATTCCCAATGTCCTGCTTATATTCTTGCGATACCCTCATATATCGAGAAACGAAAAGCACTCCATGATAATTAAGGAGATGAAAAATTTATGCCTCAATCAGGAATTGTCAAATATCACGTTAAACTTTCCTATGAAGTTGATGGGCTCGTTGAAAGAGCAGACATAATCGGTGCCATCTTCGGCCAAACAGAAGGTCTGTTAGGTCCGGAGATGAACTTGAATGAACTGCAACGAGTTTCTAAAGTTGGACGTATTGAAGTTGATGCAAAATCAACAGCAAATACTACTAGTGGAACCGCCGTAATCCCTATGAGCACTGATATTGATACATGTGCATTAATTGCAGCAGGAATTGAGAGTATTGATAAGGTAGGTCCATTTGATTGTAGTTTCAAACTATTATCAATTGATGATGTGAGAGCGGCCAAAAAAGATGATATTGTAAAACGTGCAAAGGAAATCAAACAACGCTGGGCTACTAAAACAGTAAGTGAAGGCGAAGGAATGCTAAGAGATGTTCATGAAGGTGAATCTCGAAAACTCTCGACTTATGGACCATCTAAACTAACTTGCAGTTCTGGTGTTGTTGATTCACCATGGATTATTCTAGTTGAAGGAAGGGCAGATGTAATCAATTTACTCAGAGCTGGTTATGACAACGCAATTGCCATTGAAGGCGCAAAAATTGATGAGTCAATTAAAGAACTCTGTAAATCTAAAGATAAAGTAGTTGCATTCATTGATGGCGACAGAGCTGGAGGTTTTATCTTAAAAGAACTAAAATCTGTAGTTGATCTAGATTATGAATTACAAGCAGATACTGGTGTTGAAGTAGAAGAATTAACCCCACAAAGAATAGATGAGATTCTAAATCCAATTAAAGGTGAAATTGAAAGTGGTGGACCAGCTCCTCCAACTCTCAAAAAAGAAGAAGACAAACCTATAGCTGATTTAGCTTCCAAAGTCTTTCCTGACTTGAATGAAACTCTAGAAGCAATTGCTCTGGATGGTGATCAAAAAGAAATCTTCAAAGTTCCAATTAGCGAGTTGGTAAGTAAACTTTCAACTCAAACAGGAATCAAGTATCTTCTTCTTGATGGAATCATTACCCAAAGACTACTAGAAGGTGCAAAAAACGCTGGAATTGAATGCGTTATTGGTCACAGAGTTGCAAAATTATCAAACTCAGATGGCTTAACTCTAAAAACATTCGGTGAACTAGGCGTAGCATAGGGTTCCTAAATGACTGAACTAAAAATTCAGCATATTCTAACCCTTACTCATCTTTTATCAAAAGGAGCAAAACACAACTTTGTTCCTATAACAACATCATCTTTGGGAAAAAGCATAAAAAAATCCCAACAAGCCGCCTCAAAACACCTCTTAGAATTGGAAGAAAATAATTTCATTGAAAGAATAATCAGCGGCAGAAAAGTGTCCGTAAAAATTACTCCTAAAGGATACTCTGAAATGGTAAAACTATCTGGGGTTCTGCAAAAAAGCCTAAGCTCGTCACCTTCTCATGTTTTGCTAAAAGGCACTTTAGTTTCTGGAATGGGTGAGGGGGCATACTACATGTCCCTTAAAGGGTACACTAAACAATTCAAAACCAAGATTGGCTATGTTCCATTTCCTGGAACCTTTAATGTAAAGTTAGGAAAAAAAGAGTACACCGAAGCAATAAGGCAATTTGAAGGGATGGATGGAATACACATCGATGGATATTCTGACGGTAAGAGGACTTATGGATGGGTAAAGTGTTTTTCTGCAAAACTAAATTCTTCAATTGATTGCCAATTAATTAGATTAGAACGAACACATCATGATACATCAACAATTGAACTTATCTCAAAAAGCAACTTGAGAAAAGCAGCAAAGCTTTCAGATGGCTTCAAAGTTACAATCACTATTCCGATTAATGGAAAGTGATCTAAATATCGTGAATATTTTTGCCATATTTTTTTTCAATAATAGAGCTTGATACTTCTGGAATAGGCGATTGAAGCCGTGCAACTGTAACATTTAGGTTTATTTTTCTACATCCTTCTGTTATGAATTTCTCTTGGTGTATCTGATCATATCCTAATGCAATTACTTGAGGACGAATTAGATCCACTGTTTTGAAAATATCTCCTTCATGACCTACTACGCTCAAATCAACAACTGATAGAGAGTCTACAAGCATTTTTCTCTGTTCTTGATTGTGAAGAGGGAGACGCTTTTTCATCTTTTCGGCAGTTTTGTCAGTTGCAATTACTACTATTAGTACATCTCCCAGATCCTTTGCAGCATTAAGTGTGTGAATATGTCCTGGATGAATTATGTCAAAAACCCCGCCTGCCAACACTACTTTAAGAGAACTTCTTCCTAACTCTGTCAGTGTTTTTTTGTCTTTATTGATTAATTGGTTTGAAATACATTCTTCTATTTTTGAGTCAACCAACTCTGAAGTTATTCCGCCTTTTTCTTTTATGATGTCTACAGGGTCTTTGCCACTTAAAGTGGAAACATACATTGATGATAAAATTAATTTCTCTAATGGTTTCAACTTTATTTTATAGGATTGACCCTCTCTTTAATTCATCGATGATTACATCTTGGGATCAAAGCCTTTGGCCAACCTTAATGCATCAACCAAACCATCTGCATATCCAATACTGAGTATTGCTACCTCATCCTGACCGTCCTCTAGAAACTTTTCTGCATCTTGAATATACAACTCTGCATTATCCAAAATTATCTGATACTCCTTTTGTCCCTTATAATGCGGTTCTATCTCCTCTAAAGCCTCGCGAACCATGGGCACATATTTTTTCATCATTTGATTTGAAATCTTTTTTGTTTTCTCAGAGTTGTCGGTGGGTTCATCAATACAATCTCCTAGAATTTTGAGAGCGTCTGATTCTGTAAAGTGGAGCCTACCTGTAATAATTATGGTGTGAGGTGGTTTACCAAAGTCCATTTTTTTTAGACTGGAAATTTTTCCTGATACAATTGATTGGTCTGCAAAACCTACCCTTGATGCAACAACTGCATAAGTGGAAGAGTTAATCACGTTTCTTTTTTGGCCTTTTTCAGTTTCTACTAGTCCCTGGAGTGCTTGCTTTGGGTCCAAGAAAAAATCCTTATCTTGGTTGTATTCTAAGAGTAACACCGTGTGGTTTCCCTCTATGATGTTTTTGTAAATCACATAGTATGGAGTGGTAAGTGATTTCATCTCACTCATTATCGTAGCGATTCTTCCAACTTTGTAAAAATGAAGACCACATTCACCAATCATGGAAGTTAAAGACGATGATGCATGAATTGATTTTGTCTTAATTTTCTCTTCGATGGCTCTTGTACGTAATTCTATGTGGGTTGTTGCAATGTAGGGGTCTCCATAAGAAAGAAGTACAACCTTTTTTCTTTTAGAGTTTTTTAAAATTTCATTTCCATCTTCCACTAGCCATCTTTTTGCGGACCGAAATTCTCCATTTGTCATTTTTTTAATCTTTGACAAATCAGATTTTCCAATGGGACTTGTGAACTGTTCCAAATATACGATATCTGCTTTTGCTAAAACTTCTTGAGCCTCAAGCGGTATGGATTTTGCACCAGAAATTCCTAGCCCTACAAACCACAGCATTATTGAATCTTCATTTTTCTATCGTGAAGTCTTTTCAAATGTTGCAAAGTTTTCTTTAGGATTTCGATTCCTCTTAGGTATTCATCAATTGACACCTTTTCATCTATTGTGTGGGCCTCGTGAGGATCTCCTGGACCATAGGTGACAACAGGAATATTCCATTGATTCCCTATAACATTCATGTCTCCGGTACCCGTCTTTCGAATTAGTGTTGGCCTAGAGTGCTCTACATCCATAACTCCCAAGGTAAATGCTCTTACTATTGGAGAGTTATGTGGTGCCTCAAAGGGTTCAGTTTCATCTAAAATAGAGTAAAAGGCCTCAATTTGCTGTCTTTCTGAAATATCCTTAACCAAGGTTGCAATTTTTTGCTCCACAGTTTTACAATTCATGTCTACTGGAATTCTAATGTCCATTGTGGCCTCACATTCTTTTGGTGTAACGTTATGGCTAGTCCCTCCCGTGATTTCAGTTAGAGTTGCAGTTAGTAGCATTCCTTTGCTTTTTTCTTCTTGCCCTCCTTCCAAGGCTTTTTTGAGTTCTGTAGTAAAAATCATAGATTCTTCAATTGCATTTTTTGAGAGCCATGGGGCACTAGCATGGGAGCTGTCTTTAGCTGTGATTTTTAGATTGATTGCAAGTCTTCCCTTGTAAGCAATTGTTACTTGTTTAATTCCACTGGGCTCCCCAAAAATAGCATAATCAATATCCATCTCTTTTTTTACTAAATTTTTAATCCCAGTGGCATTTCCTTCTTCATCTACTGCACCTACAAAAATTACAGTTCCATTGTTATTTTGAATTGAAGCAGCTGCAAAAAGCATGGCCATAAGAGGAGCTTTTGCATCTGATGCTCCCCTTCCATAAAGCGAATCTCCTTCTTTTCTTACCTTGACTTTTCCTGGCACTACGTCCATGTGACCGCAAAGAAGAATCGTTGGAGAACCAGATCCTTTTTTTGCCAAAATGTTTCCAACCTCGTCAATGTGAATATCTTCAAAACCCAAGTCATCACACTTGTCTGCCAGAAATTCTGCCATTGCTCTTTCGTTCAATGATGGTGTGTACAATCGAAGAGCTTTCTCAAGCATCTTTACTGCAAATCTAGGTGTTACTGTAAAATTAGTGTCCAATTCTTACTTGCCAGATTGCATTGCATAGTCAAGCATTAATGAAGGTATGTCCACGTCGCATACCCTTACTGTGTTTTTGTATTCTGTGGTGTTATTTACCTCGTGAACAACCAACCCTTTTTCATCACTTTCCATAAGATCAACTCCTACTATCTGACCTTGCACCGCATTCTTTGCCTTGATGCACATCTCTTCCATCTCTTGTGTGACTGGGCAGGGGGTTGCAGTACCTCCCAAGGCCATGTTTGTCTTCCAATTCCCATTTCCTGATGTTCTGTAGATTGCAGCAACAATTTTGTCTCCGACCATTATTGCTCTAATGTCTCTAGGGGGTCTTTTCACAAATTCCTCTAAATAATGAACTTGATAAATTGGATACATCTTTTCTCTACTTTCTATGATTCCGTCGGCAGAATCTTTATCATTTAATTTTGAAATTAATCTTCCCCAACTTCCAACCGTTGGCTTGATTACCTTGGGATATCCTTGCAAATTAAGGGCTTCCATGGCTGCATCCTTGGAAAAGGCAACAGTTGCATCAGGTGTTGGTACTCCTTGTTTTTTTAGGAGCATATGAGTAAACAATTTGTTTCCAGCAAATATTCCTGTGTTAAGACAATTGATTACATTTACACCTAGCCCTTCTAGAGCTGCAGTAGAATGCAGATTTCTATAGTAACTTACACATCTCTGAATCACAGTCCCATAATCTTCTGGTTTCTTTTCTAAATCTAAAAATAATTTTTTACAATCAACCATCTGGATATTGATATTCTTTTTTTTTCCAGCCTCTAATAGAGCCTTTTCTTCCCATCGAATGGTGTCGTAAAGAATCGTTACGTCTGGATTCACTGTCCCCAATCCTCGCCAACCGTTTGGGCCGGCTTTAGATCGAAACCATCTGAACCTTTTGCTAATTCAAAACTTGCACCACATTCAGGACATGTTACGATTTCTCCTTCTAAAGCATCGCTTGGTATGGAGATATCTGCATCACATTCATCACATTTTGCCATTATTTTTCCTCGGGTTTTTCTTTTTTGTCGTCATTAATTATCTTTTTTTCGAGTCTATCTGCTAAAGGAATCTCTATGAGATCTCCCATTCGTAAATTCTTCAAACCTAAAGCTACTGCCTTTGCAGATTCATTGTCTTTTTCAAGACCCAAAATTGACATTAAATAGGATGCTCCTGTCTTTCCTGCAAGCTCTCCAAAAACAATTCTTCTTCGGTTGCCTACTGTTCGTGGGGGTATTGGCTCATAGGCTGCAGGGTTTCTAAGAATAGCAGCTAGGTGTGTACCTGCCTTGTGTTTATAGGCTGAGCTTCCAACAATGGGCTTTGAATCATAGGGTTTGATTATTGTATATTCTTCAATTAATCGAGACAAGTCTTGAAGCATGTCTAATCTAAAGTCATTTGGAGATTTGTAAAGATAAGTGAGTGCCACTGAAACTTCTGCAAGTGATGGAATACCTGTTCTTTCACCAATGCCATCAATGGTTGTATGTATTTGATCTACTCCGCCATCACATGCTGCAAAGGCGTTTGCAAGTGCAAATCCGATATCATTGTGTACATGTGCATCAAGGGGAGTGTCTACGGCTGATCTTACTTTTTTAACAAAATTATACATTCCAACTGGACGAAGAATCCCAACAGTATCTGGAAGACTAATTCTGTCCACTCCTGCCTCTTCTATCGCTCTACACATCTTTAAGAGAAATTCTGGTTCTGCTCTACTGCCATCTTCAACTGTAAATCTAATTTTTAATCCATGAGACTTTGCATATTCTACTGTTTCAACTGCTCTATCCATTGCTTGTTGTCTTGTAATTCGTAGTTTGTCTTTAAGATGAATATCTGAAATACCTAGATATGCTGCACACCATTTAGCATCGCAACTCAATGAAACATCAATGTCTTCTTTTAGTGCACGTCCATGAGAAACAATGTCGGCCTTTAATCCTTGTTTAATGATTGTCTTTACTGCTTCTTTGTGATCATCAGATACGACAGGAGATATCTCAATTTGATCTACTCCAAAATAATCAAGCATCCATGCAATTTGTATTCTTTGTTTGTTTGTAAAGGAAACTCCTGGGTGTTGCTCTCCTTCTCTTAGAGTGCTATCTAGAACTCTTATCTTCTTTGGATTCTTTTCATATGAGTTGTACAAGTCTGCATAGTAATTCGGATCTTTCATTACAGAAATCGTTGAGATTATTTTTACATATAAACATATTCGTACTAAGTTCGTTGGAAATTAACAAAGATGATCCTAATTTCAAAATATTTAGAAATTTTAAAACGATTGTCGGTTTAGACTATTTTTCTTAAAATTATGACAGTGTTGGTATCTATTACGCCAGGGATTTTTCTTAGAGCATCAATACTATTGTTAATCTCTGCAATGTTTGAGGCACTGATAATTGTTGTAATGTCATACTGGCCAGTAATCTCGTAAACTGTTTTTACTCCTTCGAGTTTGGCAAGCTTTACAGAAACTTTGGATGTATCCGTTGCAGAGTCAACTGAAACTAGAACTATTGCACTAGTGACATTTTCTTCTCCAAGCTCCAGGGTGAACCTCTTGATTGCTCCCGTATCTACAAGATTTTTGACGCGTCTTCTAACTGCTGATTCTGATAGTTTTAATTTTTTTCCAATATCTACAAAAGATTCTCTGGAATTTTCTTTGAGAAAATCTATAATTTTTTCATCTACTTTATCCTTGAACACTTCTTTTCTTCTCCTCTTCAGTAAGTACGGAATCCAGGCTTTGTAAAACTTTTGTTATGTCTTCTTCGGTTATTACCAGAGGGGGTAGAATTCTTAGGATGTTTCTTCCAGAGTACAACATTAACACCCCTTCTTTGATCAAATTCATCAGTATGTCTCTTACTTCAAATTTCAATTCTACTCCGATCATTAGACCTTTGCCTCTTATTTCGCGAATGATTGAATGGTTTTCTTTTAGCTTTTCTAACCCTTCTCTGAAAATTTTTCCCATTTTCTCAGAATTTTCAATCAATCCATCTTCGGTTAATGCCTTGAGCGCTGCAATTCCTGCAGCACATGATAATGGGTTTCCTCCAAAAGTTGAGGAATGCTCTCCTTTGCTAATTGCCGCCAGTATGTCTGGTCTGACAAGTGTTGCTCCCATTGGAACTCCTCCTGCAATTCCCTTTGCCAGACACATGATGTCTGGAGTTGTATTCCAATGATCGCATGCCCATAATCGTCCTGTTCTTCCAAGACCTGCCTGAATTTCGTCAAAAATTAAAAGAATTCCTTTCTCGTCGCAAAGCTTTCTGACTTCTTGCAGAAAACCATCGGGGGCAAC
>JASFMV010000040.1:0-8661 GCA_050117375.1 Nitrosopumilaceae archaeon | reverse complement strand
TTAAAACAAAGTATAGATTTGCTCTTTTTGCAATTGGGAATTCATCTGGAACATGCTCTAAATTCATGTACTCAAAAATATTTGAAAGTGTTTGATCATCAAGATCCAAAATTATCTTTGCTAGATCTTCGTAGACTTCGTTTACTTTCTTCACAGCTTCCTTATTGCTCTTGTAAAGTTCGTGTTGAATTGCATGAATGGATTCTTCCATCATTGCCATTTTGATACCTCCGATATAGCTTGATTTTATTGTCTCATAGCCAGATTCAAATGGTGGCCCTTGACTGTATAATTTTATTTTTGGTAAGATGGAGAAAAATAGTTTGTTCAGATATATTGTACCTTCTAAATAATCTCCAAAAGTTACTGAAATTTTTGAAATGTAGTTCTTCGCATAAGTTGAATAAACTAAATATTTCATGGTATCTTGCTTCATCAAGCTAGAGATCTTCCCAACATCTTCTTTCGATATTGCCTCTACTAGTGAATCTACGAATTCTCTTGCATCATCTGAAGTAAAGATTCTTTTTCCCTTTAGTTTTTTTAATTCAATTAAATCTGGGAACTGTATTTTAGTAGTTTCAGGAATATTTAATCCAGTAAAACCATTAATTTGATTTTTTACCCATGGAAAAATTTCTTTACTTGCCTCTTCCAATGAATCAAAAGTAAAATTAAATGATGAATCCTCATCAATTTTTGAGGCTAAATCTGAGTTTTCCTTTTCTTCATTAATCTCTACTGCAAGTTGATCAATTAATGCTTCAGCAAATTCATCATATTCTGTCATTTAATTTTAGTCGAGCGAAACTACATTTAATATTATCTTGAAAAGAATTTTAAAAAAACTATTAATTCAAAAAAATTGAACCACCATTAACTCTTGAAAGAATTTACCCTGGACTATATTCGATGTATAAAATGCAATTCAAAATTAGAATTAGATGCTTTTAAAAAACATAAGGAAATTGAAGAAGGCTTTCTTTATTGTACAAATTGTGAATGTATTTATCCGATAATTGAGAGAATTCCCATCATTTGGAACGATTTTTCATCTTACATATCCAATCGAAGGACACTTGGAGGCAAACTTGTTAATTTGGTTTCTCCTAAAATGAAATCTTTTTTAAAAAAATCACTTACAAAAAAGATTCAGCATATTGAAGACCGTTCCATTATTGAACAAAGATGGACAAATATCTATCAAAAAAGTGCGAGATCCAAATTTTATTCTATTATTAAAAAAAGGATAAAAGACATTCCCTTCTCAAAATTTTCCCTAGAATATGGTTGTTCTATTGGTACAATGAGTAGATTTTTAGCTGAATCTAGCCAAAATGTATTTGGAGTTGACCGATCCTTTAGTGCAATCCAAATTGCTCAAAAACATTCTAAAGATAACCTGGACTATTTAGTAGCCGATTCTCTTTCTCCATTATTTGGGAGAATGAAGTTTAATTTGATTTTGGCACTTAATCTACTTGAACTACTGGAACCTATGGAATTTTTAGAGCAAATTCGAAACCAAATTTCAAAAGGATTTTTGGTAATTACTGATCCATATGACTATGATAGAGGGAAAAACTCTGTAAGAAAACCACTTGATGAGGCAGCACTGAGAAAAAAATTACAAAATTACGGATTTCAAATAATTCAAGGGACAGACAAACCATCCAATCTAACATGGAATCTTAAATTAAACCCAAGAACCACACTACATTACAAAGTAGATTTAGTTATGGCAAAGAAATAATCTGTTAAAATTTTTCTCTAAATTAACTACATCCTGCAATTACTGTATCACAATTAGAATGGATAGGATCATCGACATATTTTAAACACTTGTCACATCTGAGCTGCTTTGGTTGTTTGCAAACCTCGCAGTATTTTAAAACAGAAATGGTGTTTCCACAGTTACGACATGATTCACTTCTCATCTTTAACAAATCTCTGAATTTTTCACTGGATATTAATTATCTCAAAATTAGCTGATCCTATTTTTCACTTAAAATAATTTTTAAAAATTGGATCTTAAGACCAACAACGTTCAGTTATTTGGTGACAGCTCCAATTACATTTGTTTTCTCAAAAAAGTATTTAGGCAATACTAATGTTTGATACTGATAATTTCTACGTGTTCCTTTTAAGTAAATTTTGAAAAAAAACTCTGTAAACTAACCAGTGATAGTGTAAAGTGTTTGTCTATTATCTGGCCTTGCGTCCTATGATTGGGCAACTTTTGCCCAATCGTTTCAAACGGTGTTTTTTTAGTTTGCCATCAAATTATAATTAGAAGAATTTATGAACATGTCATCATTATTTTCAATAATTGAAAACCGAAAAAATAACTATTTTAAAATTTGATGTGCAGAAATTATTTCTAATTTCCTTCATGATTGCATTAGTGGGAGTAAGTCTTTCTATGTGGGGTGCTAGTTGGGATATAACCTCTCACCTACTAAGAACCCCTGAAACTTTCTTCACTCCATCACACATGGTTCTGTATAGTGGTGTGGGTATTAGCCTGGTGAGTGCAATTCTAGGCTTGACTCTTTTTCTTGTTCGCAAGAATATTCGAGGGAGTCCATTTGTTTTTGGAACTAAAATTATCATAATTGGCGCCCTAATGCAAATAATTGCCGGTCCTGGAGATTTCTATTGGCATGAAGCTTTCGGAATAGATGGACTTCTTAGCCCCACCCATCTTGCACTTGCCGTCGGAATTATGATGACATCTATTGGCGCGACTATAGGATTTGCAAGAATTCATTCTGAGACTAAAAGAAAAAACAATTTTCTAAAAATTGTTCTTCCAATATCTTTTGGAGTTTTCTGGTTTAGCGTAATGTGGTTAATTTTTTTCTTTGTTCTTCCAATATCTGAGGGTGACACACATAATTTTAATCCAAATCCAGTAATTGCATTGATTTTAGGAGTATCTGTTCTCCCTTTTGGATTTTCGTTAGTTTTTTGGTCCATATCAAAAATAAGCCAGAGTTTTGGCGCAGCAAGTGCTGCAGCTTTGGTTTTTCTCATTATGAATATCACTTCAAATATTTTAACATCAGAAAAACTCTTGTTTTATCTTCCATGGTTTGTTGCGCCCATGATTAGTGCGATAGCTGCTGATTATGTTTTGAATAAAAGCTCAAACAAGTTTGTTCAAAGAAATGCTGATAAAATTTCTGGAGCGATTTTGGGGTCTATGTTCTTTGTTTTTTCGTTCCCAATGTTTGCTATGACATTTTTAGAATTTTATGTCTATAATGATGTTTTTTCATATGATGTGATTCATTCTTCTGCGGATATACTTGGAAATGTGTGGTTGATGACAATTATTCCTGGGGCTGTTTCTGGTATGATTGGAACAGTTTTTGCCAAAAAAAAATTTTCAAAAAGAATGTGATTATAGAATCTCTTATCATAAACATGGGAAAACATCAATGTGCTATCAGACCTGAAAATCAATAGATTATATTTATCTCAAAAAATTGGAATGTAAAATATGTCTTCAGATGAACAAATTCTCCAACAGAAGTGTGATTTGCTTGCAAATGAGCCTGAAATCCGATTTGCTGGATTTTTGGACATGATGGGAAACCAAATTGCCGGTAGTTTCAGAAAAGACGTTACACCTCTAAAAAATGCAGAAGAAAGAAAGAAAATGTTTATTGAAGCTGTCCTTAGAATAAGAACAAGACAAGATTTTGATGAAAATCTGGGTCCAGTAACCTATGCAGCCGCTAGAAGGACCAATGTAGTTACTATTACAATATTGTTTGATGGCAAGGTTCTTTTTGTTTCAGCCGAACCAGACGTGGATATTGACGACACTGCCAAAAAAATTCTTCAAATTCTTGGATGAATCATAAAAACCTGAGACTTGGTAAAAATCCTTTATAGTATTTGATTTTTGAACAATCAATGACATCAAATTTTACAACAAAATTGCCCATCATTGCAATGTTCTCTTTATTGATGGTGTTTGTAAGTCCAAACATCATTTCTGAATCATTTGCAATTGATATGGTAACTTGTAAAAACGGAGATGTTCTTATGAAAAAAACACAAACAGGAAATCATGCTTGTCTGCATGAGTCCTCTGCAAAGAAAATAGAATCTAGGGGATGGGGAACAATTGTTTCTGCTAATGACAATGTAACTGTGGTTGAAGGGGAAGAAATCCCCTCTCCAGGTTCATTACTTGCATTGTCGAGAGCAAACGTTCCTGCAACCATTCCAATGCATCAGGGGTTCTACAACGGTGACTTAGTTTACTTTATCATAACTGACTCTAGTGATCCCACTCATGCACAAATAATCACTGAAAACCAGGGATGGAAAGTAGAACTTGCACCACTTTTGGCAAACACGCCAGATGATGCACTATCTACAACATACATGTTCACGAACGGAGTAACAGGTGACGGTGTTCACGGCTTCCAAGGTGAGGTATTTACTAGTACGCCAGCTCAGCCCGAAACATACAGCGCCCTGACTGCACATGTTCATGTGACATGGAATGATAGTGCAACTCCAAGAATCTTAGACTCTGAAGAAAGTATCATGGCAGCTGAAGATGCCGGTGAAGTTACACTAGCTACAGTTCCAGTTGTTCTAAACATGCCACAAATTGTTTGGCCAGATGGACAGATGATGGTAAAAGAAGACAAGACACTGGCTGATGACACGCCATATGGTGGTGGACAAGTGTTAGAAATTGACACAGACGAGATGACTGTAACTTTCATAGCTCATAGAGGTTGGGGACCTGATGGTAGAACAATCTACTATATCGTAACTGATGCTACTCCAAGCGGTCCGGCAGGAATGATGGGAGTAGTTGATGCACCAACATCTGCTAACTTGATTGCAAACTCTGCAGCAGTGGATTTATTCCAATTTGCTAACGGCATTACAGGCTCTGGCCCACTAGGATTCCAACCAGGAATTGCAGCAGGCGGACCTGGGGATGCAAACTATTCTCCAATGTGGAGAATATTCATGATTAATTGGGAAGACCCAACTAGCGCAGCAGTACTTGAAACAAAAGCAGACATTGATGCCTACCAGCAGGCAGGATTGATTTCAGTGGGACTTGCAAGACCAATGGACTCTGATCATATAGTCAACTGTCCCTTCATAGATCCCTTCCAATAGGGAAACCATTTTTTCTTTTTTAGTAAAATTTTCAAATATTTTTTCAAATTCATTTATTTTTTCAGTGCTTTACATGATTAATTTTTAAGAACTTTAGTGCGCTAGAAAAATTCTTTCACTGTCGTAACTGTAGATCTTTTTTTATCGTTTCTAATTTTTGAATGGTTGAAGGTTTTTCCTCAACAGAATGTATCCCTAGTTTTAAAAGTTCATTTCTATGATTTTCAGTTAGTTCTAACACGCTAACAATTATCACCTTTTTTAATTCAGAAGGCCTTTCTGCTTTCAAATCATGAATAAACTCCATTCCGCTATATTTTGGCATGCATATATCAAGAAGAATCAAGTCATAATCATTTTTCAAAACAAGATCCAACCCCTCTCTCCCATCATTAACACTTTGAACTTCGTGATTTTCAGTGGCTAACATGTCTGCATAGAGCTGACATATTTCTGGTGAATCATCCACGTGAAGAACTTTCATTATTTCAGTTATTCAATAAAGATCATAACCATCTGTTTGTTCAATTTGAACAAAGATGGTATTTGCAATTTAGTATAAAAGGAAAGTGTAGTCAATACCTATTTTTGAGCTGATTTCCTAGAAATTTGAGAAATAATATTTTTTAAATGCATGACCTTGACAAATACATCTTGAATTTTCTTAAAGATAAGGTAAAAAAATATCAAGAAAAAAAATTACTTGAATCTAAAGAAAAATTACGATTTTATACCGATTGTAAAACCCAACTTGAAAAGCAATTAAAATTAGCCAAAGACGAAGAAATAACTGGAATTACCAGGCAAATTGAAAAACAAGATGCATTCATCAAAATTTGGAAAAACAATATCGAGTCAATTACTAAACAAATGAAGAAAATTGATCGCTAGATTCATCCTATTTTTTTAATTTAATCCTAAAATTAGAGGTAGATTTTGATTGTTTTCCTTATTTAATCTCAAAAATAAAAAAACATCCTTGTTGTTTTTTTAAAAACTACTTAACAATTAAAACTGATTTTTATAAAACCATATAATGCCTCACGATGATTTTTTTGAAGCAACTCTTATAGAATTTACACAATGGGTTGGAGGAAAGGAACAAACCATAGCAAAATATTCTAATTTTGACAGTTTACCTTCCAACTTAATTGACCATTTCAAAAATAACTTGGATTCCGAAATTTCCTTGAATCAAAAGAAATGGAACATTCTTGAGACAAAAAAAGATCTTCGCGCTCATGGAAATGGAATGCATATCAAAATAAGATTAGAATCAGTGTCATAGGTGTTGCTTAATTAGTCTCTTTTACCTATTTGATTAAACATGAAAAATTAAAAAATAGAAAATATGTTTCATAAAATATGAGAGGTCTAACTATTGCCATGCTTGTTGCCCTTATTGCATTTGTAATTGCAATTGTGAGTTTAGGTCTGGAATTTTTTGGAGTTTTAGGGATAAAAAACTTGATTTTGAATTTTTCAGATGAAACTTTTTTTATTGAATTATCAGAGTTCTCTCCACCCGTATTAATTGAAATTTAATTTATGTATGATTACGAGTATTTTTTTCTTGATTTTCTAATTATATCTAGAATTAGAACAAAACCATTGTAAAACCCTAATAATTAAGAGGCTTTGGTATAATTCATGGACTACGATAAATTTTGCTCTGAGATTTTAAACTCAGATCCTAAAATTCGATTTGCAACTGTCTATGATGAATGGGCAACAAAATTGGGAGGGGGAATAAGAGAAGGAGTAAAAAATCTCCTAACTGAGAGAAGGGAAAACGAATTAGTTAATCTGTCTGTAATGGACTGGAAATCTAGAAAAGAAATGTCCAAGTGGCTTGGAAAAACAATTTACACACTTGCCGAATATGACAAAATAAAACGATTTTCCTTTTACCTCGGAGATGACAATTTGTTACTTGTCAGCTCAGAAAAAGATGCCGATACCAATGTGATTGTTGATAAAGTCATAAAACTTTACTACAAAAACTTGGAATAGTTTTTACTTACAAATAGTCTGTTAAAAAAACAGTATTTTAGTAATAATATCACTATATCAATCCTGATCAAATTTGGGAATTAAGATATTAACATCCTTGGATATTACATAATATGAAATATTCCAAAGGCCCTTCAAAATCCAGAGAAAAAGGTAAAATTTCAGTATGTGATGTAATGAAAGAAGATACTTCAAAGGTTATTCAGAAATTAGAATCTCAAATTCCGTTAAACTTGTAGCAGTATTCTGATCTTTATTCTGTGTATCTGCATGCTCTTGAAGATACATTTGGTACTTGTTATATTTCTGAAAAAGAATTTTTTGACAAATTTAACATAGATCAAGGAATTTTAGCAGCTTACCAAAAATACTCCAATACGCTTACTGATACATTTCTTGACCAAATTGAATTATTCTCTAAAATCAAAGAGCAGAACATTCAAGCCCAAAAATCTAACCTTGAAGTCTATGACAAATTTATGCCCTCTATGATGGATTCACATGCAAAATTTCTGTCTCAATACAACAAGATATCTTCATTTTGGTTTAGTCCAAATAATTACTAAAATCAATAAATTCTATTTTCAGAAATGTCTAAATTCGGGAAAATTGTTTTAAGTGTGAGGTTTTTTGAAAGATTATGGGTCTGTTTTCAAGCAAAAAAGAGATAGCAATTTCTAATATTTGCCCAAAATGCAATATGGAATTTTCTGATCCTCAAAGAACTCTCCGACATATCGCTAAAGCCCACAGACCTAAAAGAAAATTTGAATGCAATTCTTGCGGTTCTTGAAATTAAACACACTCAAACATCTGAAAATTAAGCTCAAAGAAATAGAGCTCAGATAATTTACAATAGACAAATACCACTTAAGAAACCTTGATTTAGATCATATTTATGGCCAGAAGATACAAACCAGTGATTTCATATAGACTAAAAGAAATTCCAATAAAAGAAATTAAGGTTTGGAGAGAGGCCCAGGCAAGAAAACTAGACAGAGAAGGAATCTCTGAACTTGCCAAATCGATCAAAAATGAAGGTTTGCTTAATCCGCCTTTGGTGCAAAAACAAGACAAGAACACCTATCTTTTGATGTCTGGCCAACGAAGACTTGCTGCCATGAAAAGACTAGGTGCAAAAAAAATTCCTGTTCATTTGATCACTAAAAAAACTGCATATGACTTGGAAAATGCAAAGGCAGCTTCAGTGGTAGAAAACATTCACAGAAATGACATGAACCATAAAGAAATTGCAGATGCCTGCAAATTCCTAAATGAACAAGTGGGAAAAACCGCAGCCGCAAAGTCTATGGGGATGTCTACTCAAACATTGAACAAATATCTAGGATTTGCTGGAGTCCCTGACAGATTAAAAGAATATGTTCCATCTGACATTTCCCGTGATGAGGCAACAAAACTTTATCAAATTATCCCTAATATTTCAAAAGCAGAGAAAATAATTCAAAGAATTTCCAAAATCGATTCTTC
>JASFMV010000039.1:0-8949 GCA_050117375.1 Nitrosopumilaceae archaeon | reverse complement strand
CAGAGAATTTTGAGTCAAAAGAAAATACACAATCAATTAGTGAAGAAAGTTTTTTTGAAATTAACCCCCTGATAAATGAAAAAACTCCTGAACCGACCTTGACGTACGATACAACAATCACAAAACCTGAACCTGTAAAGGAAACAACAAATCAGAATTCAGAAATTGCAGATTTTGTTGATCAAACCAAGGATCCTCAATATTACTTGGACAGGTATTATAACGAGCCTGATTACAAGTCCTGGTTTGATAGGAATTATCCTGACCTTTCAATTGAAAAAGCAGTAGGGTATGATATACAGGTAAAACCAGAGACAATGAAGACACCAGACATTATCAAAACAGAATTTCTTCCAAAAGCCGAAGCATCCTCGATAGTTTCTGCATCAGAAGAACGAGGCGATAATAGTGACCTGGCTCACATGGGATTGGCCATTGGTGGATTGGCGATATTGTTTGGAGCAGTATACGGAATTAAAAGAAAAGTAGATACTAATTCAAAACACATCTCTATTAACAAAGACATTATCAGGAAAAAAATTTTTTCTCCCATAGTTGATTCAAACCCCATTGGAATTATCCAAACAAGACTAGCAAAAGGAGAAATCACAATAGATGAATACGATAAACTAAAAGAAAGATTAGAAAAATCTAATTAATTATGCATTGATAGAAGTTTTCCCGAATTTCTCGAGTCTTGCCTTTTTTTGGATGTCATCGAAAAATCTCTCAATCATTTTAATTCCTGATACTACCTTTGGTGCATTGGATTCTACAAATGCTAATTTTTCAGAAGGCGTTTTCGGATTTTTGTTTTTATAATTTTGGTAAATCTCTTTTCCATTATAATCTACATATGCAATTCTTGCACGGTAATCATTTCTTTCCAAAACGAGACTATCTCCACCCACTATGGCAGTATGATACGGATGAACAATTAGGGCTTCAGATAATTTTTGGGATGTATTTATTCTTAGTTTTTGCAATTCTGTGGCAAACGAATTAAAATCTGCAAGAAGGTAAAATGTGGCTTCTGGCCTTAATGCCTTAATTCCTTCAATTGCATTTAGTGCATGATAAGTATAATCACCAATTAATTGATGTATGTTTCTGGTTGTCTGAAAATACTCATCTATCTCGGAACTGATCTCAAACCCTGCCACTGCTGCATGTTGAATCGGTGTGGAGACTGCAGTATATTCAGTAGCAAGGATTTTTTTGAATTGACGTCGGACATCTAATGCATGTTGTGGAAAAATAACATAGCCCAACCTATAACCGCCGGCAGCATGCGATTTTGATAACCCGTTTGTTACAAATGTTCCTTCAGGGTAAATTTTCCCCATGCTTTCAAATTTTGAAAAGTCAAATGTAGTTTGTGCATAAATTTCATCAGAAATTACGGTAATTTCTTGTTCTCGGCAAACATCCGCAATTTCTTCAAGATCTAACCTATCATATACTACTCCTGTTGGATTATGAGGGTTGTTTAAAATCAGTATTTTTTGTCTGTCATGTAATCTAAGGGATAGTTTTCTAAGATCGTTTGGAGAGATTTTTCCATTTGCACGAGCTGGCAACATATGGTAGTTTTTTTTCAGAAACCTAATCTGTGGAAGGTATCCTAACCATGCAGGGGTAGGCAAAATTACTGTCCCATGTAGAATCTCCAGTAAATTAAAAATTAGTTCCTTAGTTCCAGGACCCACATAGATTCTCTCTGGAGCGATATCCAACCCAAAATAGTGTTTGTTGTATTTTGATATGGCCTCACGTAGTTCCGGAATTCCAGGTACTGGTGCATATGCTCCCTTATCGGCATTGGCCACTAATCTTTTCTGAATTATAGATGGAACCGGAAAGGGAGATTGTCCAAACGCAAATCCGAAATATCCAAAAGAGCATTCTGGGTGGGGGCAGTCGGAGTGAAATTCTTGCAAAAAAGTATTTAATTTCAAATTTTCTGGGAGTTCAATGTCCTCTACTTGTTGATCTACTACAAACTTCAATAATCTAGATTTGTTTTGATAATAATAAAGCAGACGGATGTTAAATAGAAAATATCAAAAAGCTAACTTTTTTTACTTAATTTTGGAATTTCCTCTAAAACTTCTGGGTTTTCAAGGGATGACAAATCACCTAATTCTAATCCCAATACTTTGGATTTTAACAGTCTTCTCATGATTTTTCCAGTTCGAGTTTTTGGAAGATCAGACAGAACATAAACGGCTTTTGGCCTTGCTATCTTACCAATTTTTTGAGATATGTATTTAGAAATTTCTTGATCTAAATTTTCTACGCTCTTATCCTCAGCAACTACAAATAAAATTACTGCCTCACCTGTTATTTCATCTGGAACAGCAATAGATGCGGCATCAGATATTTTATCATGCCCAATTGCTGTGTGTTCAATTTCGGCAGTACTCATCCTATGCCCTGAGACATTAATGACATCATCAGTTCTTCCTTTCATGTACCACAAGCCATCATCATCAACAAAAACATAATCCCCGTGAAACCACATATTTTCAAATCTATTCCAATAAGTTTCTAAATATCTCTCATCATTATTTAACAACCCTCTTGTCATGGCAGGCCACGGAGATTTAATTACAAGATAACCATCTTTCCCTCTAATGGAATTTCCATTATCGTCAACAACATCCAAATCGATGCCAGGGCAAGGTATTCCCACTGTAGAAGGTTTGATTTTCATTCCAGGAAATACAGATAGCATTGCTCCTCCAATTTCAGTACCTCCTGACAAATTCATTATTGGAATTTTTTTGTTTCCAACCTTTTCAAAAAGCCACCACCAAGAATCTTCATCTAAAGGTTCTCCAGTTGTTGGAATGTTTTTGATTTTTTCGAGTTTGTGCGTCTTTAAAGGCTCAACATTATTTTTTTTAAACATCCTAACTGCAGTAGGTGATATTCCAAAAATGGTTACATTATATTTTTCAAGAAGATCCCAAATACGATTAAAATCTGGATAATCCAATGAACCATCATAGATTACTGCACTAGATCCTTGGATGAGCAACCCATAAACATTCCAAACCAGACCTGTTATCCAGCCAATATCGGCAGGCCACAATATCACGTCTTCTGGGCTGGTATCAATCAGAAAAGAAGATTGGTGTCCTGCAAAAACTGAAAATCCTCCATGAACATGCACTACACCTTTTGGTTTACCAGTCGTTCCTGAGGTATATAGTATGAATAATGGGTCCTCAGAACCTGTAATTTCCGTAGGACAGATTTCAGATTGTCCTGAAACCAATTCATCATAAAATTCAAAATTTTCTGATTTTTCATATTGATCAATCCCTTTGTAGGGAACTATGATTATTTTTTCAACTCCAGTATTTTTTACAGCTTTTTCTATGGTGGTTTTTTGAGATATCTGCTTGCCTTTTCTATAGAAACCATCACATGTAAAAAGAATTTTTGCATTACAATCCTGTAACCTAATATGCAATGAATCAGTACTATATCCTGAAAATATCACTGTTTGAATAGCACCTATTTTTGCAGCTGCCATTATAGCTAAAATAGATTCTTCTATCATTGGAAGATAAATTGCAATAACATCGCCTTTTTTTACTCCTAAATATTTTAAAGAATTTGCCAATTTAGAAATTTTTTTCTCTAATTCACCATATGTTAATTGAGATGTTTTTCCATCTTCAGAAACAAATGTGTATGCAATCTTTTTTGGGAATAGTTTAGAAAATTTTCCTACCGATGAGTTGTAAATGTTGGTTTTCCCTGAAACAAACCATTGAGGCCAAGGAAGACCTTTAGACAAATCTAACACCTTTTCATATTCTTTATCCCAGACTATCCCAATTTCTTTTTCTACTTCTTTCCAAAACCATTCCAAGTTATCGTTGGCTTTAGTAGATAATTCTCCGAGAGATGAAATTTTGTGTTTTTTCATAAATCTAAAAATATTTGAATTTTCTTTTTGCTCTTCTGTGGGAAAAAATGCAAAATTAGACAATTAGAGATACCTAAACTTAAGAGGTAAAAAATTTTTAAAATTATGAGATATTGATGCCAAGTCTTCTTGCACAGGCAATGGCGGCTTTTCCATCATCCTCTGAAATGCCTGCATCCTCAAATTTTTTAACCCATCCGAATTCTTTGCCCATTGTATTTTCTGCATAATATTGTCCTAAAATCATTCCTATTTTAGACTCTAAACGAGTTTTTGTCTCTTCATTCATGCCTTTTTCAAGCAATGTTGCATCCGAATTTGCAAGAATTTTGATAAATTCGATATCTTCTAAAGAAAGTTCTGCCATTTTCTAAGAAATTTTCTTTTTTAGTAAATCCAGAGTAAGCTTAGGATCTGCTTTTCCTTTAGTTTTCTGCATTACTTTGCCAACTAGAAAATTAATTGTTTGAGGGTTTGATTTTGCTTGCTCGACAGCTTGAGGTTCTTCAGAAATTACATTTTCAATTATTTTTAATAATTCAGTTTCATCTGAAACATTTCCCAAATCCAACTCAGAGATTACTTGGGATAATTCGTTTCCAGTTTTTACAATTTCATATAATGCATTTTTTGCGTTAGTTCTTGTTAGTTTTCCAGATTGAATTGAATCTGCAAGGTCTCTTAAGTGATTTGGTTTTAATTTTGAATTGGATCTTTTTTCAGTAGTATCTACCAATCCCATCAAATCAGTAGTAATTATATTTGCAATTTCTTTTGCATTGTTTTCTGTATGGGCAGATTCAAATAAATCTGAATAAAATTTATCTGAAGACAAAACATCTGCTACTTGTTCAGGGATTTGATAATTTGTAATGTAACGTTCTTTTTTAGAACTAATACTTTCTGGCATTGCTTGTTTTAATTTTTCTTGAATTTCTTGTCCAATCTTTATCCACGGAATATCACCTTCAAGAAAATATCTGTAATCTAATTCTTCTTCTTTTGATCTTGATGAAATTGTTATTTTTCTTTTATCATCCCAATGTCGTGTTTCTTGTACAATTGGAATAGATCTTGAATGCAAACTTTCTTGTCTTGTAATTTCAAAATGAACAGCTTTTTCCAGATCATGAAATGACCCAATATTTTTTATCTCAACTTTATTGCCACCTTCAATAGAAACATTAGCATCTGCCCTCATGGCTCCTTCTAATCCAGGATCAGAAACATCCAAGTTTTCTAGCAAATCAGATAAAATATTTAGAAAGTCTCGTACCTGTTTTGGAGTCTCAAAATCGGGTTCAGTCACAATTTCTACTAATGGTGTGCCTGCACGGTTATAATCTACAAGAGTGATTTGATTCTTAGAAGAACTTCCTTCATAAATTAGCCTTCCTGGATCTTCTTCAAGCTGGATTCTAGTGATTCTAATTTTTTTATCACCGACCATTATCATGCCAGAACCACCTATGCTTGTATCTCCATAGATATTCAGTTGTGTGATTTGAAAATTTTTTGGCAGATCAGGATAAAAATAATTTTTTCTAAAAAAAGCGACTCGCTCTGGAGTGCTACAATTTAATGCCATTGCAATAATTGTTGCTTTTTCAATTGCCTTTTGATTTGTTCTGGGAAGACTACCTGGAAGACCCATGCAAACAGGACAAATGTTGGTGTTAGGCTCATATTCTCTGTAATTTGCTTTGCATGAACAAAACAATTTACTTTCAAGTTTCGTTAATTGACAATGAATTTCCAATCCAATTTTGGTCATATCGGAACCTCCGGTAATTTTACGGTGGTTTCTAAAGCACGGGCCGCTCGCAGAAGTGATTTGTCATTATTTCGTCCTGCAAGTAACTGTATCCCAATGGGTAATCCATTTGAGACTGCAAAAGGAACTGAAATTGATGGTTTGCCTGTCAAGTTTGAAGTCACAGTATTAATGTCAACTAAAAATAATGCAACGGGATCGTTTATTTTTTCTCCAATTTTAAAAGGTAGAATTGGTACTGTTGGTCCAACCAGATAATCATATTTTTTGAATGCATCATTAACCTCTTTGTATAATTTACTTTTCACTTTTAGCGCTTTGAGATAATATTTTCCGGCATGTCCAGATGAAGGCACAAACCCTCCAAGAATTATTCTTCGTGTGACTTCAGGTCCAAATTTTGATCTTGCTTTTGAAATGTAAGAATTAAACTCGTAACCCTCGGAGGGAAACTCATAACCATATCGAAGGTTATCATATCTTGCAAGATTACTTCCAGCCTCCGTGGCAGTTATGGTGTAATATGCAGCTACTGAATACTTTACCATGTCAAGAGAAATTTCTTCACATGTTGCTCCTAACGACTCCAATTTTGAAATTGCGTCATTTGTAGCTGATTTTACAGAAGGGTCAATACCCTCGCCCATCATTTCCTTAATTACTCCTATTTTTTTTCCATCAATTCCGGAATCAATTTCAGAAAGGTAGTCTTCGGCCGGATTTTCTAAAGTGGTATCATCGTTTGGATCATGACCTGCAATAATATTGAGCATAAATGCAGTGTCTTTTACGGTTCTTGTGATGGGTCCAATTTGCTCAATACTGTTAGCATAAGATATCAAACCATATCGGCTAACCAACCCATAGGTGGGTTTGTACCCAACAACTGAGCAAAAACTTGCAGGATTTCTCGTAGAGCCTCCCGTGTCAGAACCCAAGGAAGCCACACATTCAAAGGCACTAACAGAAACAGCACTTCCTCCAGATGAACCCCCTGGCACATATTCTGTATTCCATGGATTTCGGCTAGGACCATAAGCACTAAACTCTGTAGTCAGTCCCATTGCAAATTCATCAAGATTTGCTTTTCCTACAAAAACAGCATCCTGTTCTTTTAGCCTAGAAATTACTGTTGCATCATATGGTGCAACAAACTTTTCAAGCATTTTTGAGGCACATGTTGTCTTTGAATGTTTTATGCATATGTTGTCTTTGACTGAAATTGGCATTCCAAAGCAAGCCCCAACTTTTTTCCCATTTTTTATTTTTTTATCAATCTCTCTTGCTTGATCTACAGCCTTTGAATTCACTTGTAAAAAGGCATGTAATTTATCATCAATGGAGGTAATCCTTTCCAAGGTTTTGGCGACAAAATCTTCAGCTGAAATATTTCCGTTTTTTACTTCGTTTACATAATCTAATGCAGAGATTTTTAAATTCAATTAAATCATCTTTGGAGCCCTAACATAACTTCCTTTGTGGTTTTTTAACTTGTCAATTAATTTATCTTCAAACGGAATATGTTTATCCTCCCTAAGTTGGGATAAATCCATTTCTTGAAATGCCACAATCTCTTCTTCGACTCCAGCAGAGTCAAGGATGCCAAAATAGTCAATCATAGCATGGACTTTATCAACGAACTCCTTGTGATCATGAACATCTATTTTCATTAATTTTGTTACTTTTTCTATTTCTTCTTCAGTTACCAATCAAATCACCTTTTAATGAAATATAATATCATTTGATTGTGTGAGATGTTCTTTATTAATTTGAGAAATATATGAAACACAAAAATGGAATTTAGACATTATTGGTGTTGACTAAATTTCGATATATTACCCTTTATTGTCCAGAATTATATTAAATCTTTAAATCGATAAATCGTGTGAGATTATTACTTGAAAGAGATTCTTTTTTGCGTCATTGCAGTTTTAATCATAGCCCCATTATCCGTAATGGCTTATGGTGAATCAACTTATGATATTTTGATGCCAACTGGTTCTGCGGATCCAAATGCACCATTTCATTGGTCAAGTGAAAAAGATGGAGATACTTCGGGATTCATAGAGATCTTAGTAAATGACCAAATTTACTGGAAAAATGCAGATACTGTAAAACATACAGTAACATCAGGCACCCCAAAAGAAGGTCCTAGTGGAATATTTGATAGTGGAGATATTGAACCGGGAAAATTCTTTGAAAAAAAGTTTACAGAATTAGGTGAATTTCCATATTATTGTACTTTACACCCCTGGAGAACAGGAACGGTAAACGTGGTTAGTGGATTTAGTGTTTTGCCTAGGATAGCTTCTGATGTTGGAGATGGTTCAAAGATTTTTGATGTGGAATACAAATTCAACAGAATACTCAACACTGCAAGTGTTGATGAGGAAACAAAATCAATAACATTTGAATTAAAAGGAAATACTAACAGTGAAGACAATACATTAACCATTTTACTTCCGTCTGAATTGATTAGTGGAATATCAACTGTATCTATAGATGGAACCAAAACTGAAAAATATGCTCAAGACTTTGAGGATGAATTTACAACTTTGGTGATAAATGACGTTCCTGCAGCTGCAAAAATAATCACCATTACAGGTTCTACAATAATTCCTGAATTTGCAGAAGTGGTTTTGTTGATGTTGATTATATCCATATCAGCAGCAGTATTGTTTACACGTAAACAAACATTCCTTTACATATCAAAATCAATGACCAAAGAATAAAAAAATCCCAGAAAAACAAATTAGTGGTAAAATTGACTGATTCAGATCAAAAACGAGAAAAAAACATTATCGATATGATGTTTAGTAAAAGTACAGCAAAAACTGTCGATTCTGAAACTCTACTAAAAGATGTTCAAAATAGAATACATGATTCTCTTAAAAACGGATACGTGTATTCAAAAATAGTTGGAGGTTCAGAAAAATTTCTGAGAAAACATACTTTTCAGACAATCGAAGTTTCTGTCATTTATGTCGATCTCGTAGGATCAACAAAAATGAGTTTAGAGTTAGATCCAGACAAATTGTCAATTGTAGTAAGTTCATTTGTTCAAGAAATGTCGTATATCGTCAGCCAGCATGATGGGTTTGTTTTGAAATTTTCCGGAGATGCAGTGATTGGATATTTTATAGGTAAAGGGAGCTCCCTACAGGCAGCTGACTCTGCTGTGGAATGTGCAGAAACCATGCTCAAGATAGTAAAAAAAGGAATCAATCCCATA
>JASFMV010000038.1:0-9034 GCA_050117375.1 Nitrosopumilaceae archaeon | reverse complement strand
AACGAGGAAGAGAGGTAGAAAATGCAAACTGAAAAAGGTCAATCCATTGAAGATGCAAGCATGGAAATGATTGAAAACGAAATTGGAAATCATAATTATAATGAAAAAGAATGGCCCATTGTAAGAAGAATAATTCATTCTACTGCAGATTTTGATTTTGCAGATAAAAATAGAATAATATTTTCTGCAGGTGCAATTGAAAGTGGAATTAATGCACTCAAAAATGGTTGTAGTGTAGTTGTTGATGTAAATGGTGTATTAGGGGGACTAAACAAACAAAATCCAAAAGATTTTGGAAATAGTATAATTTGTAACATTTCTTCTCCTGAAGTAATGGAACTAGCAAAAAAACAAGGAAAAACAAGATCACAAGTATCAATGAGATATGCTTCATCTGATATTGATGGGGGAGTAGTTGCCATAGGAAACGCCCCAACTGCCCTTTTAGAGATAATTAGTATGGTAAAGGAAGGAATTATCAAACCGGCTTTAATCATAGGTATTCCTGTGGGCTTTATCTGTGCCCCAGAATCAAAAGAGGAGCTCTCCAAACTGAGTGAAGTTCCTTTTATCACTAATATTGGTAGAAAGGGAGGAAGTTCTTCCGCATCAGCAATAATTAATGCATTATACAAATTACTAAGAGCAGAGTTAGCTTCTTGATGTCTTGATGCAGTTTTTTACAAAAATTTCTGCGTAATCAGACCCGGCAAAATATAGATGCCCATAAGAAGCTAAAGTATTGTATTCAACCATTCCATCAAATTGATTTTTAATTCCCTCTCCAATCTTTAATTCATATGAAAATTTTGCATCAGAGGATACTGATTCTAATTTAGAATAATGAAATTCATGTCCTTGGAAAACATGTCTTTTATTTGATAAAATATTAGGAATAATCATTGTCCCTTTTGTATAATTTAATTTCATTTTTTTAGTCATTTTGGTTTCTGCATTAAAAAGACCAACCATTTTGCTTGTTTTTCGGCCATAATCAATAGATTTTGTTAGATACATCAATCCCCCACATTCCGCATAAATTGGTTTGTTGTTTTCTGAAAATTGCTTAATTTTTTTTCTCATGGTTTGATTTTTTTCTAAATCATATCCAAGAATTTCCGGAAAGCCTCCTCCAATGTATAGTCCATCAACATTTGGTAAGGTTTTATCATTGGTAGGACTGAAATAGACAATTTTAGCACCCTCTTTTTTTAATGCCTCTAAATTATCACTATAATAGAGCAACTGCAATAGTTGTTTTTGGTTTTTTGTATAATTTTTTTACTGGTGATTGTAAAGATGCTGAAGTTTGAGTTATTTTTATTATTTTTTCAATGTCTAAGTAATCAGCTATTACTGTGGATGCATTTTTTATTCTCTGTGATAATTTAGTATCTTCAATTGTAGGGATTAATCCTAGGTGTCTTGATTGTAAATCAATTTCTGGATTTTTAGGAATTACACCAATTATGGGTAATTTTGTGTCTTTTAGTGCCTCTCTACAAAGAATTTCATGTTTTTTACTTCCGATTTTGTTTAAAATAATTCCTTTGATACGTGAATTGGTATGAAATTTTACAAACCCCAATGCCGTCGCAGCTATTGATCTGGCAGTTTTACTAGCATCTAGAACTAATATGACTGGAGATTTTGTAATTTGAGATACATGGTGAGTACTTGCAAAATTGTTATCACCTCGAAATCCATCATAATATCCCATTACTCCCTCTATTATTGAAATATCTGATTTTGAATGGTTGACAAAACTTTCTAGTAGTTGATTTTTCCCCATTAACCATACATCTAGATTAAAAACATCTTTTTTGGAAATTGCGCTTAGGTAGCTAGGATCAATATAATCTGGACCAACCTTAAATGGTTGAACGGAAAAACCCTTTTTTTGTAAGGAATGAATAATTGCGCATGTAATTGATGTTTTCCCTACTCCACTTGTTGCTCCTGCTAAAACTAATCTAGGAATTTTCAATTCGAATGTGTACAATTGATTTTTTATTTAAATGATCCAATAATGAATCTCAATGTTTTTACTCTTAAGATTAAAAATCATGATATGGCAGAACAAGGATTAACTATAGTTTACACTGGAAAGGGTAAAGGAAAGACGACAGCTGCTTTGGGAATAGCCTTGAGGGCCTCTGGATATGGGAAAAAAATATGCATGATTCAATTCATTAAAGGATCCTGGCATTACGGAGAAATGATATCCTCAAAAAAACTAGAACCAGATTTTGAAATGATTGCTGTTGGGAAAGGATTTGTGGGAATAATTGATGATAAAGATCCTAAAGAAGAACATGAAAAAATTGCCAAGGAAGCAGTAAAGATATGCTCAAAAAAAATCCAATCTGGAAACTATGATATTGTAATTTTAGACGAGGTAAATTATGCCATAAATTTAGGTCTGATAAAATTGGAAGACATTATCAATTTAATTGAGTCTAAACCCGTTGAGCTGGATATTGTTTTGACTGGGAATTATGCCAAAGACAAGTTAATTGAAATTGCAGATTTAGTTACTGAGATGAAAGAGATCAAACATCCATTTCAGAAGGGTAAAAAAGCAAAAAAAGGAATTGATTTCTAACTAGCAACATTAAATTACGCACAAATTAGTCATAGAAGAAATGTCCACAGAAATTCAAGAGATGCCTGAACAGGGTGAAATTGTTCTTGCAACCGTAACTAAAGTGATGGATCATGGGGCATATGTGACGCTAGATGAATATGAAGGAATTCAAGGGTTTTTGCATATTTCGGAGATTGCTCCTGGATGGATAAGATCAATCAATCGATTTGTTAAAGAAAATGAAAAAAAGGTTCTACTCGTAAAAAAGGTCAATCCAAGTAGAGGAGACATTGATCTTTCACTTAAACAAGTATCAAAAGATCAAAAAAAGCACAAATTAAAAGAAGTGAAGAAATTTGAAAAAGGAAAAACATTATTGAAAAATGTCCAAGATAAAGCAAAACTATCTGACAAGGAAATTGAAAAATTAGAAGACGATATTTATTCAAATTTTGATTCTGTATATGACGCTTTCATTGAAATTGGACGGAACGGAATTAATTCAGTAAAAAGTCTAAAGCTTTCTAAAAAAACTGCTAGTGTAATTGAAGAAATTTGTTCTAAAATCAAACTCCCTTCTGTTGAAATAAGAGGAGTGATGGAAATAACAAATAACAAACCAAATGGGATTGAGATTATCAAAAAAGCACTTTTAGATGTACTGAAAAAAGATTCTTCTATTGATATTATCTATCTAGGTGCTCCAAAATATCGATTATCTGTAACTGCTGAAGATTTCAAGTCAGCTGAAAAAAAATTGAAACCAATTATTCTTGAAGTCCAGCAAAATATTGAAAAAAAGAAAGGGCAATTCAAATTTACTCGAGAAGAATCTAAAAAAACTAGAGAGAACTAAGATGAGATTTCAATTAAGAAAATGTGTTAGTTGTTTTCATTATACTCTTAAAGACAAATGTCCAAAGTGTGGGGAAGAAACCATTTCTGCGCATCCAGCTAAATTCTCCCCTGATGATAAGTATATGAAATACAGATTGGCAGAACGCTATAACAAATAAATCAAGTTTTTTATTTTATGGTGCGTATTTTCCCTCTAATTTAGCCTCATCAATGATATGACCTTTCATCGCTTCTTCAACCTGTGATTTTGATGAACCTTCATTGATGTCGAGTTTTTTATCCAAGGCATATAACTTGAAAATGTAAGTATGCTCTTTATCAGGTGGAGCAGGTCCTCCATAATCCATTTCTCCAAAATCTGTTTTTCCTTGAATAGAATTAGAGGGAACTGAATTTTCATTTATTTTGCTGATACTTGGATCAATGTTCCAAACAATCCAGTGAACCCAGATTTTTCCTACTGCTCCCATTGCATCTGGATCATCCATTATTAGAGCCAAAGATTTGGCTTCATTAGGTATTTCTTTAATTAGAATTGGTGGGTTGATGTTATCTTTTTTATAACCATATTTTCTTGGAATTTCATCTCCATTTTCAAATGCAGTACTCTCAATTTTCATATGCATTTTTTTAAGCTGATTTGTTCCAGTTAAATTTTACTAAGATTCTAGTATTATTCGGTCATTTGAAAAAGAAATTATTGATCCGCCAATCTTTTTAATTTCATTTTTTAATTCTCTATCCATGGTTCCAATTATACCACCATTTTTTTTTATATAATTAATTAATTCTTTATCTGCATATTTTCCCTGAATTGGAATAATTTTAAAATTTTTAATAAAATCAAGCGTAGTTAGTATGTCTTGTTTTTTCTGATCATTATCCTTGAGATTGTTTAATTCATTTTTTACAACCTCGGGAACAATATACGAAATAGATCCAATTTCAACATCTACTGAACCAATATTTTTGATCCTTTTAGTAGCTAGATGAATTAAAAAATTAGTGTCGCAAATTACTTCAACCAACTACTCCGGCCCCAATCAATCTCCATCTATCAGCAATTCTTCTACTAATAGCCACATTTCCTTTTTCAAATATGCAAGCGGGTCTTCGGAGTTCAATTTCAGCAGTTTTGGATTTGATCTTTGATACTTTTCCTAATATTGGTGCTGTACCAATATTTAATCGTAGAAGTTCATCTTTTTGTATTGGAAGAACTTTCACATCTTCACCTATCCCAACCGCAGAATCAAAGAGATTAACTTCAAGTTTAATTGTATTCGAATTTTCTGGAAGAGTTCCAGGTTTGCCAATTACAGATCCAATGAATGAATCACTTCTAGTCATAGCTGGATCTAATTTTGTACCTATTGCTACCAATCCGCCAGGTTTTACAGAATCTACGATTCCTGCACCTGTACCAAGCGAGGTAATTTCAGTATGTAATGGTTCATAGGTTTTCTTTTTTTCATCCATTATACCTGGTTTAATTTCAATTTCGTCCCCAACCTTAAAAATTCCCTCCGTAAGACTACCTCCTATAACCCCACCTTTGATATTTTTTAATTTAGTTCCAGGTTTGTTTACATCAAAGGATCGCAATACATGCATTACAGTATCTTTATTTTCATCTCTCTCAGGAGTTTTGATGGTTGACTCTATTGATCCAATTAGGGCATCAATGTTTAATCCAGATTGGGCTGAAATAGGAATTATTGGAGCTTTTGCTGCATAAGTTTCTTTTACAAATTTAGTAATATCTTGATAATTTGAAACAGCCTCTTGATATGAAATCAGATCTACTTTATTTTGAACAACTACAATCTGTTGAATTCCAAGGGTTTGCAGGGCAAGTAAATGTTCTTTAGTTTGAGGTTTTGGCACTTTTTCATTTGCTGCAACTAATAACAATGCTCCATCCATTAATGCGGATCCAGATAACATGTTAGCCATAAGACTCTCGTGTCCTGGACTATCAACAAAACTTACTACTCTTGATAATTCACTATCTTTTCCACAATTATTACATTTTGGAGTTGTTGAATATCCTAGTGGTTCTTCACAATCAGGACATTTGTAAAATGCTGCATCAGAATATCCTACTCTGATTGTAATACCTCTCTTTAGCTCTTGACTATGAACACTTGTCCAAGAACCTGTTAATGCTTGGATTAGAGTTGTTTTACCGTGATCTACGTGACCAGCAGTTCCAATATTCACACATGGCTGATGTCCATATTTTTTTACATACCAATCAGGAAGAGTTTCTCGCCAATGCATGAGTCAAAATGTAGGACCGGTATATGTTAAGTTATTCTTTTTTTTCTTCTTCCGAACTTTCTGCTTTTTCCTCAGCAGGAGCTTCAACTGGAAGTTCTCCGTCAAATTTACAGTTAACTTGATAAATTTCTTCAGAAATAGTATTTCCTCTCATTAGTTTTCTTACTCTCTGCCCAATTTCAACATCTTGTAATCCAACACCTTTTGAAAGAAGAACTCTTTTTCTTGCAGATCCATGCACATCACTTCTCATAGGAACTCCGGACTTGTCACTTCCGCCGGTGATTTTCAATTTACCATTTAATCCTACAATGGAAGCATCAGTTTCTTTGCCTATTTCTAAACCAAGTAAAGGATTAGCATCACTGTCTTTCAATTCTTTTGTTACAGATTTTCCTTTAGTATCAGATACTGTAAGTTTGAAGTTGGTCAATTATTCGGAAAAATAGGTGAACGACTAATTAACGTTTGGACATTATTTTTAAATTATTATTTAGAATAGATATGGTGGTCGAAGAGATAAGATGCCCAAAATGTGATTTTAAAATGGTTGACATGCAGGCATGCCATATGTTTTGTCCAAATTGTGGATCGCATTTGGATTGTTCAGATAAAGGAAATTTTTGGTAATTAGAGTCCAGGTCTATCAGGAATGTAATCAGAAGCCATGTTAATAGCCTGTTCTTTCATAATTTCGAGATATGTATCATAATCTTCATCAAAATTACAATGAGGGCATTTTACTCTAGTAACTTCATCATTTAGAATTGCCACTTTTTCACATTCAGGACATTTCGCATCCATAAATCCATTAGACGGTTAAGATATTTAATCATAATTAGAGAAGTTAGAAGGGCGGAGTTAGTTTAGTCTGGTATGACGTCAGCTTCCCAAGCTGAAGGCCGCGGGTTCAAATCCCGCACTCCGCATTTTTACAATTCTCTAATTGCTTGTTCTATTATCCCTCTATCTTCAGCTTTTGGAAATAGTTTTAGATAATTTTTTAGGTCTTCTTTTGCTTGTTGAATTTTTCCTAGTTTTTCTCGAATGTAGGCTCTATTCTTGTAAATTTTAGCTGAACGCTTAGGATTAATTTCAATAGCTTTAGTGTAAGATAATTCTGCTTTATCAAAATTATTGGATTTCAAATAAAAATTACCTAATCCGTTGTAAGATAAGTAAAATCTATCGTTAAGCTCTATACTTCTTTCATAATATTTCACACATTCTGGTGAGTTTTGTGCATTGAGAATACCTGCAAATAGATTCAAGGCTGTAGGATTATCTTTATCAAATTCAAGGGCTTTCTTTAGAGATTCAGCAGTTTTTTCTATATCTTTTAAAATATTAAATTTCTCAGAAACAAAACACATTCTATTAGAACTTTCATCTGAATGACTTGTTTGTAAGGAAGAAATGATATCCTCAGGCGCTAAAATAATTAACAATCGTCCATCTTCAGACCATTCTTTCTCAAAAATTTCTTGTGGAATGGCTCCCTCTTGAAGTTCTCCTTCCTGAGTATCTTTTTGAATATAATGAAGTATTGTTTTTTCGTCTTCATTATACCCTGAAATTACTGAAGCATGTTGTGTAATTTCTGGAATTCCAGGTAAAATTACAATTGGAGGAATACCGCTATCAATTATTTTTTTAAGTTCTGAAATAGACGAATGAACTATTTTACAAATCAAACCATTTCTCTCTGCAAGTTCAATACCTTCAATCATTATACTCCCTGCATTATTTGGATATTCTTTTGCAATTTCTTTGGCCTCTATTATTGGAAGATCTATATTCCAATATTTTGATACTACATTGATTGGTAATGGCAAACAAATGTTTTCTTCTTGCACCAAAGGCAATAAAAGCTCATGATCTGAAGATTCCAATAAAAAATTACAATTTGTGAGTTATTAAAATCTAATCAGAGTAAACAAAAATTTTGGATAAGATCTTTACCATCCAAAGACATTTCGGGGTGAAATTGCGTTCCAAAAATTGATTTTCCTTTGTATTGGATAATTTCGTTTTTACAATTTTGAGATTCACCTATAGAAATCAAAGAATCTGGTAGTTTTGCTATTTCAAAACCATGACTTTCAAAAACGTTGATTTCTTTGTTAATCAATGAATTTTCTTCTTTTATCTTAACTATTTCATTACCCTTTTGAGTTAATCTTAGTTTTCGTATTGTTCCACCTAATGTTAAAGATAAAATTTCTGCACCATAACAAATCCCTAACAACTTTTTGTTACTTTTTACAGTATAGTTTATTATTTTTGAATTAATTTCATTAATTTTTTTTTCATTTTTTCTTCTTCCTGAAAGAATAAAGGAATCATATTTTTCTAATGAATTTAAATTAATTTCGTTTGGGGTTAGTATTTCAAATAAAAAATTCTTCTCATTTAAAAAATGAATAAGATTTTGTGTGAATACTGAACCATTATCAATAATTAAAAGCAATAAAACAATAGTGTACAATTGTTAATTTAGGTCTTCACTATGAATTATTTTTCTGATTTCTACGCCTGAAAAAATTGTCATGGATAAAATTATTGTTTAAAAATATGAGAAAAGTATCACATGGCTTCAAGTTGGTGTTTGATTTCATCAATAGTTTTTTCAATAATATCAATTTTTGGTTGTAATTCTAATTTTTTAGTAGGATCTTTTTCTTTCTCCAGTATTGAGAGATAATGTTCTTTTTCAATGGAGTTTTCCTTCAAAGATCTTTTTAACGCAAAGATAGTTCTTTTGTCATTACAGTGCAATTTTGTACCAAAGTGATTTAAGAGAAGTTTTAGACTCCTACTTCTATTGCAACATAATGCATTTCTGGTATACTGTCCTTTACAACAATTGTACCAATGTTAATTCGGTTATCTTCTTCCCACATGAATACTCTTTCGCTTCTTGGTTTCACGAAATCATCTATGAACTGAGAAAGGAAGGTTTCTGCATCTTCACGATCATTTTCAGTAAAGAAGAAAACCTCTCCTTCCTTAAATGAAAGTGGAACTTGAATAGCGGTGGGTTCAGATATTTCTATTCCTTCATTTTCAAATATTAATTTTATAATATCAATTCTATCTTGTCGTTCTAATTCCACGAATGTATCATCAGATACAAATGATGGATCAACAACTCCAGAAACTTTTTGCAGATATGCTTCAAATGCTTCTTCTTGAGTATTGCCCAAACCGACATAATATTCTCCGGTAAATGCTGCACCGACTGCTGCAATTGTACCTAACTGAGCTACTACTCCACCAGCACCTGCTGTATATACAGGAATAAAG
>JASFMV010000037.1:0-9051 GCA_050117375.1 Nitrosopumilaceae archaeon | reverse complement strand
GGCACGTTTTTAGATCCAAGACAAAGATGTTTGTCTATTATAGAAAATTATTAATTTACAAAGAAGAGGATATTGGCTATGGATGATTCCTATGATCGAGAAAAAATAGTTGATTGTATGTTTGATACCACGACTTCTTCATTAATAGCAGAATTAGAGGATGGAGAAAAAAGTTCTCAACACCTCTCAGAAAAAGCAGCAATATCTGAAAATGAGGTAACCGAACGGCTGTCTTATCTGATAAATTCTGGTTTTATCTTTCAAAAACAAGTAGACGGGAAAACGACGTTTTCTGCAAATATTGATAAATTATCTAAAGTGGTTGAAGATAATGAAAATTTTGGTGCAGCCATTGAGGGTTTAGAAAAAATGGATAGTTTTCTCAACTAGTTTTTCTACGATTAATGAAGATATACACGGCTACACCTGCCATTCCAACCAGTCCTGCAACTAAAATGTACATGGAAATATTTGATAATGCTCTTTTTCCTTCATCAGGTTCAGGTCCAATTACTCCAAAAACATTCGCTTTCTCTCCTTTATTTTCAATTAGCAACTTGTAATTTCCTGATGATGTGACTTCAAACAATCCTTCAAATACTTCCTGATTAATGGACTCAGATTCTATTGTTATGTTGGATGGATCAATTATGCTCGCAGTTACCACTCCTTCCTTAAAATCCAAAATTTGTATTGCAAAAATTCCAGATTTGGTTTTACTTTTGTCTAGTTCTACTTCGATTACCAAATCTTGACCGTCAAATACTTCACCATTACCCTGGACTAGGTCTTCAAATAATATGTAATTTCCATAAAACGATAAAATTATTCCTGCACCGATGAGGACACCTACTATGGCCAAAAAAATTGCAGATTTTCTCATGTTTTTGGATTAACTATTCTTTAGTTTAAACCTAGTTTTCAAATAGCAATTTTAGATCAAATTAAATAATTTAGCCTAGGGAAAGAAATTTAGCCTAAGCTAAATTATAAATATTCAATCTAGCCTTAGAAAGTTGAATTTGAAATTCAGCCGGTCCAATCTTATGATGTTCGTTATAGTTGGAATATTTGGAATATCAGTTGGTTTAATTTTCCCTGCACTTTCTGAAGCTCAAACTGAACAAAAGACGTTTGTTACCCATACTGGTGGTGTGATTACTACTTCCGGAGAAGTGATCGATCCTGTTTATGTCGAATCTACTATGGAATTTGATCCAATGGAATATTTGAGAGATTTCAATTATGGCAAAGTCTCGACTCTCCCCGATGGAACCACCTTAAGAGAATTCACAATAATAGCTGAGGATGACAAAATAATGGAGGTATCTCCAGGTGTTTTTTATAATGTTTGGACTTTTAATGGAACAGTTCCGGGGCCAACCATTAGAGCAACTGAAGGGGATATTGTAAGAATTCATTTCATCAATAATGGCTCAAAGGAACATACAATGCATTTTCATGGAATCCATCCAGCTGAAATGGATGGTGTTTTTGAGATAGTTGGATCTGGAGGAGGACGATTCACTTATGAGTTCGAAGCTGGTCCAGTTGGAGTACATCCATATCATTGTCATGTGATGCCACTGGAAGAACATATTGTCCATGGATTGTATGGTGTATTCATAGTAGATCCGAAGGAGAAAAGACCATCAGCTGATGAAATGGTAATGGTTCTCAATGGTTTAGATACTGATTTTGATACTGAAAATAATTTTTATGCTGCAAATACCATTCCTTTTTACTATCAGCACCATCCCATTCAAATCAACACAAATCAGCTAATTCGAATTTACGTGGTTAACATGGTTGAATTTGATCCTATCAACAATTTTCATTTGCACGGGAATTTGTACTATTATTATCCAACTGGGACTGATACAGTTCCATCATTATACACCGACATGATTACCCTCTCACAGACTGAGCGTGGAATAATGGAATTTGAGTATACATATCCTGGAAAATATCTATTTCATGCACACAAAGTAGAATTTTCAGAGAAAGGTTGGGTTGGAATTTTCCTTGCAAGAGACAATCTCAATCGGGAATCAGTGGAAGCAGATTATGGAACTTGACAAAAAATCGTCTAAAGGAAGAATTCTTGCCAGTGGATTAGCACCCTTTTTCCTTTTAATAATTATGATTGCTTATATTTTTGGTCCCGGCTCTGAACTTTTGGATCTTGGAACTCCTCTTCCAGAAATAACTTTAGAAAAAATTGAATTTATGGATTCAGAGATTCAAGTTACTGTTAGAAACACCGGACCAATTTCTGTTGAGGTGGTAATGGCAGATGTGAATGATAGAATACAACCAGCAGCAATTGAACCAGATAGATTTCTTAATCGTTATGAAACCGCATTAGTTAGAATTCCATTTGAATGGAATGAAGCCGAACCATACATTATTGGATTGACAATAGGTGATGGTACTAGATTTGAAAGAGAAATCCAAGCTGCCGCACCTGCATTAAAACCTGATTTAGAGTTTGCAGGATTTTTTGCGATAATTGGAACCTATGTTGGAATCATTCCTGTAATGATTGGTCTTCTTTGGTTGCCCTTTATTAAAAAAATTAGCAAGAGCAAATATCATTTCTTTTTAGCACTAACTGTAGGACTATTGTTGTTTCTAGGAATTGATTCTATTGAAGAGGCAATTGATGTAAGTGGTGAAAATCTCAGCGGAAGTTTTAACGGTACTTTATTAATTGCAACCACTGTAATACTATCATTTTTAGGATTGTACTACACTTCAGAAAAATTAACAAGTAGAGCAGATTCCATTAGAATCTCAAAACCGGTCGCCATAGGATTAATGATTGCAATTGGAATAGGATTACATAATTTTGGTGAGGGCCTCGCAATAGGAGCGGCCGTAGGATTGGGTTCGATAGCTTTTAGCACTTTTCTGATAGTGGGATTTGCATTACATAATACGACAGAAGGACTTGCGATAGCTGCTCCTATTTCTCGAGGGAAACCAACCATTGGAAAGCTTTTGGGACTGGGATTGATTGCAGGGACTCCTGCCATTTTTGGTGCGTGGGTTGGAGGCTTTGCATTTTCTCCTTTCTCCTCGGTGATTTTTCTCTCAATTGGTGCAGGAGCAATTTTTCAAGTTATCGTAATTATCCTAAAATGGATTCGTGAAGAAGGAGATTCAAATCTATCTAGCGCTGCAGTGGCATCAGGGATTGCTATTGGTTTGTTGATAATGTATCTTACCAGTATTATAATCTAAATCTCAAACAGGTTCTGGATGAATAGTAATTACGGCATTATTAATTTCAGCTCGAATCAATTGCTCTATCTCTGATGTCAAATCATGAACTTTCTCGATTGACAAATATCTATCAAATGAACAATCAATATCAATTTTGAGTATGTTCTCAAAATTAAGTGACACGATACGACCAATTTGTTTTATCTCTGGATATTTTTTTAAAATTTCTCTAATTTCTCTCTCAGTTGCCTTGTCCTCTCTGTTGAAATTTTCTGGCACTGTTAGGAAAGGTTCTAAATGAATTGTTACATGTTCAATTCCTGGAATGCTTTTTTGAATTTTCTCTTCAACAATTTCTGAGATTTTATGTGCCGAGTATAAGTTAATTTCTCTGTCTACCATAACATGCAAATTTGAAAAAGTTTTTCCTTTTGATTTGTGAGTACTTACGTTATGAACTCCTTTGACACCTGGTATATTTTTTGCAATATCAAAAATCTTGGCATCTAATGGAACATTTTCCCAAGTGGGTTCAAAATGAATGGTGATTTCACAATTAGAAATTTCTTTTTTGATATTTTTTTCAACTCTATTGCTAATCTCATGTGCTTTATCAAAGCTGGTGTCTCCTCTTAATGAAATTGTAATATCTGCAAATATGGTGTCGCCAGATCTTCTCATTAAGATTGCGCCAATATCTATAACATCCTCAGTGTTTGCAATGATTTGTCTTACTCTTTTTACTAATTCAGGTGAAATAATATCTGTTAATTCCTGAGATGTTTTGTAAATTAATTTCAAACTTAGTATTGCTAAAACTCCTCCCAAAATTAAGGCCGCAATAAAATCACCACTATAGAATCCATAAGTAACCAAAACAATTCCAATAATTGCAACTAGAGTAGAACCCAAATCCATGAATGCATGGTAAAAATCTGCCTTGAGAGTGGTTCCTCCAATTTTAGAAATGGATTTTTTCAAAATGATTATTCTAAAAATATCTACTCCAATAGTGTATAATCCACCTATTATTGCAAAAAGACCTGGCAAGATGCTTGGGGGAGGGCTTTGCAATCTGTTAATGGATTCGTAGATGAAAAATATTGCAATCAAAAATATTGCAATTCCTCCAATTAAACCTCCTAAGGACTCAATTTTACCATGGCCGTAAGTGTGCTCTTCATCTGGAGGTTTGATTGCCATTCGTGCAGCTAATAGAAGAATCACTGTAACCATGCTATCTAGTAAAGCATGAATACTGTCTGTGATTAGTCCAAGGCTATTAGAAATAAGCCCAAAAATTAATTCAACTATAAATGCTGAAAATATAGCGATTAGTGAAATTTGAAGGACTCTTGTTCTTTGAACAAATATTTCCATTTATTTCAAGTGTCAGTTCTGTCTATTACATGTATTCTAAAAGGAGGAATAATGCGACAAGATTATTTGGCATAACCGTTGAAAATCATTTGATATGATTAAAAAATCTCTGGCATTTTTGAGCTTTTCTTTACTGTTACTTATTCCAATTTCTCAAGCGGAGGCTGCAATGAATCCTAACTTGTTCGTTTCAGCTGAAAATTCAAAATTTGATAATCACTTTTCAGGTTCGATGGTAATTGAGGTTGTAATTCGTGATTCTAGCATTGGGGATACTGATGAAGGAAAAGGAGAACCTGATGTTACTATTAATGGAAAATCACTTAGAATGGTTCAGGCAACGGATGGAAATTGGTATGCATATTTTGCCAATGTGGATAAAGCAAAGATTGCCGATTCAACTGTAGGCAAAAAAGGAGAGGGGCTGGACTTCGGTGTTTTTTGTGGACGAAATACTGATAGCTCTATTCTAGGAATTGATATATCTGAAACTGATGGGGTTGCTGTTCCTTATTCTAGTGGTTTAGATGTTGGAACTTTTACTAATGGAAAAGTTTCTTTTACTTCTTGCACTGGAACAATAAATGATTCTGGAATTAATCAGAATAATGTGGTTCGAAAAGCAAAATCCATAAACACAAATTCTCCATTAGATGGACAAATAGGACTAAAACCTGATGCTTGGCCTTTGATTCAACTTTTCTCTTTTGATGATGTAACAATTCAATACAATCCTGGAGGAGGAGTACAACAAGTAGATCTTGAATATGATGAAATTCCAAATATCTCATTAGAAATTGACCGTGATAATTATCCACAAAATTCAGAAGTTTTCGTAACCATAAATGATATTCAATTAAACCAAGATCCTACCGATGAAGATTCTTGGACTTTCAATGTCGATTCACCAAATGCAGTATTTTATCAAGCATATGATAACAACGGACAAAATGCTGCAAATGGGGACACTGGATTGGTTAATTTGAAACCATATCTTTCTTCTTTAGGTTTTGAAGAAAATGGAATCCTTTCGATGGATTTAGGAAATATAATTGATTTAGTAGGAAATTCAGAACAAAACGACAATACTTCTGTAACTGACGGATCAAATTCATTTTCACAAATAGTCACAATTGTAGAAAATGGCCCTTACTCTGGAATTTTTGACAATGGTGATGATAGTGACCAATCAACAATCAAAATCCTTGATAATGCCCCAAGAGGAGAGACAGGACGTATTGATTATAATGATCAATCTGTTTCCATACTGTCAGGATTTTCAACGGCATCTGTTTCATTCCATCCAACTTTGGAGATTGGTAGCGGTTCATCATTACGACCAGGTACAGAATTTCCAGTGATTCTTGAAGATAAGGATCAGAATATCAATTCTGGTGCTAGAGATGATCTTGATAATTTCAGAGACTCGGCTATTATTCCTTCGCTTGAATTAGGTGATCCCATAACACTTGAATCAGCTTCAAATGTAAAATTTTACACTGGTTCAAATGATAATCCGTCCAGTTTTGGAACACTTGTTGATTCTTCAGTTCCTGATAGGACCTCTGACCGATTACTAGTTGATACATCAAAAATAGGGAATGGCAGTTTTGAAAAAATTTCCTTTAGTCTTGGAAAATCTGCCTCGAATTTGAAATCAGTGTTAATTGATACGTCAAAATCAAATTCCTTTGGAACAAATTGGATTAATTATGATCTAAGATCTTTTTCAAGAGATTTGGAAATAAACGATTTTTCTGATTCTTCTATTGACCTACATTTTGGAAGTCTCAGCTCCTCTCCAATCACTATTGTAAATCCTGGACAGATGAGTTCAAGTGGCTTTATTCAACTGAGTGATTCTATTGTAAAAGAAATCTATTCTAAAAGCGGTTCTGTTTATGTGGTAATCAATTTTGATACTTCTGATAACAGCTCTATGGTAGGTAAAATTTTCAATGAAAGTAATAGACAACCAATTGTGATGGATTTCTTTTCTTTTGGAATTGTAAATGATGATGATGTTAATAATTCAATTTATCGATTTGAATTAGAAGAAACAAGTGATAACTCCTCTATCTTTGAAGGAACTTTGGAATATTCCGTAACTAACCAATTAAATATTTTGGATACTGGTTTTATCCAGACAATAAGAACTATTGATGACCAAATAAAATTCTTGGTCACAGACAGAATGGTAGATGAGGAGGGAGTTTCGATTAATTATTCTGATTTAGCTAACGTTGGAGTATTCATCACAACTTCTGCAAAGTCTGACATTGAAACCCATTCTGGAAGAGTATTTTTAGATTCAACGACATTTCGATTTGGTCAACCTGTAACATTCACCTTAATTGATCCTGACCTTAACTTGAAAAGTGATAGAATTGATACCTATCAGGTTGTTAATGACCCGAATTCTCCTAGTGTGGATACTGTTGGAAAAGATGGAAATATTTTGTTAGAGATTCTAATCAAAGACATCAGGTACAAAAGATGTACAATTAACGGAGTAGAATATGGAGGATTGGGCTCAACTGGATTTAGTTTAGTTGAAACGGGTTATGATACAGGTATATTTGAAGGAGTTTTCAAAATGCCTTCTCAAATCTGCGATAAATCTGGCACAAAATTAATCTCATCTGCTGGAGGAAGTCTTGATGCAAAATACTATGATGCTAGGGATTCTTCTGGTGAGGCCAGCATTTTTAGTCTTTCATCAAGCAATCAACAAAACCAATTTTCTACTGTACCAAGATTGAGTGAAAATGAGATTATTCGACCAACTTCTGGAAGTATTAAAGAAATTACTTTATCAGGTAATATCCCAAATCATAAATTTGGTCTTCCGCTAATTGTCCAATTAATTCGACCTGATGGGATAGTTCAAAACTTTGAGGCATCTTTGACTAATTCTGGTGACTATAAAGCTGTCTTGTCCATCGATGATGCCTCCTCAACTGGTAAATACATAATCGATTTATCTCACAATGGATTAAAAGCAGGTTCTGTTTCCTTTACAGTTTTAATGCCAAGTGTTCCTGATTGGGTAAAAAATAATGCTAAATGGTGGTCGACAGATGTAATTCCTGATTCAGAATTTATCGACGGTTTAGAAAATTTAATTGACGATGGGATTATCAGAATTCCCTCCACTCAATCATCTGAAATGTCCGAGAATATTCCGGACTGGATAAAAACAAATGCAAAGTGGTGGTCAAATGATCAAATCACTGATGACGATTTTATACTGGCAATTGAGTTTTTGATTAAAAAAGGTATAATTCGAATATGATCTGGTCAATTTTTCTTTCATTTAATACATAAATACCCTCAGGCCTGATTCAAAATGAAAATGAGATTAGCTGGTTTTCTTATGTTTGCAATTCTTTCCTTATCTATTCTATCTTATGGATTTAGTGGAATGGTTTATGCTGACTCTCACAATATTCCGCCCATTTCTGCTAAAACTGAATTACCTTCATATGAAAATGGGGATAGAGTATATGTAGATGGATCAATTAGAGATTATGATTCTGAAATTCATTCTAATACTGCTTTGACTTATCGGATTACTGATACAACCGGTAATATTGTGACAATTGGACAGGTCTTACCTGATTCCAATGGTCTTTTTAATTTTAATTTTGTTTCTGGTGGAAGTCTATTCAAAGAAAATGGTGATTATACGATTGAACTTTTCTTTGGTTCAATTAAAGGCGAAACTACATGGTTGTATACTGGGGGTGAATTTGAGCCCTCATTACCTGCACAACCTACCGAACAAAAAGAACCAGAGCCTGAACCAGAGCCTGAACCAGAGCCTGAACCAGAGCCTGAACCAGAGCCTGAACCAGAGCCTGAACCAGAGCCTGAACCAACATGCGGACCTGGAACTGAATTAGTGAATGGTGTTTGTCAAGTTGTAAAGGAAGATAATGGAGGTGGTTGTCTAATTGCAACAGCAGCATATGGATCTGAACTTGCTCCCCAAGTACAATTCTTAAGAGAAATTAGAGACAACACAGTGATGAGTACTTCCTCTGGGGCAGCATTTATGACAGGATTTAACCAACTCTACTATTCCTTCTCACCAACCATTGCTGATATGGAAAGAGAGAATCCGTTATTCCAAGAAGCAGTTAGAGTGTTTATTACTCCAATGATATCTACTTTGTCCATAATGACTTTAGCAGAAGATGGTAATGATACTCAAGTTTTAGGGTTGGGACTATCAGTGATTGCGCTGAACTTGGGAATGTATATTGCAGCACCAGCAGCAATAGGATTTACAATTCGTAAACAAATGAAATCAAAAATTTAATTTCTCTCTTTAGAACAAATAATTATGATATTTTTCTTTCTTGCAATTCTTTCTTCAGTATTTTTAGTTGAGATAGAAATTGGTGTGTTGGCCTTTATTGCTACAATTATCATAATTTC
>JASFMV010000036.1:0-9210 GCA_050117375.1 Nitrosopumilaceae archaeon | reverse complement strand
CACTGGCTTCAAAACGACAGGTAAACGGTATGAACAGTAAAGTACTATTAACAGCATCCTTACTCGCTGTATTTGTCGTAGGAACCTTTGGTGCAAGCTCTATTGCTTTTGCACAATACATGGGTAACGTTGGATCAGAAGGAGAAACCGGAGCATATACCTTAGAAGAGGCTTTAGAAATTCAGAAAAGAAGAGTTGAAGCCGCAGCAGCAAACCCAGCTTCTGGATCAGGAACACCTTATCTTGATGCCAGTGGTGTAGGTGGAGCAGCAGTAATTTCTGCAGCAGTCTTTGGTGGTATTGCAGCAGCCTTCTTCATTAAAGGCAGATCTGGCAAATACGCAGCAATGGGTAGAGGATAAAAAAATACCAATACTTTTCTTATTTTATTAGCTAACTCCTAGTGGATATACTGATCTCGTACTTTTTGATAATAACAGAAATGTATATATCGCAGAAATTGAGCCAAAATATACAATGACTCCTATCGTAGGAACTTTCCTAAGCATCTTGTCAACAGTGACAGGACAATTAGGACCAAACTATGATCCATTATTCTACGATGTAATGATCTACATCTTTGGTACCATGATGTTCACAATATTCCTCTTGGGAATTATCTCATTCTGGTTACGTGTACACGGATGGTCTTACAAGGACAACCGTGAGAGATGGATCGATGAATTAGACAGACACTTTGAAAGAGAAGGTATCGGTCTTATTCCAGACAACGGTAAATACTGGTAAAACAACTTCCTTTCTTCTTTTCATTATTTTTAATAATTCACAAGGATACTTTGTTCATTTTTTTCTAATTCTTCATAGTCTGAAAAACTATTTTTCTGGAAGGAAGTCTTTGTCCTTTGCCTCATCGTAAGCTTTTGAGGTGAACTCTGCTCTGTAAAGATATCCGTCTTGTAGTGGATGGTTGATAAAGTGCTCAGATTCTTTTCCATTTACAAATATCTTTGATTTTGACTGGTCCATATCTCTAAGAGGGAAATCCCATATCCATAGGAAATGTCCGATTTCAAAGGGGTATTTCTCTACCCATTCGGCATAAATTGTTCCGTCATCAGTTAGGGTGTATAATGTTCTCTTACATCCGCCTTCTTGAAATCCGATATTTGCTGGGATTTCTGCCTTTTCTCCGTCTACTATTAATTCTAAAGTTGCCTTGATTTTATAGGGAGTATTTCTATCATTGATGCATACCTTTAGTGGGTTATCTGCATTTAGAGCCTGCTGAGCAAGTGTACTGGCAGCGGCAACTGAAATTCCAATTACAGCTGTAATTAAAAGAAATTTTAACGTCTTTTTTCTTTTGTATGGATCTCCCATACCTGGCCAAATCATATGCTCTCTGTCGGAAGATTACTTAAAGTCGTTTCCCTCAATCCTCCATTATTTCTATGGTATCTAGTTGATCTTGATGGTCAGCTAGAAAATATGTAATTGCATCTGAATCAATTTCCAGCCATTCAGAGTCTCCACAATATGGCAAAAAATCCTCCACAAATAGATCGTTTAGCCCTGTAAAGCGAACAATAAACTGCTCTTTTTTGGAATTTATTGGAAATGGTAATTTTAGAACTTTGCCTCTTTTTTGATTTTGAATATTTACTTTGTAATTGTCATTTCGAAATTCGACTTTGCCAAAAAAATAACTCTGAAAAATATCTAGTTTTTCAATTTTAAAAGTAAGCATGAATTTCTTTGTTTTTTCTAGAAGATAAAATTTGGTCTATTTTCTACAAACGATTAACGTGAGTGAATAAAAATTAAAAGGAAAAAGGTGGATTGTTTAGATTACTTGCCAGGGTCGTGTTGCAAACGTGATTACATAACCGACACCGATAATGATTGATTGATATGCGATGTTGGTGTATGGGATTGGTTTGATTATTGGTTCCCCTTCTACAACTACTGTTTGACCTGGACCGAGTCCTGGACCTACTTGTGCAACGTTGAGTTGTGTGTGGACGTGATATACGCCTGCCTCAAGTGCTTTTGCAGACAATGAGTATTCTACGACAGAGTTACCTGGAATATCAAAGACGTTACCTGGTGGGTCTCTTGCCAACATTTCCCATCTGTTGCCTGCATTAGTAGATTCTGAGAAAATGGATAGCCATCCTCTTAGGTCTCTCTCTACAAGACTGACTAAAGTACCTTGAAGTGTCAAAGTCTCGCCAGTTTGTAGGGATTGTCTGTTGAAGGTCTCATCTTCAATTCTGATGAAACGACTCTGGAGTTGTGCTTGGACACCGTGTGCATCTGCACTTGGAAGTATTGTCTCAACCCAGTTGAAACCTAGTGTTCCTAGTGCTAGAACCACAGTAAGTCCTAATACGAAAATCTTTTTTTCGACCATAGTTATCCCTAATAGATTGAAAAATAATATACATCGTTATATGTTTTACCTTAAGGCCGAGGATCGATGGATGCTATGTGATCATCACTAATGATAAACATTGAAATAGGAAAAAAATAATCTGAAATTTTATACGATATTAATCAAAAAAAGATGAAAAATTTTGAAAAATTCATTGAAACATAGAAAATTTATAGAAAAAAATAAAATTTCAAAACTCTTGGTTTATATTCCAAATAACCATGTTTACAATTATGGCACAGATGCCCGCATTAATACCAAAAGAAGTTGAGATCCAGAGACTAAAAAAAATCTGGCTCATGGTTATAGCTTTGGGATCTATTGCAGCCTCAGTAGAAGTCGATAACTTTGTTGACGGCTCTCTACATCAAACATCTATCAGAGACAGCGCATTTACACCAGCACATTGGTGGTTGTACTCCCACTTCATTGCATTGCCAATTGGATGGGCAGCATGCGCAATGTATGATAGAAAAATTCCTATTCTTAGAGGTCCAAATAACTCAATAAACACTGGATTAAAGATGACCATTCTTGGTTACCTTGCAACCATGTTTACAATTGGAGTCAATGAGATGTGGCATTTCTGGTTTGTAGAGGAAATCTTTGCAGTACCAAATCACTGGATGTTCAACATGGGTGTTGTAGTAGCATTCATGGGAGCCTTAGCATATGTCGTTAGAGTATATGCAAGACTTGTTGAACTAGGAGCAGAAACTCCAGGTGAGAATCCATACGTAGCAGAGATGTACAAGATGGCCTTAGAAGGCAAATTGTATAGTAGATCAATTCCATAGACAAAGTGCAAAAAGCACACCTTTTTTCTATTTTATTTTATTAAAGACGCAGATCGTACTGGTCCGTACAATTAAGAAAGACTTAAAAGGATTCTGAATATTATAATTCCAGAATGACTCTTCCTAAAGGATTCGGTTCTGGCGGTGGCGGTGGATCATCCAGTGCTGACGTAGAACGAATGATAGGTAAACGCGTCGAAAACATGACTGGTATGATTACAGCATCATACTTAGCAGCATGGGCAGCAACCTTTGGTGGAACTGCAGCTGGATACTTCTATTATCCTTGGGCATATCCAACAAACAGCGGTCACTTTGCGTTCATAATTTTGACAATTATTGAGGCAATTGGATACATCTTCTGTGTCAAAGTAATGCAAGAAGGTTCCAATAAGAATAGTAACGGTGTAGTTGCCGGCGTAGTAGGCGGAACTGCAATCGGTACACTGCTAATCTCAATGTTCGTCGGATTCTAGAAGGTCAATCCTTCAGACATCTTCTTTTTCATTTTAATTTTCAACTAAAAATCGACGATCTTCATAATTCTCTAAAATTTTATATAGTGACGTTTTCATCAACTCAATATGGTCTGGTTAAGACGATGTACTCACTACTTATTCATAGTAGTAGTCGCAGTTAACTCAACACTGTTAACAATCAATGCAGGTGACTACATTTTCTATACTGACTGGGCTTGGACATCGTTTACGGTATTCTCTATATCTCAAACGTTGATGCTTGTTGTAGGTGCTACATACTACCTAACATTTACAGGCGTTCCAGGAACAGCAACATACTACGGCCTCATCATGACAGTTTACACATGGGTAGCAAAAGGTGCATGGTTTGCACTCGGATATCCATATGACTTCATTGTAACACCAATTTGGTTACCATCAGCAATGCTTTTGGACCTTGCATATTGGGCTACAAAGAAGAACAAGCACTCACTGATTCTGATGGGCGGAGTATTGGTAGGAATGTCATTACCATTGTTCAACATGATTAATCTAATAACAGTGGCAGACCCACTAGAAACGGCCTTCAAATACCCAAGACCAACTCTTCCACCATACATGACACCTATAGAACCGCAGGTAGGAAAATTCTATAATAGTCCTGTTGCATTGGGAGCAGGTGCTGGGTCTGTATTGTCTGTAACATTTGCAGCCTTGGGTTGTAAACTAAATACATGGACATATAGATGGATGGCCGCATGGTCGAAGTGGGACTAAAACCCCAAACCTTTCCTTTTCATTTTATTGATTTAGCAATAGATTATTCTAAGCTATGGAAAATTTGATAAAAAAATATTGCACACCTTGTGATCTTTTGTTGCCTAAATTGACAATATGTAATGAAGGGATTATTACATGTGAGGCAACAGTACAATCAACTTCTTGGAACTCCTAAACCCTTTGTCAAATGGGCTGGTGGAAAAAGGCAGTTAATTCCAATTTTAAATGAAAATTTACCTAAAACAATGGGGACGTACCATGAGCCATTTTTAGGAGGGGGTGCATTGCTTTTTCACATCCTCTCTGAAAGAGATGGCCAAAAATGTGAAATATCTGACCTAAACTTTGATCTTATTTTGACCTATACTACCATTCGAGACCAGGTAAACGATTTAATCCATTCATTAAAAACACATTCAAAAAATTATCAAAAAGATTCAAAGTCTTACTATTATGAAGTTAGAGAAAGTAATCCCAGAAGCGCTGTAGAAAAAACATCTAGATTGATCTTTTTGAACAGAACCTGCTTTAATGGTCTATACCGTGTGAATAGTAAAGGAAAGTTCAATGTCCCTCTTGGAAGGTACACTAATCCAAACATTGTCAATGAGGACAATCTTCGGTCTGTGAGCCATATTTTGCAGTCAAGAAAAGTCTCTATAAAATGCCGTGATTTTGCAACTGTTTTAGATGATGCAAAAAAAGGTGATCTAGTTTACTTTGATCCACCCTATCAGCCAGTAAGTGACACTGCAAATTTTACAAACTATACTCACAAATCCTTTACAATTTCTGATCTCAAAAGGCTAGCAAACCTTTGCTTGGATTTAGATTCTAAAGGGTGTAAGGTTTTACTTTCAAATTCTAACTCCAAAGAAGTCTCCGATATGTTCACTGATAAGCCGTGGAAAATCAAAAAGATTGAAGCCAACCGATCTATTAACTCTAATTCAAAAAAGAGAACAGGCCACTACGAACTTTTGATTAAAAATTATTAAAGCTTCGAACGGGATCTGAACCCGCGACCTTTACATTACCAATGTAACGCTCTACCAGACTGAGCTATCGAAGCACGATAAACCGCAGTAGAAAATACTTATAATTCTTCATTCTTGCAAAAAAACCTCTAAACTGTTAAATTTCACAGGCATTTCTACCCTTTTGGAGGAGTAATCAAGCCTGGCCAAAGAAGGCATTTTATGCTTTTGGACATGCAGGACTTAAGATCAAATAATGGGTGATCCTGTCTCTCAGGAGTTCGTGGGTTCAAATCCCACCTCCTCCACTGCTCTATTTTGGATGTTTTATTCCTCTAGCATTGAGGACTTCATAGACATCAGGAAGTGAAAAAACAAATCCTACATGCACACAATCTTTCTCTTCACAAAGTTGACAGAATAACTCTCCTTTCTGTACTGCCACCTCCGCAATTCGATTTTTGATATTATCTTTAAGAATAACCCTGTCATCGTCAACTGAAATTTTTTCTAACTTTGGAGCATATCTTGCAAAAGTCTTGTCCTTTTGCATCATCTCTTCGAGCATGTAAGTAACATATCCTGAAAAACTGTTGACGCCTTTCATCGCCAAATCTGATTTATTCTTTTGATAAACCTCTTGGAATTTATCATAAACGTTTTCTGAAACAGTTATTGATTTGAATCCAGCTTTCGGCAATTTACTTTCCTCTTACCGTACAATAAGGTACCCAACTATATAACGTTTTATTTTCAAGGTGGTTAGGTTCAAGTTAAACGAAATTAGTCTTTATACATTAGCTGAATCAAAAATCATCATGGGCAAAGGATATCAAATTGATGAGATAAAACAAAAACTTGTCGACCTATTACAAGATTCCAAAATTGGATTATCGGGAATTGAAATCTCTCAAAAACTTAATGTTAATAGAATTACAATGACAAAATATCTCAAAGTTTTAGCTGCCGAAGGATTTTTGAGACAAAAAATTATTGGAAACACAACCCTATGGTTTTTAGAAACAGGTCAGCAAACCTTTGTCTTTCCTGATGATTACTTTAAGGTTGCAATACAATATCTGGACTATTTGATCAAAGGAACAGATCGTCAAGTCTTTTCTCTGATTAAAAATTGTATCAATTCAGAGGCCTCAGTTTACAAATTGGCAATTGAGGTTATAATACCTGCTATCCAATCAATTCAAGGCCTTTATGACGAGGGAAAAATTGGCAATTCTGAAGCAAAACTACTTGGAAATATCATCTCAAACTCTTTACAAATCCTCAATCAGATTCCAGTGGAACCTAACTCAAAAAAGAAGGTAATCGTACTTTCTGGAGATTCGGAAAACAATCTCATATCTGAGGCAGCATCTGTCTCTTTTCATTCTAAGGAATGGACGGTGTTTCATTTGGGTGATATGTCCTCTGCAATCAATGTGCTTTTTGACCTTGATTTGCAAAAATTGGTCAATAAAGTTTGGAAACAAAAATCAGGAGTTTTGATAATCATAGTTTTTTCAAATTCAAAAGAAAGATTGAATTTTTTTGCTGATTCAATAAATCCAATAAAGACCAAAATCGGGAAGCGAATGAATTTGATTTTATGTGGAAAGGTGGAAAAAAAGGCCAAACTAGCATGTGACTTACAGACTGATAGATTTGAAGATGCCATACAATGGTCTGAAACAGTTTTTGAGAATTCAAAGTAAAAAAGTGGGCCCGATGAGATTCGAACTCATGACCTTTCGATTATCAGTCGAACGCTCCAGCCAAGCTGAGCTACGAGCCCTCATCCAACCTCTCGGAATGAGTCATTTAAGTCTAATTTTCTTTCCACTTGATTGAGCATCCAATGGAAGGATCAAAATCTTTTTCTATCTTCTCATTTGACAACATTTTCTCAATGTTGATTGCCATTGTTTTTTCTGTGGCAGTATCGTCAGGTTTCATGGCATTGTCTATTCTGCCATGGAAAATCAGTTTCCCTTCTTTATTGAACAAGAATGGATCTGGAGTACACATTGCCCCATATCTTTTTGCGATTCCTTGAGTCTCATCAACTAAATAATCAAATTTCAATCCTTTCTCTGCTGCAGTCTTTTTCATGTTTTCAAAACTGTCTTCAGGATAATCTGTAGAATCATTGCTGTTGATTCCCACAATCGCAACCTTTTCTCCAAATTTTTCATATAATTCATTGAATGCATCAAACTTTGCTTTGACATATGGGCAGTGGTTGCACATGAAAATAATCAAAATCCCTTCTTTTCCTTTATACTCGCTTAGTTGGTGTTTTTTATCATCAATACCCAAGAGTTCAAAATCTGGTGCATTGTCTCCAGCTTTTAGTTTAACTTGAGATTCTAACAATACCATACATGAACACAAATATTTTTCAAATAAAATTCTTGCCAAGAAGACAACAATTAAAATCCTCACACTAGTCATTCTTCCTGTGGGCTGGTAGTATAGCCTGGTAGTATACCCGCCTTGCACGCGGGGGGTCATGGGTTCAAATCCCGTCCAGTCCACTCTATACTAAACCGATCAATTCTGAAAATCAGACTGCTGGATGGATTTAAATAGGATTAGTTTTCGATTTACACTATGACAAGCGCAGCAGATGCATGGCCCGTATGGATTCCACTTATTGTGGGTTTGACACCAGGCTTAATTTACTGGATTGCAATTACTGCAAAGAGAAGCTAGTAAATTTACTTATTTTTTAATCTCTTTTTATTCTTCTAATCTAAACTGGGTTAAACCTTGTTACCTTTCTTGTTGACTATATGATATGCTCTAAAATTAATTTATTATTTCAAAAGGATTTACATGAAAATAATTTTTCTTAGCTTGCTACTAGTTTTGATGCTATTTCCAATCTCTTCAGGATTTTCTCAAAAATCTGACACATTATCTACACTTTCTGTTGAATTGACCAGTAAGGCCCCATTTGTTTACCAAGATGATGAAGGATATACCATTGTGGTTGGAAATGTCCAAAACAAAAATACCATTACCTCAGTTACAAATGTCCAATTGGTAGTTAATTTTTATGATGAAACAGGAACATCGCCACTCGAAACAGTTAGGGGGAGCACGATTCTTGAGGTACTCCCAGAATCCGGAATTTCACCATACATGATTAAATCTAGTACTCCAAACCCAAATATTTCACAAGTATCTATTTTCCTTGAAGGTTTTTCACCCTCCTCTTCAAAGTCTCAGCAATTAAAACTTGAAACAAAAAGCGTAGTATTAGATGAAAAACTGAAACTATCTGGAGTTTTGACTAACGGAGGCTCTACAATAAAGGATACCTCTGTACATCTTGCATTTTATGACTCTTTTATTCCTCCAAGGCTAGTGGGTGTCTCTACTGTATCTATTGGGGAGGTTGCAGCTAATGAAAAAATAGATTTTTACTTTAATGAGGAAATTGATAGAAGGGCAGTAAGTTTTCAGGTTTTTGCCCAGTCTGACGTATTTTATTCTAATATCTTGGAGGAAAAAGTACCAGAACAATTAACCCGACTGGTAACTATCTCTGAGACTTCTCTGAAGGACAATCAGGGAAATAGATTAGCAGAAATCAATGCAGGTTCCACTGTAAATATTCATAGTAATGTTTGGGTCCAATTCTCAAAGAATCCTTCTACTGATGAAACTCCTTATCGATACTATGCTCAGGTCAAACAATCAGGTGATAAACCATATGTGGAATTCTTAGGAAAATTTGATGGGAGGTTTATCGGGACAGGATCTCAATCAATAGCAATTGACTGGATTCCAGAGAATAG
>JASFMV010000035.1:0-9482 GCA_050117375.1 Nitrosopumilaceae archaeon | reverse complement strand
CATTTTACAGCTTCTTTCTTTTTTTCTGGATCTTCATGCCCTGTGACGAATACAACTGAGGAAGCATATTTTCTATGAGTTAAAGGAATTCCAGCATAAGTTGCAGAGCCAATCCCAGACGTAATCCCTGGAACAATCTCATATTTTATTTTGTGGGATTTGAGAAACTCTGCTTCCTCCCCACCTCTACCAAAAATTATTGGATCCCCACCCTTTAATCGGACCACATTTTTTTTGGATTTTGCATATTTGACCATCAAGTCATTAGTAGTATTTTGGTGAGTAGTATCATCTCCTACTGCTCGCCCAACATAGACTTTTTCAGCCTTTTTTGGTATCATGGAAATAATTTTCTTACTTACTAATCTGTCATAAAGCACAACATCTGCTTTTTGAATAAGATCAACTGCTCGCATTGTGATTAATTTATGGTCTCCAGGACCTGCACCTACAAGATAGACCTTACCTGTCATTTCTTATTCCACTCTTCTACTTTTTCTCTCCAATTTAATGCAAGGTCATTTACTCCTTTTTGGAGGAGTTCTTCTGCTGCATTTTTTCCAAGAGAGTAAGGGTCATCTTTTTTGCCCTTTTTAGAAACATAAAGTGATTGTTTCCCATCAACAGAAAAAGCATTAACTTTGATGCTCATTTCATAACCATCTGATTTTGCGTATGCACCAACGGGAAATCTACATCCAGAATCGACAAAATCAGACAATGCCCTCTCTGCTTCTATTTCCAACCTTGAATCATCATCTTCGATTTTCTTTAGCATTTGAATTGTTTTTGTATCATCTTTTCTCGAGACAATCGCCAAGGCTCCTTGTCCTGGAGAAGGATAGAAATCATCTATAGATAATGGAGTAAAATCAACTTTAATTCCAAGCCTGGTAATTCCAGCTTGGGCCAATACTATTGCATCATAGATGTCATCAGATACTTTTTTGATTCTTGTCTCAATATTTCCTCGAATAGGTTTTACAATCACATCTGGCCTCTTTCTTGAAATTTGAACAGCTCTTCGAAGTGAACTAGTACCTATAATTGAATTTGATTCTATAGTCTCAAGAGTAGAACCGTCAGATGAGATAAAGACATCATTTACAGTTTCTCGTTTCGGAATACATGCAAGAGTTAGTGACTCATCTAATTTTGATGGAACGTCTTTAAGACTATGAATAGCAAAATCTACTTCTCCTTTAGCAACTGCCCTATCAATCTCCTTTTCAAATATTCCTTTTTGATCAATAGTGAATAATGGTCGTGCATCAGTATCTCCTTTTGTCTTTATTGGTTTAATTTCAAAATCAAATTCAGGATGAATTTTTTTTAACTCAGATATAGCCCAGTTTGTTTGTGCAAGAGATAATTGACTTCCTCGTGCACCAATAACATATTTCAATTCTTCACCGATTTTAGCGCCATTTCATATGCATCAAGTGTTTTGTTTAAGTCATTTTGTGTATGAGCATCTGAAAAAAATACAACTTCAAATTGAGAAGGAGCAATGAATATTCCATTCTTTAGGAGAGAAGAAAACATTTTTTTGAATTTCTCTGCATCAGCCTTCTTAGATGAATCATAGTCTACAACAGGTTTGTTTGTAAAGAAAATCTGAAACATGGATGCGGTAGAATTGATTTGATGAGGGATTTTCATGTCAGAGGCCATATCATCAAGGGCACGTGTGAATCTTAGATTATATTTTTCTAATTTAGAATAGAGCTTGTTTTTGATTTTGTTTATGGTTTTGATTGAGCTAATTGCAGCACTTACAGAAATTGGATTCCCTGCAAATGTACTAGCCTGATACACCTTTCCGCCAGGGGAAAGCAAGTCCATGATCTCTTTTCTTCCGCCTACTGCAGAAATAGTGAAGCCGTTGCTTAAGGCCTTTGCAAGTGTTGTAATATCGGGTTTTATCCCAAAATGTTTTTGCGCACCACCAGTTGAAACCCTAAATCCAGTAACTACCTCATCAAAAATTAACGGAATGTTGTTTTCTTTAGTGATTTTTCTAACGTTGGCAAGAAAATTATTTTCAGGAAGGATCAATCCCATGTTTGCCAAAATTGGCTCTACAATAACACCTGCAACATCTTTGTTTTTCCTGATTGTTTGTTCAAGATCTTCTACATTGTTATATTGAACAACCAGAGTATTTTTTGAAATTTCATCTAACCCCCCATCAGAAACGGAAATTCCCTGATGTGCAGAACCAGAGCCAGCTTTTACCAAAACAGAATCATGGGCTCCATGATAGCAACCTTCAAACTTTATGATCTTTTTCTTTTTTGTAAATCCTCGGGCTAACCTAATGGCAGTCATAGTAGCCTCCCCACCGGTATTCATAAGTCGAACTTTGTCTATTGATGGAAAATTTTTAATGATTAGTTTTGATAATTCAGTCTCTAATTTTGTAGGAGTACAGAAAAGAGTTCCTTTTGATAGCTGTTTTGATACTGCTTGAATTATTTCCTTTCTTCTATGCCCTAAGAGGAGAGCACCATAACCATTGCAAAAGTCAATGTATTTTTTATTATTCTCATCCCAAATGTATGCACCATTTGATTTTTTTGTAAAAAATGGATATGGTTCAAAATATCTTACAGGGCTATTCACACCAGAAGGAATAACTTTTTTAGAATCTGAAAATAATTTAGAATTTGTCAATATTATAGCCTAAAATCAGTCATTATTATTCGTAATATCATGAATTTTCCTGTCGTCGTTGTCTGAGGAATTTGCCTCTAAATAGAAATGCCACAATTATAGTGCCAACATAAGGGGCAGTCCAGTAAAGCCAAAGATCATTTAAAAAGCCAGACAATAATGCAGGTGCCAATGCTCTTGCGGGATTCATTGAGGCCCCGGAGATGAATGCTAAAAAGAAAATATCCAATCCAACAATCCCACCAATCGCAATTCCACTAAATCCCTTCAAACCCTTTGTATAGACAACAGTAAAGATTACTGCCATAAGCAAAGCAGATGCTAAAACTTCAGTTGGAAATATTAAAAATAATGAATAATCATAGTTTGGGGCATTTGCTCCTAGATTTGCTTCTTTTCCAATAAAGTTCATTACAAATAGTGAACCTAAAACTGCACCAATGATTTCAGCTGCAAAATACCACACAATTTGAATTTTTGAAATATGTCCTGTAATATAGTAACCAATAGTTACAGCTGGGTTGAAGTGAGCTAATGAGATTTTTCCAAAAGAATAAACTCCTATAATTAAAGCAATAAAGGGAGTAACTGCCGCAAACCAAATTCCATAAGGACCTCCAATTTGAACATCGTACACAATTGAACCGGTTGCAAAAATTACAAGAATGAATGTTCCAATCAGCTCCACAATAAAGATTTGAAGATTAGAGTAGGTCATTGTTCTGCCTCTAATTTCTTAACGAGATTCAAAATTTCGTTTTTTATTTGATCACGAATTTCTCTTACTTGTTCAATGTCTTGATTTTTTGGATCCGAAATATTCCAATCAATTACATCTTTAACAAAAAGAGAAGGACACGAATTTTTATCCATACAGCCCATGTTGACAGTAAGCGACGAAGAAATCATTTCATCGGTTAGCTCTTTTGGTGTCTGTTTTGTAATATCAATTCCAATCTCTTTCATTACTTCAATGACAGTGGGATTTAGTTGAGAGTTTGGTTTAGTTCCTGCACTGATTGCCTCAAAATTTGGAGCATATTTTCGAAGAAAGCCCTCTGCCATTTGACTTCTGCCAGCATTTTCTACGCACACAAAGAGGATTTTTTTAGTCTCAACCATAAAATCACATAAATATGAGTTTATATAAATCTAAATTGATATGAATGGAGTTAGTCTCTTAAAGTGCATCTGTGATGAAACAAGATTTGAGATTTTAGAATTACTGCAAAAAAACAAGGAATTGTGTGTAAACGATTTTGTAGAAAAGTTAGAAAAAGATCAACCCTTAGTTTCACATCATCTCAAGACACTCAAAAAATGTGGAATTGTAAAGTCAAGAGATGAAGGAAAAAAAGCAATGTATGCAATTTCAAACAATCAGTTATCAGAATTAATATCAAATGTCACCATTGCAAGCAAAAAAATTCCAGTTTTATGTTCAGATGATTCTTGTTGTTAGAATTTTTCAGGTCGCAATACGCCAACATCACTAACATAAAGCACTATAGCAAAATTTGCAAAAAGAGTTCTAGATATTTCTTCTACAACATCGGGTAATTTTTCTTCCCTCATAATCACTTCAACTTTGACATTCTTTTCATTTTTGAATCCCTGTCCACGTAAACCACGTTCTCCATTTCCGTCAACCTCATAAGTTGTATATCCAGTTATTTCATGTTTTTTGAGAATTTCAATAATATTTTCTTGTGCTAAAATCTCACAAGTAATTGTAAGTAGTCTAACATTGTACAGTTTCATTAGAATCCCTCATTAATGAAATTGAATAAATCTATCGTTCCTTCTCCAGTATGAACAAGTGTAGATAGGGTAAACAAGATTGGCAACGTGACAATAATATTGAATGGAAATGTTATTCCCAAGGCAGATGTTATGTATAAACTTGGTTTTGCCTGAGGAATAGCATGGCGCAAAACTGCTGGAGCTGCAATAAATGAAGCACTGGCCATCAACAATCCAAACATGACTGCACCACCTATACTCAATCCCAGTACAGTTGCTACTAGCACACCAATTATTCCATTGAATAGAGGTACGATTATGGCAAAGGCAGTAAGAAAAACACCTACTTTTTTGATATCATCAAGTCTTTGACCAGCAATTATGCCCATTTCAATCATAAAAATTACTATGGCGCCAGTAAACATATCATCAAATACAATCTTGATTGATTCAAAACCTTCCTCGCCAATAATGTAACCAATCACAATACTACCTAGAAGAATTACGATTGCTTTTCCAGTAATTGATTCATGTAGTACTTTTGAGAGTTTTGTCTTTGTTTGATTTATTCCAATTTCGATATCTGTAGAGTCAGCATCTGAAAAGGATTGCCTCTTTGCTTTGATCTGTTTTGATATTGCCATATTTGTCATAAATATTGCTAAAATGAACGCAAGAGGTTCCAATACTGCAAGAATTGCTGCGATATATCCTTCAGAAGTTACTCCTTGATTTTTCAAAAATGATAAACCTACAGAGAAATGTACTGCACCTACTGCACCATAAGTTGATGCAAGTGCATAAGAATCAAATAGGTTGAATTTTCCTAATCGCCTTAGAATTTGATAGTGGTTTAATGTAAACAGCAATGAAAGTCCAATTGCAACAAACATTGGAATCAACATGTTTTCAAATCCAGTGTTTCGCATCTCAATTCCGCCATGAAGACCAATTGCAGCTAGAAGATAGATTGGTAAAAATTCTGAAATTGCCTCAGGAATCTTCAAGTCAGATTTTATCCTAGCTGCAATAATTCCAAATAAGAAGAATAGAATTATCGGAGTGAGAAGATTAGATTGGATTAGTTCAAGAATATCCATTTAATGATTCAAGCAAAAATGTGTCGAATAAAAATCAAGATGTTTGAGAAATAAAACAAATTATGCCGATCAGAACATTATGTTGAAAATCAGAAGGGTTTGTTTACTTCTCGGGTAAAGACATAGCTTGCAAGACCAACCATAATCAAAACAAATACACAGATTACGCCAATGCTAAGCAAAGCAGGCACTCCGCCTTCAGAAACGCCCGTCATCATTTCTCTAACCAAAAGAACTGTGTAAGTGACAGGATTGAGTTTTGCCACAGATGCAAGCCAGTCGGGTAACAACTCAAGGGGAAACAAAGCAGGACTGAGCATAAACAGAGGCATTCCAAGAAAATTAATCACACCCCAAAAAGTCTCCTGTGATTTTGCAGTAGCAGCAACCATTACAGAGATTCCAGAAAATCCCAAAGAAAACAAAATTACAATTGCCATAATTGGTGCAATCATAATGGGGTTTGGAAAGGATACACCTATTGCCAGAGCAATTCCTAAAATCAAACTAGCTTGCAATGCTGCAATCAAAGAAATGGCAGACATTTTTCCTAAAGCAATAGCAGAGCGAGAAATTGGGGAGGTTAAGGCTTTATTCATAAAACCATATCTTCTATCCCAAAGTGTATTCACACCCCCAAAAATACTGGTAAATATTGCTGTAAGAATGATTACACCTGGAGCCATAAACTCTATGTATTGACCTTCAAATCCAACTGATTGAATCAAAGGTTGGGTTCCAGAAAAAGTATTTCCAATAACAATAATCCAAATAGCAGGTTGAATTAATCTAATTAAAACACCGCTTCGTGATTTTTTATATCGTTTTAGCTCACGCCAAAAAATTGTATAGGTATCATACATCAAAGAGTTCATGCACGTAACCTCTTCATCTTTGCATGTTCTTTTCTTCGGTTAAATCCACCTTCTTCTTCCCTAATTTCATGACCGGTGTATGAAATGAAAACATCATCAAGTGTTGGTTGAGTCAAAGAAATAGAGATTATTTTGATTCCCAAATCAGAAGATATCTGAAAAATTTTTGGAATTACTTCTGTTCCCTTTGATGCAAAAAGAGTAATTTTATTTTGATCATGATTTATTTTGTTGATTAATTCGATTTTTTCTAATTCTGACAAAAACAAATTTTCAGATTCACTTCTCTCAATAGATAGGGAGATCACTTCATTCCCCATTGCACTTTTCATGTTCTGGGGCGAATCAATAACCTGAATTTTCCCCCCATCGATAATTCCAATTCTATCACAAAGTTGGTCTGCCTCTTCCATATAGTGAGTGGTAAGAAAAATTGTCATTTCAAATTCATCATGAATTTTTTTGATATACTCCCAAATTTTTCGTCTTGTTTGAATATCAAGGCCAACTGTTGGTTCATCTAAAAATAAGACCTTTGGCCTGTGTAGTAGACCCCCTGCAATATCTAACCTCTTTCTCATGCCACCAGAATAGGTAACAACAGGCTCGTTTTGCTTATCAGACAATTCAATTAATTCTAAAACCTCATCAATTCTGGAATCTATCTGAGATTTGGGAATGTGGTTTAATCTTGCTTGAAGTAGTAGGTTTTCCCTTCCGGTAAGATACTCATCAACAGTAGTTTCTTGTTGAACATAACCGATTTTTTCTCGAACTTGTTTAGGATTATTTGTCACATCAAACCCAGAAACCAATGCTTGTCCAGATGTTGGCTTTAGCAGAGTAGTCAGAATCATCATGGTTGTACTTTTTCCAGCCCCATTTGGTCCCAAAAATCCAAAGATCTCACCAGTTTCAACATAAAATGAAATGTCATCAACTGCCTTTACGTCACCGAAAGTTTTGGATAGAGATTTTGTTTCTATAGAATACAACACCTTTTGCGCCAATCTCAATTATAAATTGCTAAGTGTTTTTTACAGTCGATCCTCATAAAAAATTTAAAGGTCTAGAAAAATTTTTTCGGTATGAAGGGCTTATGCCAAGTTTGTCATTCATCAAACGTAGAGATTACAGTAGTGGATGGAATTCCCACATGTAATCAATGCAATAAAGATAATTCCTAATTTTAGGAGATTTTTATTTTATTTTTAATTCAAGAGATTTTCATAATTTTATCTGACAATTTTTGAACAAAAAATCAAGTGGCTCAAGCATATTCTGTGTTAAAAATCAGTATTACATTTAATCAGATTTAATAGGAATTTTCTCATAGAAGATTTTGGCGATAGGGAGGAAATAAGTGAATAGTGTAAGAAAAACAGTACCAATAATTCTTGGGATTTTAATTTTAACAGGATCTGCAGGTTTTGAATTAGGTCCAACCATTCAAACGGTAAGCGCAGAACCCTCCAAAAGAGTTGTTGGGTACTTTCCATATTGGGAATCTGGAGATGTCGATTCTATCAATTACTCTAAAGTAACAGATATCATTTACTTTCATATTTGGCCAAATCCAGACGGAACCCTTGATACAAGCGCAGTGAATGTAAATGATCTTAATACAATTAACAATAATGCTCATTCCGCAGGAGTGAATGTATTGATTTCAATAGGTGGATGGGGAGTGTCTGACGGATTTCCTGCAATGGTAGCAGATAACGCTGCACGAGAAAATTTTGTTTCTAATATAGTCCAATATGTTTCTGATAATAATTTAGATGGGGTCGATATCGATTGGGAAACTCAAATTACTCAGGAAAAAATAGAAAATCAGGATCTTTTATTGGCAGATTTATCAAATGCATTACGTCCTCTAGGAAAATTAGTGACAGTTGCTGCTAACGGGGAGATAGCAGAATTGCAATCATCTGCATCAGGTTCAGTCGATTGGGTGAATGTGATGGCTTATGATATGAATTGGGGAAGTGCCGAGCATTCTACCTTTGATGATTCTGTTTCATCCTTACAAAGATATGAGACAGAAGGAATCCCAAAAGATAAACTGGTTCTTGGAATTCCATTTTATGGAAGAGATGACAACACTAATGCAATAAAGTACGAAGAAATTGTATCAGATTGCAATCCCTTACCAGCAGAAAATAATTGTAATGGTTATTTTTTTAATGGAATGGACATGGTTCAACAAAAGACCCAATATGTTTTAGATAATGGTTATGAAGGAGTTATGGTTTGGAATTTAGGACAAGACACCTATGACCAGACATCTCTGCTGACTGCAATTAATCTTGTTTTGGGAGGACAGCCTTCTCCAATCACACCTGTTCATTTAGAAAATTTAGAAATTACAAAATCTGGAAATAAGAGATGGAGTGCAACTGTCACCGCAACTATTTCTGAAGAAAATTCAAAACCAGTTTCTGGGGCAACTGTCCAAGGAACTTGGTCGGGAGGATCAACAGGAATGGGAAATTGTACGACTGATTCAGAAGGAATATGCAGTGTATCAAAATCCACCAAAGGAGATTCGCTTACATTTACAATAGATAATGTTTCAGGGGCATCCATTTCATATAATTCAAGTGCAAATATTCCAAACAGTTCAATTACAATTAACAGGGAAGGAATTATTCCCGGAAACGATCTGTCCCCAACGGCGGATGCTGGAGGACCATACTCATCTGTTATAAATACAGAAATAGGTTTTGATGGATCTGGCTCTACAGATCCTGAAGGTCTTCCATTGACATACCTGTGGAATTTTGGGGATGGAAATACATCAACAGAATCAAATCCCAGTTACGCTTATGCATCAGATGGCACCTATGACATTACGCTAACTGTAACAGATAGTGGAGGAAACTCCAACACGGATGCCTCCATAGCAGTGATTTCCCCAAGTGAAGCATCCAATCTATCCATTTTTGAAATTTTCCCTAATTCAATGATAAAAGGTCAAGTAAGCACAATTAAAATTTCAGGATCAGGTTTTGAACCAAGTACAACAATTCAATTCTCCGGAGCAAAATGGTCACCTAGTGTCAAATCTTCAATGATTATAGATTCA
>JASFMV010000034.1:0-9680 GCA_050117375.1 Nitrosopumilaceae archaeon | reverse complement strand
TTCAGTCTTCGTAAAAGGTTGGACCGAACTAGTAGACTAGTCGAATTCAATCATTTTCAATTTATTTTTATATTTTTTAGTTAAACTGCACTTGATTTTCCTTCACGAATTTTAGGTGACCGTTTCAACCAAATTATTATTCCAACAAACATGGCAGCAGGAATCAAAATAATTGCCATAGCCATTTCATAATAGAATGTAAGTCGTTGTGCTGGTTTTACGTGGTAATCTTCGTGAGTTGTTTTCTCTGGATTGTCATAAACAACCCCAGTAAAATCAACTGATCTTTGAGCTTTATCCTCAATGGTTCCAGATACAGTAACGCTTTCTTCAGATAAAATTGAACTAGATTGAATTCCTTCTATTCTAACGATTATAGAACCTGACTCGTCAAAAACAAAATTACGATAATCACCACCAATCTGGTTTAAACCCTCATCTCGGAAAACCTCTTTTCCATTTTGAAAAATTACAAAATAATATTTCATTTTTGCAAGATTAGAATTTGTTTGAGGATCATAGAATTGATAAACAAATTGGATTTTTTCGTGAGTTTTAATCACCGGTGGATCCCAAGAAAGATTAACTTCTATTTGTCTATCTGGAGTATATTGTAAAAGTGGAAACTCTAATTTTTGTCCTGTTGCATCATGGGGATAATCTGGTATTTCCTTTTCAACAATCACGACTCCTTCCATCCATGGATGAATTGTACAGAAATATGAGAAAGTTCCAGATTCTTCAAAAGTAAAAGACCAAGATTCCCCAGGCATGAATCTGTCACTATCAAAGTAACCATCTGGAGTTCCAAAATTATCACTCATCCAACCAAATCTTCCAGATCCTTCGCCACTTGTGACTGTATGACCTTCTCGGTCATCGTTATACCAAGTAACTGAATCACCAACGGTAATAGAAATGACTGGAGGATTATACCAAACCTCTGCAGGTGTATTTAGTTCAGGATTAAAAGCTCCATATGGAATGTCTATTATGTAATCATCTGCGTAAGCCGGTAAAATTAAAGAAAGTATTCCTAATGAAAAAATCAAAGCCCAGTGATACAATATATTGTGAAGTTACTATCTGATCTCATATAAGGATAAGCAGATTTTCTTTATTGATTTTCAGAAATGATAATTAGAATTTGTCTAAAGATATTTTTAAATCGTAATTTTCCTTGAAAATTACATGAAACGAATAGAAACTATTGTCCAAAGCGAAGTCTCAAGAAAAGTTGTAAAAGCAATTAGAGAAACTGGTGTGGGAGGGGTTACTTTGATAGAATCACTAGGTCAAGGAGCAGGAGACAGACCAGAAATTGCAGGAAAGCAAATTGAATTTAATTCAACAGATGTAATCCTTACAATAGTTAATGACTCTGAGGTAGATTCTGTAATTTCAGCTATTATGGAGACTGCACACACAGGTCAAAAAGGGGATGGAAAGATTTTTGTCTCAAGCATCGAGGAATCATTTGATATTTCTACAAAACAAAAATCAACTGATAAAATTTAATTTTTATCAAGTATTATCTTTCTTCTTAAACTTTCTTGTAACAAGATATCCTACATATCCATGCTCTGGAGAAACAATATCACTTTCAATTTTTTTAAAATTATAATTTTCAAGGTTTTTTGCATTTTCATAAAACTCTTCTCCTATTATCAGGCCATTTGCAGGTGCTGTCCGATTTATTTTGGCACATCTATTAACAGTGGTTCCAAAAATGTCATTTACTGAAGAGGTTGAAGTTCTTGCTATTCTTACTATTCCAAAAGTTGCACTAGTTCTGAAATTTATCGAAGGAAGACCTGCCTCGTTTAATTTTTTAACCAAATCTTTGTGTGATTCTCCTAAGGTTAAACAACAATTAAGACATTTTTTCATTGTTAATTCTTTTTCAGAATGAAGTACTGGAAAATAAAACAGTAAAGCATCACCGATGTTTTTTACAACTATTCCACCAAAATTTCGTACAGTTAATGCAACAGAATTCAGGAAAATTCTGTAAAATTCACTGGTTTGAGAATCAGATAATTCAGATGTTATTTTCGTAGAATTCATTATATCAACCATACAAACACAATATTTTTCGCTGTAATCTGAAAACTGAAGCAAAATATCTTCTTGTTGTTTGATTACATCTTCTTTTTCTTTAATCTCAATCAAGGATTCTTGTAATTTTTGAGCCATTGAATCAAAGGCGTGAGAGAGTTCTCCTATTTCATCACTGGTGGTAATTTTTGTTCTAACTTCAAAATTGCCATCCGCAATAGTATTAGCTGCATTTTTTAGTTTAATTAATGGCTTTGAGAGAGTTCTTGCGATAATAAAAGCAATAATAGCCATACCGGTGGTAATTAAAAGACCTGTCTCAAAGATTCTTTCTTGAAGAATTAGAATTGGTTGAATTGTTTCAGCCTCATCAATTTCGGCAAGAAGTACAAAACCTAAATCATCTGCACAATAAGAGGAACCATAAATTGGAGTTCCTCTATAATCTAGGTAGAGTCCTTCGTAGTTTACTCCTTCATTAAAACATTTTTGAACACCTAAAGTATCTACCTCTTGTTTAAAGATCGTGTTTTCGATAAATCTAGATTCAGATAACATCAAGAAATCTCTATTTACAATATAGATTTCTCCAGATTCTCCAAGTCCACTTCTGTTTAATAAAATACTATCAATGGCTGCTGTTCTCATCCTGGAAATTACAACTCCAATTGCTTCATCTCCAAATTTACTATCCTCAGCAAAAATAGGAGATACAACAATCATTTTTTTGTTATTTTGAAAAGGCTCAAATTCAACAAATGATGATCTTAGTCCTTTCTCAAATAAAGGATCATTGATGAAATTATTTTTTTCAATTCTTCCAAGAGAAAAGAAGACCTCTCCATTTTTTCCAATTATTTTTACATCCTCAAAACCTATGGAAAACCCAATAAGAGTTTGAAATGCTTGAATTTGAGTAAGAAAGTCTCGTCTTTTTTCTTCCACTTTTTCTTCAATTTGTTCTTCTGGTGTTTGATTTAATTCATTGACAAGAATTTGTATCATAGGATCTGTAGAGATGATTTGATTTTGTTCTATGCGAGAATCAAATAGCAATCTAATCGTATCTCCTCGAATAGATGATTCGCCAAACAGCTGTTCTCCTGTTCTTTCTTTTAAAATCTGTTCAGCGTAATTAAAACTAAGAAAAGCCGTAATTGATAATGCAGTAATTGAAACAATCATTACCAAAATAATTAATTTTTTATCTATAGCAAAAGAAATTGCCAATTCATTTCTTATAGTATTTTATATGAATATCAAGTCTTTGATTTGAGAAATACTTGATTTATCGTGAATTTTTGTTGAAATCTAGGCATAATTTTTAATTTTAATTTAGAAACCAAACTTCCATCTAGATTTGGAGGGTTTTTTATCTAAATTTTCAAGCATTTGGTAAGTAATGGTAAATCCCTTTCCAACCATAGTATCATCTTTATTGTAATTGGTTTTATTTGGGACAAACTCGTCAGCCAAATCTTTTATTTTTTTGGTTTTAATGTCAAATAATCTAATTTCTTTTCCATCTTCTAATCTGATTTTGATATCATTACTAATTCCTTGTACAGAAAAATTTTCAAAGAATCTGAGAATTCCATCTCTTTTTAATTCTAAAATTACATCATATGTTACCTTATTACCATATAGCAAAATTTCTCTTGCCTTAAGATGTACATCATCTTCAAGGTTTAACGCGATAATAGTATCGGCCTCAAGATATACTGTATTGACCACATTTTCAGCAATGATTTTACCTCTTGGAGCAGAAATTTGAGTTCTATGCTCTAGAGTTTGATATACTCCAACTCTGCCATCAGGATCTTGAACCTTGTATTTCCTACCAAAAATATTTCCTACTACAACATTTCCATTATCAATTTGCAGTACAGCACCATTTTCAATTCGGTATTTATTTTCAATTGGATCTACAAATTTAAAATCACCTTTGGTCAGATGGATATTTGTTCTAAATTCTTCTGTCCAAGAAGGACTTGTAATGTTTCCTTGCATAATTATAGGTCCATCATATGTCAAATCTCCGGCCATAAAATTTCCTTTAATTGAAAGAGCGTTGTTAGCTTTTCTTTCTAATTCAATTTCTCCTAAAGTTTTAGAACCAAATAGTCTAGAACCAGTTGAATTGGATCTATTCAAAGCTGCAGCCCATTCTTGAGCTGTTTCCATTTCTTTCGATAATTCTTGTCCTAAGATTTGATTTTTTCTCCTAATATCTTCTTCAGAATCTCCTGAAAATACTCTTGACTTTCGTAGTTTTTCAATATCAGTGTCAGGATATTTTTTACCAATTTTTAGATCCTCGTAAGCTTGTTTTATTTTGATAAATTGTTCATTATCCCCTCCTTTATCGGAATGAAATTGAAGTGCTAGTCTCCTAAAGCCATCACGGATTTCTTTTTCTGTGGATCCTTCCACAATTCCAAGTATATCGTAATTACTTTCTACCATCTCTATCACAGATTTTTATTTGGTCTAACCATAATCTCTACTATCTTATCGTTATACGAAATATGAAGCACATCCAATAAAAAGAATTTTTATTTTAAGACTAGTGATCAATGATGAAATTTTAGAAAAATGGTGGGATATCCCACATGTGTTTATTTTACCACTAAAACAGGAATTTTTGTTTTATGCATTACATAATTAGAGGTACTTCCAAGGAATGTTTCTTTTGCTCCACCCATTCCTCTAGCTCCTATGACGATCATGTCATATTTTCCTTTTTGGGCAAACTTGACAATTTCTGAGCCTGTGTGGCCACCTCCAGTTTTGTACTTAAAAGAAGCACCAGCTTGTTGGGCACGTTTCATTGCAGGCCCAATTGCTTTTACAGCTTTTTCTTGTGCTTCATCTTTCATTTTTGTGGTATACTTTACTCCTGCTAAAAGTGGCAAATGAAATACATAAAATCCAGTTATCTCGGCATTACTTTCTTTTGCAATTTCGATAGCTCTATCCAAGCCTCTTGTTGCATTTTTTGATCCATCAATTGGAACAAGGATTTTTTTGAATTTTGCCATAATTGTTCTTTTAATTCTTCAAATATATAAAAAGACTATGATTTCCACGATTGAATTTTTAATTTCATTCAAATTGGATTGACATTCAAAAATGAAAATTATATTGAACTATTTATAGAAATCAAATAGGTAATAGTTATTGTCAATTAATGAATTAGGTAACAAACCAATTACAATTTTAAAAAATTCAACAATATCAGATGTTATCAAAAAATTGTTAGAGTCTAAATTAAGTAGGTTAATTGTGGTAGAGGAGGGCAAGCCGGTAGGTATTATCACTGAAAAGGATATCGGGTTATTTCTTTTCTCAGAGACTTCAAAACAAGGATTAGATGATATTCCTATTAGCAAAATAATGAAACCAATTTTATTTGTTGAGGAAAATCTAACTCCTCGTGAATCAGCAAAAATAATGATAGAGAAAGGAGTTAGTTCTCTTACAATTGGATCCGAGGACAATGTAAAAGGTATTTTTACCAAAACCGATCTTGTAAAATTTTATTTGGAAAATCCTTCGGATAAAAAAATTGTTGATTATATGACTCATGATTATGTGTATACACATTCAGCAGCACCATTATTCAAAGTTGTAAAGAAAATGTTGGAAAATGGAGTATCTAGAATTATTGTAAAAAATCAAAATGAAGAACCCATAGGAATAATTTCTTTCAGAGATTTGTTCAGGATTTCAATTGAATTGGGAAGTGAAGAAGATGATTCAGGATTTACTATTTCTGATCAAATTAGAAAGGGATTTTTGTCTGAGGAGGGATTTGGAAATATCTCTCTTGCCAGAGAAGTTATGACTAAAGGTATTTTTTCAATAAAATTTAATGAAGATTTATCAAATGCATGTAAATTAATTCTTGAAAATAATGTTAGTGGTCTGGTAGTCCTTGATGGGAATGGTTCTATTGCAGGAATTATCAGTAAAACAGACATTACTAAGGCAGTTGCGAATTGAAAAAGATTTGAAAATACATTAAAGAATGAAAAGTTCTAAAATTCATATATGAATTGGCATTTTGATGATTTTATTTATGGTTCTATTGATGGAGCAGTTACTACTTTTGCAATTGTTGCCGGTGTAGTTGGAGCATCTTTATCTCCTGGAATAATTTTGATTTTGGGATTTGCAAATTTATTTGCAGATGGGTTCTCCATGGCAGCTGCCAACTACCAAGCTTCAAAGACTCGTAATGAGTATATTGAAATGAAAAGAAAGCAGGAAGAGTGGGAAATCGATAATCTGGAAGAACAAGAAAAAGATGAGATAAGAGACATCTATAGTAAAAAAGGATTCAAAGATGAATTACTGGAAGAAATCGTTCGAATAATTACTTCTCGACGAAAAGTTTGGGTAGATACAATGATGAAGGAAGAATTGGGGTTAATAGAAGATGAGAAAAAACCCCTAGACAGTTCAATTAGCACTTTTATTGGATTTAATTTGATTGGATTAATTCCTTTAATTCCTTTTATGGTGTTTATGGCAATCGGAGTTGATCCAAATTCTGAAGCGTTTTTTTATTCAACAATTTTTGTTGTTTCTGCTTTTTTCATAGTTGGGGTAATCAAGGGGAAAATTGTAAAAAAATCTAAAATAAGATCAGGTATTTACACTCTAATCATTGGTGGAATTGCAGCTACTGTTGCATATTTGATCGGATATGGGTTAAATTTTTTAGTTTAAACTGATTGAATATTTTCACGAATGGTTTGGGCAGACAAATCAAATGATTTTTTTTCTGATTCATCTAAATCCATACTATGAATTTTTGAAATTCCTTTAGATTCAATTGTAGTAAGAACTCCCATACAGACATTTTCTTGATTATATTCACCATTAAGTAATACTGAAGTTGGACAAAGTAGAGGATTGTTATTCATCATTGAAACAATAACATCGAAGGTGTTTTTTGCAATCCCAAATTGCGATCTACTTTTAAAATTTCTCAAAGATTTCCAATAATCTCTAATTTCCCTTGTAATTTCCATTTTTTGTGTGTAATTAATTATTTCAAGAGCGTTTTTTCCATCGATTTTTGTGTGGGAAAAAATAGGAACCATAGAATCTCCGTGCTCTCCCAAAACGTAGGCATCAGAAATTTGAGATTGTTTAACTCCAATTTTTTTTGAAAGTAAATACCTGAATCGACTAGAATCTAAACTTGACGCTATCCCTATCACATTATTTCGTGAGAAATTAGTTTCTTTAATGAAATAATAAGTCAATACATCTACAGGATTTGAAATTATTAGAATATTTGGTGAGTTGCAATTTTTTTTAATTTCACTGGCAATATTTTTAATCATCTTTACTTGAGCTCCCATTATTTCATTTCGGTTTTTTAAATAGACTCCAGTACTTGCTGTTATTACAATAATTTCAGAATGTTTAATTTCTGAATAGTCATCAGTTCCCTTTATTGTAATGTCAGCATTTTTTGGAATTGCATTTGAAATATCTAATGCCTCCCCTAGAGCTTTACTTTTTGTACGATTTAATAAGACAATGTCATCTAAAGCGTTAGCTGCACATAAAAAAGCAATCGAAGAACCAACCAAACCACTTCCTATAATTGAGATCAGCTAAATCTCATCTCATTTATTTGATTAAAAGAACTGGAGTACGTGTTCTTTGAATCACACCGTTAGCTACGCTACCTAAAATTAATTTATCAAGACCTGATTTACTATGAGAGCTAATAACAATAAGATCCATTTTTCTAGATTTTGCAAATGTGGTGATGTCTTTTACTACAGAATTAGATTTTAGAATTTGCAATTTTATTTTAACACCAACTTTGTTAGCTGATGTCTCAAGTTTTTCCATTTGTTTTTTTGCAACTTTAGTCTGTTTTTTTAATAGCTCCGAGTCTGCACGAGCATCATAGAATTTATGATGCCAAGCATCTCCTTCTACACAAGTTAGAAGTGTGATTTTTGAATCATATTTTTGTGCAATGTCCAGTGCTATTTTGAAGGCATGGTGAGAAGGGCTAGACAAATCAAAAGGCACTAGAATATTTTTGAATAGCATTATTGAAAGTGATTGTAAAGTCCAATTTAAAGGTCATACAAGACTTCCTAGGCATAAAATAACAAGAAGATTGCAGTGCATTGCAATGTATACTGATCTATTAAATTCAAATTTCACCTAAAAAAGCTATGCAAGCGTTAATTTCTGGAAGAAAAATTGAGGATGACTCGAGAAAAGATGCTATTCTTGAGGTAATGTCAGACAAGTATTGCCGTGCAATTTTAGAAATTGCAATGGAAAAACCAAAATCTGCAATGGAGATAAGTGCTGAAACTAAGATCCCCATCAGTACAGTATATCGAAGATTACAAACTCTTCATGACAACAAACTCTTAGGAATATCCGGTTCCATCAGTGATGATGGCAAAAAATATTTCCTCTACAAGAGCAAGGTAAAAGCTATTGCCACCTCTTTTAATGGTAGCAATGTAGAGATTGAAGTAGTACCAAATGTTTCCTAACCTTATCCCTTTTCCTTTTAATGAAATCAATTTTGATAATCAATGATCCTTTTTAAATGAAAAAATAAATCATAAAAACATGGAAAAACTTTATTCTTCTTCTGTGATTACTGCAAATCCAAAATCCTCGGTTTTGGATGTATTAAACAAAATGAAATCAAATGTAGTAAAAAGAATAGTTATTACAGAAGATACAAAGCCTTTAGGGATCATTACTGAACGAGATATCAACAAGTTTTTAGAAGAAGATAAAACTTCAAGGGCTATTAATGAAATTCCAATTGATCATGTTATGCAAAAAAATATAGTTTTAATCACTGATGAGCTTGAAGATGATTTTTATCAATGTGCATCGAAAATGGATAATTTAAAAATTGGTTCTGTGATTATAGTAGATAAAAATGGAAATCTATCAGGAATTGTTACTAGAACTGATTTAGTAAAAGCATATGCTAATGTTTTTGGTGAAAAATATCTTGTCAAAGATTTTATGAGTACTAAAATGATAACATGTAGAAAATCTGATTCTCTTAAATTTGCCTTAAGTTTAATGAATCAAAATAATGTTTCAAGATTGGTTGTCACAGATGAAAATGGTATTGCTATTGGTTTAATTTCAAGTAATACCCTGCTTACTCACAGTGATTATTTTTCAAAGGGCACCACTCGTTCTAGAGATTATTTGCTTCCATTAAACAAGGATATAGTTGTAAATGATTTAATCGAAGAAAATCTTGTTACGATAAATGATGGTGAAGATTTGGCAAAAGCAGCAAGCACTATGATAAAGAAAAAAATTAGTGGAATACCAGTTTTAGATTCAAAACAAAATCTAGTTGGTTTGGTTAGCAAAAGTGATGTTGTAAAGGCTTTTTCTGATGTTGTTCCCCATGAGCAACTAAAAATGATGTATAAAGAAATGTATTAAAAATGAAATTTTGATATAAAATTTGTAAGAAATTTGATAATTTATTTAATTTTTGAAGTATTTGATTATCAAAAATGAAAATTGTAATTCATTATTAAATAAATTAAAAATTACATAGGTCCGTGGAGGGGCGACAGAAATTAGGGCTT
>JASFMV010000033.1:0-9923 GCA_050117375.1 Nitrosopumilaceae archaeon | reverse complement strand
TGATAGATTTGGATCCATCACCGTTGTTCCTGGCGCACTTGGTGCATTCAAAAAGGCATGTGTTTCTGGTACTGGTGCATATGGAAAAGAAACAATCGTGGAGGATTTTGATCAAACAATAAAATTACTAAAAGCAGGACTGATTACTCAAGGAAGTGTAAAGGCAGTTGCCTACACTGAAGCCCCCTCCACACTATCTGATTTTGCAAAACAAAGAAAACGATGGTACCGTGGAAACATTCAAGTTTTAAAACGTCACTCAGATGCGCTAACCAATCCTCGATTTGGATATTTGCAAAAACTTGCCTTGCCGTACTTGTTTTTGGGAATGATAATTACTCCGATAATCGGCTTTACTGCCCTTGCAAATGTGATTTTTGGAGTATTGAGTGGAGATGCTTGGTGGGTCCTAGAAGCTGCAGGAATATTTACTGTTGTTCATTATCTTATGTGTGCTCTGGCAATTCGGATTGATGATGAAGATCCAAAACTATTGATTTATGCTGGATTTTTGCTATTTGGTTTCAAACAAATTGTCGACTTTTTGCTACTAAAGGCAATGTTAGAACAATTGATGGGAAAAGAAGCAAAGTGGACTAGTGCAAGGAGGATTGGTGTTTAAAATGTCAAATTTTAGGACTTTGCAACTTGGTGCTCTTTCTATACTTCTTTCTTTGATTGTGTCCTTGGGAGTTGTATACTCTGAAGAAACAAGTTTGCTTCAAGTTGAGATAAAATATACGAATGGTGATAGGATAGATGCTTATCAGACCACCTACAAAATTTATCAGGATTTTGACAAAACTCCAATTATAGAAAAAGAGTTAGAAACAAACCCTGAATCAATTTCCTTACCAATCAATCACAAATACAAAGTAGAAGTTTATGTTAATGGAATGTTCTCTGAAGTAGGCTATGTTGAATTAAAAGAGTCATCTGAAAAGCTAGATGTCAACATACCTCTTCCAGGTGGATTAAAACTAAATGTATTTTTTGAGGATGGTGAAACTCCAATTGAAAACGCTATCATCAAAATAAAGTCACATGAAGGAGAAATTCAACGAATCGGAAACACTAATGAAAACGGAGATACTATGAGATACTGGTTACAATCAACATCTCTCCCAAATGATTATTATGTTGCAGAGGTGTATTATGATGAATTTCTGCTAACTAGTACTCCAAATATTAAATTGCAGCAAGGAATTTCCCAAGAACAAAAAATTGTTGTCCCTGTCCCTGATATTGTTGAAGAATTGATTATTTTTAGATTATTTGACACATCTAATGAAAAAATACTGGATGATGATGATTTCTCCATACTTATTGAGCATCATGATGGCCAGCAATTCAAATCATCCACTTTGAATGACATGGGGGAAATTTATTTTTCTAGCATTCCATCTGGAATCTATTCTATATCTGTCTTAAAAGACGAATCAAAACAAGATCTTTGGCCAGAAACAAAAATAGCTATAACAGGAGACCAAAATGAGTTCGATTTAATCCAAGAAAACCCTGTGTCTCCAAATACAGGGCCCGAACTTACGCCATCCAGTGAATCAGTTATCGAGGAATCTGTGAAACAAACCCCTTCTTCATCTTCTGAGCCAATTATTTATGAGCCCTCTAAACAAAATTATCAATTAACTTGTAATTGTGTCTCCTTCCGATTAGATGGAGTTCAAGATTATTGGTTAAATGAAGTTCAGTATGAATTAATTAATTTATTTTCAAAAAACAATATTCCGTTAACTGCAGGTGTAATCATTGATTCTTTTGGAAACGATCCATATCTTGTTAGTTTAGTTAAAAAAGAAATTGGTAGCCAGAATCTAGAAATTGCAAATCATGGGCTTGATTCAAAACCTTTTACAGTATTTGATAAACAAAAACAATCAGACCTTCTCGAAGAATCAAATAAAAAAATATTTGAGAAATTAAATGTGTCTCCTAAAATTTTCATTCCTCCTGAAAATAGATTTAATGAGGATACAAAATCTGCATTAATCGAAAATGGATTCACACATCTTAGTGCCAGCATGTTAAATGATTCTCCTCCATTTTCTCTAAAAGATGAAACATTATACAGATTCCCTGCTGTTACAACTACAGGCGAATATGTCCCATCACAAAATAGAATTTTAGGTACTGATTCAGAAACCACATATGTTGAAGCAATAGAGGGAATTGATACGTATGGATTTGGTGTGATTACCATCCATCCACAAGAATTTGCAATTTATGAAGGAGGAGAATATAAGAATAAAATAAACCCTGATCAGTTAAACGAACTAGAAACACTAATTGAATCTCTTCAATCAAAAAGTATCAAAATAGTTTTCTTAGGTGACATTAACAAAAATATTAGAATGGAAGTTCAAAATACCTCTAATTCTCTTGCATCTTATTCAATTCCATCTTGGATAAAAAACAATGCAGGATGGTGGAGAGATGGAAATATTGATGACAGTTCATTTTTGCACGGAATCGAATTTTTAATTAAAGAAGGAATTCTACAAATTCCACCAACAAATCAGGGTTTTGGAGGATCTGAAATCCCTTCATGGATTAAAGAAAATGCAGGATGGTGGGCAGAAGGGAGAATCTCGGATGATGATTTCATTTATGGGGTAAATTACTTGGTCAATCAAGGAATTATAATAGTAGATGTTTGACTCTAAACTAATCTAAATAAAGCCGTCCTTCCAAGCCCAAATCATGAAAAAGATTTTCGTTAATGGTTATGGCTCAATTGGAAGCCGAATTACCGCATTTCTGAAAGACGATCCTGAAATTTCTGTAATTGGAGTGGGAAAATACTCCTCCGATGACAAAGTAAATCTGGCCATCTCTAGAGGGCTTGATGTTTATGTTCCTGAAAGAAAATTAGATGATTTTAAGGAATACAAGATTTCAGGTACAATTGAATCTGCACTTGATGACTGTGATTTGGTAATTGATGCATCTCCTGGAGGTCAAGGATTTACCAATAAAAAAAATCTCTATGAACCAAAAAATGTAATGGCAATTTATCAGGGTGGAGAAACCACTATGGGTGAGAAAGCCGTTTCAGATTTACTTTTCAACTCTCGGGCAAACTATGATTTATCCAAAGGAAAAAGACACGTTATGCAAGGTAGTTGTAATGTCACAGGGATGGGCCGAATTCTTGAACCTTTGAGATCAAAATTTGGGGATTCTTTAACTAGATTTGATGTCACGTTGGTGAGAAGATGGGCCGATATTGAACAAAAGGACAAGGAAGTAAAAGACACCATTGAAATGACTGAAAAACCTCATCATGGAGATGATGTTAAGACATACTTTGGAAAAGATGCACCATTATTTGTCAGAGCAATAAAGGTCCCAACAAGACAAATGCACTTACATATTATGGATATTAGGTTTAGGGATCAAACTCCAAAACCTTCAGAAATCCACGAAATTTTTACCAATGAATTTGGGGTTGCCACTTTGTGGACCGCAAAGGGTACAAAAGATGTGAGAGACTTTGCCAGCACAATGGAATTCAATTTTACAGACACTAACATGATTCACATACATGCAAACATGACTGTGTCTATTGGGGATACTGTACAATTGATGTATTCTGATGATCAAACAGGAATAGTAATTCCAGAAAACCACATGCTCTTACAATCAATGTTGTTTGGAAAGTCTTACCAAGAGGCTTTTTCTCATACTGAATCCATTTTCAAAATGGATGAGAAAAAGAAAAAACTTGAAGAGCACTTTGCAAAAAAAGACTAGGTCTTTACCCTTTCAATTCTGACTTTACGTGGAACGTTTTTGAAAACCTTTTCCACTATTATTCTCAAATCTTCCACTTCAATTTTATCTCCAGCTTGCGGAATGTCTTGCAATTTTTCATGAAGTAATCCGTTTAATGATGCATAATCGTCTCCTTCTGGAATCTCTGTTCTGAAAATCTTGTTAATTTTCTCAATATCGATATCACCATTGGTCAAAATGGTGTCTTGGTCTACTCTTTCATACCCTACTGGCTGTACATGATCAGTCTCATCCTCAATTTCTCCAATTATTGTCTCAATCAAATCTTCCAGTGTGACTAGTCCTTCTACTCCTCCATGCTCATCAACTACAATTGCCATGTGTGTTTTTCTTCCTTTCATTTCTTTTACAAGTGCGCTTACCATTTTTTCTTGCGATACAAATACTGGTTTTCTTGAAATTTGTTCTAGGCTTTTCATTTTATTGTCTTTTTCAAGCTCTTTTAGAACATCCCTTACATGTACAAACCCTACAATATCGTCTTGATTATCCCCATGGATTGGGATTCTTGAGAACCCATTTTGATTAATTTCAGGTAATGCTTCAAAAAGTATCATTTTTGCGTTAAGAGTAAACATTTTGGTTCGAGGAGTCATCACAGAGCGAACCACAGTATCATCAAATCTTAACGCTCCATGAACTAACTCCATCTCTTCTTTTTCAAGAGCTTTTTCTGCTAATCCTTGATCAATAACTCCCTTGATCTCTTCTTCTGTTATTGGGGGCGGCTCATGACTACTTCCAGTAATTTTTACCACACCTTTTGTTATTATTTGAAAAAATTTTACAACAGGATAAAACACATAACTAAAGCCTAACAAGACTGGTGCATATCTAAGAGCAATCTTTGTTGAATTTGCATTACAGTATGTTTTTGGAGTAATTTCTCCAAAAACAAGAATCAAAAAAGTCATAATTCCAATTGCAATTCCTAGCCCATCATTTCCAAAAAGTCTTAAAGCCACACTAGTGGCAAGGGCAGATGCACCAACATTTACCAGATTATTTCCAAGGTTCACACTTGACATCATCCAGCTTGGGTTGTTTTTCAATTTGTGTAGGGCCTTAGAGCCTTTTTGTTTATCATTTAGTAGTTGAACTACCTTTGACTTTGTTACTCCTACCAGGGCTACTTCAAGACCGCTGAAAAACCCAGACAAGCCGATTAGAGAAGCTAACGCTGCTATCTCAACCCAAAGATCTACCATGACATCCTCCGAAAAATCTTGTCAGAACAACAACATCGGTCATTCATTTTATTTTTTAAACACCATCTCTTGGCTGATTTCTTTTTGTATTCCACATTATTAAGGCTTAAGATGTAATGTTGAATCCATTTGATTCTAATAATTTGATTTGAGACTAAATTTTTGGTGGAATTGCAAATCTGTTATCTGGATTATTGTGATAGTCTACTGGCAGCATGGCATCTTTTTGCCTTCCTGTGAGAATTCCAACTACCACATCGTCCTTTTTGATAATCTCTTGCTCTGTTAATTTTTTAATTCCAGCCACTGATGCGCCTGATGCCATTTCACAATCAAACCCATTCAAACCTACTACTGCCATTCCATCTAGCATTTCTGCATCTGATACCGTGGTCACCACTCCGTTTGTAAATTCAAGTGCTCTGAGACCTTTGAGAATGTTGGCAGGTCGTCCAATTTGAATAGCAGTTGCCTTTGTTTTGGGTCTAATACCCTCTTTATCTAGATGATCATAATACTGGCAAACAAGTTCTGCGTTAGGTTTGCCTTTATTCCAACGCAATTCTTCTTCTTGGAATTTACCGTTGTATAAATCAGATAATGTGCTTGCACCTTCTGAATTGATTACTGCAATCCTTGGTATTTTTTTTATCCAACCCCATTCATATAATTCCATCAAAGCTTTTCCACAGCTAGACGTATTTCCCAGCGCTCCTCCAGGATAAACAATCCAATCAGGTGATTCCCATCTCAAATATTCTAATGCTCTATATGGTATAGTTTTTTGCCCCTCGATTCTAAATGGGTTAATCGAGTTTACGGTATAACCGTCATAGTTTTTTGCATCTTCTAAAGATTGTTTTAGTGCATCATCAAAATTTCCATCAACTTCTACTATTTGAGCCCCAAATTGATAGGCTTGGCTTAACTTTCCTGGTGCAATTTGACCTGCTGGAATATACACATCGCATTGAATTCCTTCATTTGCTGCAAACATTCCTGCCGAAGCTGAAGTATTTCCAGTTGATGCACAAACAATTTTTTTTGCTCCTACCATTTTAGCATGAGTTACTGCCGTTGCCATTCCGTTGTCTTTGAAGGATCCACTTGGATTGTACCCCTCAGGCTGCAACCATAAATTATCACTGGGAATTCCTATGAAGGATGATGCTTTTGTCATGTGGTATGGTTTTGACTGTCGTCCTTCTGCTCCGTCAAGGGAGACTAGATATTTTGAGCATTGTTCAATATCTTCTGTATCTATTTCACAAAAATTAAGTAATTCCCTAAATCGCCAAACTCCACTTTCATTGAAAATAATGTTCTTATCCATCTGACCTCTATGAGCAAATACTTCTTTTAGGCTCTCATTTGGTTTGTTTTTGTACTTTACATCTAACAAATGTCCCTTCTCACATTCTACATTGGTATTTGTTATGGGATACTCTAAACCACATTGGGAATCAATACATTTCAGATATGCGTCGCCTTGCAATGTCAGTCTGAAATAACAATGATAATTTAAAGTTAAGAGTAATTTTTTGATATCTTAAGATTAATTTTCTTACCCAAAGTTATTAGATTAGAAAATTTTAGCCAAAATCATAAATGAGCTCAAACTATGATTATGCAAAAAAAATATTGCAACAAATTTGGAACTCTTATCAAACTATTCAAAATCTCAAGGATCAACCCGGTGATCTTGATATTTTAAAAAAAGAACTCTTGAAGATTAATGGATTCTTCAATGTTATGGAAAAAAAACTTGAACCAGATAGTTTTCAATCGCGTGATCTATTAGAATTAAAACCCAAAATTACAAATTTTCTAAATAACTATTATTTTGTACAGGAAATAGATACAATGTCTCCTCTATATGCCGATGACAAGGATCGATTAAAAAATATGAGGTTAAAAATATTGGAGGCATTTCAAGACAGACGACTAATTGATAAGATAGAAGAACTCTTACAAGAATTATAGATTATGTCTGAGAAACAAAAAAAATGTATTTTATGCGGATGTAAAGACCATAAGCTTATTGGTTGTTCAAGACACATGGCAAAAAACTGTAGTTGCTTCAAATCTTGAAAAATTTTAAATCATTAACTATTTTTGTTTGGGTCCTGACCGCTCGTGAAAGTTCAAACAACATTTACACTCTTTTTTCAGGCATTCTTGTTCGGTATAGTGATCACATATTCCACACTCACAACTTTTAGTCATTTGTTTATCATCCCTTTATTTACAATAAAAGTAATACTGCAATTTTTTATGATTTTCAGGTCAAATGGTTCTATTTTGATTTGGCCTTTGATTTTTTAGTCTCTTTTCTTGGTTTTGCCTCTAATTCCTTTTCAATTTCTTCAGCTTTGTGGTCTACTGCTTTGATTATTTCTTGGATAAGTCCGTCCAAGTCACTATCTTCTGCTTCAGGCTCAACGGTGCTTGCAATTTCATTAATTGTGTTAGAAATCTCTGCACTTACATCTTCAAAACTTTCAGGATCTTCGTATGCTGCATTGTATAGGCTCTTTAAATTATTTACATGTCCAATTACTTGCTCTGTTAAGACAATTCTGTATTCTGTACCATTCACATCGACTTGTTTTGCGCTCATATCTCAGCTTTCAAATTTTGATGCTTAAATGTTTTTAGTTGAATTTACTATATCTTTGATGTTTATCTTCGATCAATCAAAAAACAATATAGTCTAGTGCAGACGCATCACTGATTAATCTTGTGTGCATTGATCCTATAACATAACCATTTTTGATGTCATTGGCAGGAATCCATCTATTAGTTGATGTATAATGTCTTTTTTCTGCAAGCTCTCTTTCTATTGCCTCAATATCAAATTCACCTTCTTCAACTTCTTGAGTTTCAAGATGTTTTATGGTGATGAGTATTTTACTTATTTTTACTCTGTCTCCAAACTTCCATTTTGAAGGGGGATTCTCATCGGATACTTCTAGAACCTTTATTTTCATTTGTTTGCCTCCGGTTGAATCATGACTAATCAAAATCCGCTCATCGGTAAATTCTTCAAAAGTGATTCTAGAATTGACATCTTCTGATTCAGAAACTAAATCTAACAATGACTCTGTTTTTGGTTTATCTGATTCTATGGTGTTTTTATCATCTGACATAATACTTGTGAATGAACTATCACTAAAAAATGATCTGCTGTAGGTTTTTTTAATTTAGGCACTATCTCGAAATTTTGTTTTGAAAGGCATGGGTATGTCTTGGAGGTGAATTTCTTGTCTTTTTCCATTAATTTGAGCAAAAACTTTTCCTTCATAACTACAAGAACAATTTGAAATTGGAATTGAAGTATCCCATGCCTTGTAGAATTCTCTTAACTCTCTACTTTCATAGGTTCCTAATCCTGTCCTTTTCTTTGAAAGAAATTTGAAGGCAAGTATTACCTTTTTTGTGTTATAAATTTCAAAAATGTTAATCCATTTTAGGCATCTTTCAATTTGGTCTTTTGGTACTGGAAGGGCATTTGTGGTCCCTGATTTGGCCTCAATTGTAAAAATGGTGCTTTCGTGGTTATTTACTGCCAAAACATCTGGAAGGGCGGTACTTGGAGATCCTAGTCTAAATGCGTTCCAATTATTGGCAGAATTGAAACGTTTTACAATTGTGTCTTCCCAGTGGTATCCTCGCTGTCTTCTGGTTTTAACTGCCTTTCTGTGATTTTTGGATTTTATTTTTTCTTTATTCCTTAAAATTGTAAGTAATTCTGCCTTTGTTTTCACGACTCATTTTCATCCTTCCAGGATATAGAAGAGTAGGTAATAATGACATTACCATGGACTCTATTTTTTTATGATTCTAAATTGAGCACAAAAAATAAAAAACAGGCAGTTAATTTTCCTGTGATTCATTTTTGAATCCCGATGGTTGTTGAGTTTTCAACTTTCTGAGATCATCGGACATAATAATTTAAAGTCATTCAATAACCTTCATTTTTAGAGAATACCCATTGTCTGAAATTCCACAATCAAACACTTTTACCAATTTGTTAGTTTCTGGAACTCCTTCAATTATTGTTCCCATTATTCTAAAATTTTTTTCAAATTCAATTATTCCAAAGTAAATGTCATTTTGTTTTGAGAATTCAATTATTTTACCTTGATTTGAGCATGTTCTCCAAGAGGTTTCCTTAAGACATTGATTGCAAATTTCTGATGGTGGCCATATGATTTTCTTACAATCAATGCATTCCGAAATAACCATTTTTCCTTTTTTCAACTCTGAATCAAAATTCAACTTTCTAACACCAAAACTGTTGACGAAGTAGCTGCTGCAGACATGTTGTGAACTAAGCCTACTTTGGGATTGTCCGTTTGACGTTTCCCTGCGTTTAACTGCAATTGTTGTACGATTTCAATGGTCTGAGCTATCCCTGTTGCTCCAAGTGGATGTCCTGAACCAATCAGACCTCCGCGTGGGTTGATTTTCAAATTTCCGGTCTGATATGCTTCTTTTACCATCTTTGTTCCTTTACCCTGATCAGCCATTCCTAAAGATTCCAAAGCCATGGGCTCACACACTGAAAAGGCATCATGAAGTTCAATCACATCGATATCTTTTGGATTATGGTTTGACATTTCATATGCTTTGTCTGCTGCTTTTTTCGTGGATTCCATATTGTCAAACGTAGAATTTTTTGTAAAGCTTGCTGAAGTTGTTTTTTGCCCTATGCCTGAAATCCATATTGGAGAATCAGTAAAATTTTTACAGTAATTTTCAGATGCCAATAAAATTGATGCCCCTCCAGTACATGGCCTAGAACAATCCAGCAATCGTAAATCTTCTGTTAGTTTTTTTGAGGTTAAAACATCTTCAATCGAAAATTCTTTTGGAGATAATGCATATGGGTTGTTA
>JASFMV010000032.1:0-9956 GCA_050117375.1 Nitrosopumilaceae archaeon | reverse complement strand
TATACATGAGGATGGCATCAATAATAGAAGGAATTTACAAACAACATAAAGTTGATTTTAAGTTTGTAAAAGTATTAAGAGAAATTTTAGAGGAAGAACAATTAATCAAAGATGCTTATATTGAAGAATTGAAGTATTCCTTCCAAAGATTTGCTAAATCCATTGATGCGACAATTTCCATTGCCCCCGAATTGAAAAAATTCCTTGATGATAACAGATCAATTCAACTATTAAATGCAAAACCAAAATCAAACATTTTATTATCTGGAAGTATACTATCTGCTGCAATTTTTGTTGGTTCTGCAGTTTTGTATTCTTCCAATGAAATTCTTGGAATAACCGGAATGATTGGTTCTCTAGTAATAATGGGTATTTGTACTATTTTCAGGAAAAAGTAATTACTCTACTTTGATATCTTTGCCATGTTTATGAACAGGAATAGTGATTGTTAGAACACCTTGGGAGTATTTGGCAGAACTTACAGCATCCTCCTCATCATTTACATCAACGGGTAATCTAATTTTTTTATCTATAATATTTGGTCGTTGATTACAAATCATATGGTGGTTATCTTTTGCTTCCTCTTTGCAGGCCTGAATTGATAAAAAATTATCATCCAATGAAAGTTTAATGTCTTTTTTCTCAAATCCGGGCAAATCAATCAATAATGTTAGTTTGTCATCATCTAGATGCATATCTACTGGTGGCAACACAAATTCATAGAATTCTCTTGATTTGTTTCCAATTTCTTTCATCATTTCTTTTGCCATAGATTTTACTAATCCCATTTTGAGGTATATACTTAATTTTTGGTTATAAACCTTGATGGCAATCTAGAGTGTAATTGAATAATTAAGAATCAATTAACTTTAATTTGAAAAAACAACACAAAAAATTCAATTAGATGAATTTCAGACTCTTGTGTTTATAATAACGATGATTTACATTTTTTATTTCATAAATTTGCTCTATAACGGAAAATATTGATAGATTTTTAATTAATCAATTCATGAGATTGATAAGTTATGATTATCGTTATTGAGGGTGGTGACCAAGCAGGAAAAAAAACCCAAACTGAACTATTATTCCGTGCATTAAAAAAAAGGAAAATTAAAGCCACCACCTTTAGTTTTCCCGACTATGCCACACCTATAGGAAAAGAAATTGCAAAATACCTGAGTGGAAAAAGAAAGTTCCCTCCCCAAACCATTCATTGTCTTTTAGCTGCTAATAGGTGGGAAAAACTAAATGAAATTACAAAGGCACGATCAAAAAACTCTGTTTTGATAATGAATAGGTATTATCAATCAAATCTGGTATATGGATTAGCAAATGGCATGAAGCAAAAATGGCTAGAAAACTTGGATGCAGGTTTACCAAAAGCTGATCTGGTAATCTTACTTGATGTCTCCCAAAAAGAATCATTTCATAGAAAGAAAACCAACAGAGACAAATTTGAAAAAAATAAAGAATTTCTCAAAAAAATCTCAAAAATTTATCGAACTACTGCCAAGAAAAAGCGATGGAAAATTGTTGATGCAACTAAAACTAAAGAAGAGGTACATGAAGAAATATTGAAAATCTTTTCAAAGCAAATAGGATTATGAGAAAAAACTATTTGGATATAATTGATCCAATTCATGATTTTATTCGGGTATATGATCACGAATTAAAAATTATAGATAATCCAATATTTCAAAGGTTAAGAAGAATTAGACAACTTTCTGGAGCTCATCTGACTTATCCTGGAGCTCAACATACACGATTTGAACACTCTCTAGGAGTTATGCATATCGCAAGTCAAGCAGGTGAGGCCTTGAGTGAAAAAGGAATTTTAGAAAAAGATGATATCAAAATATTAAGACTTGCAGGTCTTTTACACGATATTGGTCATGGCCCCTTTTCCCATCTCTTTGAGGAAATAATACAAAAGAAAAAAATTTCACACGAAGATTTTGGTAAGAAAATAATTTTAAATTCTGATATTGGCGATGCTTTATCTCAAAATGGCTACGATAAAAAAACAATAACCAAAATTGCATTTGGGGATTCTAAGTTTCAATACCTAAATGAAATTGTATCTGGTGCCCTTAGTGCAGATATGATGGATTATCTTTTACGCGATGGATATTATACTGGCGCCGAGCATGCAAAAATTGACCATAAAAGATTAACTCAATCTTTAGATGTCTACAAGAAAAAATTAGCTTTAGAAAAATCAGCTCTTTATTCTTTTGAATCTATGATGCACTCTAGATACCAAATGTTCAAAGCAGTTTACTTTCACAAAACAGTTAGAGCCGCAGAAGTAATGCTATTAGAAGCCTTACAACTTTCTGATGATGAGTTTGGTTTCACTTCGTTTAATCTAAATGAATACACAAAACTCACTGACGAGTACGTTTTATCCATGCTACTTGCTTCCCAAACTTCCAAACTCAAAAGAGCAAAAAAATTTGCAGAAGATTATCAAAACCGAAAATTGTTAAAATGCGTATATGAGAGAATTTTAACCAGCAAAACTATTTTAGAAAAAACTAAAACAAATGAAATTAGATCATCTCTTTCTAAAAAATCCAGAGTGGATGAAAATGAGATCTTTGTAGATAGTTCTGTCACCCCATCAATTCCTTTGGCCCCATCCAAAAAGGAGTCAAAGCAAATTATTCTAATCACACAAGAAAATGGTAAATCACAGGCACAAGAGATGCCCATTTCAAAAATTCCGGTAGTCTCTGCAATATCTGGATTCATGAATATTTTGAGAGTATATACTCCTCAAAAAACTAGAAAAAAAGTTGAAATTGCCGCAAAATCAATCTTGGGTGACCTAAGATAATGAAAAAAAGAATTGTAATCAAACTTTCAGGACGAGTTTTTGGCATGGATAATGTCAAATTGTTAAAAGACTATGCTTCATTTTTGGTAAAAATTAGTAAAATCTGTCAACCCGTAGTCATTGCAGGTGGAGGAAATATCGCAAGACATTATATTTCTCATGCAAGATCTTCTGGCGCTGATGAATCTACATTGGATGAATTAGGAATTGAAATCTCTAGATTAAACGCAAAGCTATTGATTTATGCATTAAAAAACAAAGCATATTCTCACCCTCCTACTACTTTACAAGAGGTCAGACATGCAGTAGATGATGGTCTAATCGTTGTAGCAGGAGGATTACATCCTGGACAAAGTACCAATGGAACAGCAGCACTAATTGCTGAAAAAATTAAAGCAGAACAATTCCTAAACGCCACAGATGTTGATGGAGTTTATGATATGGATCCTAACAAAAACAAAAAAGCAAAAAAATTCAAGCAAATTGAATTAAAAAATCTAAAAAACATGTTAGTGCATGAAGATTCTGTTGCAGGCGGCTATGATCTTATGGATATTGTTGCATTGAAAATTATTGAAAGATCTAAAATCAAAACTAGAATTTTAAAGGCAGACCCTAAAATTATTGAAAAAGCAATAAAGGGTGGCGATGTTGGAACAAAAATCGTTTTATCTTAGTTTTTACTCTAATGGTTCATTTTGAATAGTTGGCCTGTCCTCAGTCCAAATTTTTATGCTAGATTCTGGATATTCAGGCACACCTGAATCTCTTAATTTTTTGAAAATATCAAGAGCTTCCTCTTTTTCAACCTTCTTTGACTGAGCCTTTGTGTATCCATCTTTGTCTACAATAACTGCAACATATCCCTCTTCGGATTGAATCACTGCAGTAAAATCCTCTTCTCCAACAGGAAAAAATTTTCCATCAATTTTTTTAGTAGTCAGAGTAAGCATTCCAAATCCTGCAACATCAAATAATTTCATTTGAGATTTACTAGCTCTTATTTTTCCTTGCTGCACTGCCTGAAAATACTGCACATAAAATTTTCTTTATAATGCTATAATAACTATCTCAACATTTAAGATATCATAAGGATAAGTGATACTGTTGAATCCTAAGATATTTGTCATTGCAGCAATCGCGGTTCTGATTGGAATCTTGGGTGCAATTTTCATGTCAACATCAACTAGCGATACTTTTGATGAAGGGTCAACTCAAGAAATTCAAAGCCAAGTAGAGCCAGTAACCATTAATTTAGAAAATGTTGAAATTTTGCAAGTCACAGATAGAGCAGCTATTATAGAAATACAGTTCAAGCTTGATAATCCTAATTCTCGATCAGTTATTGCTCAGCAGCTAAAATATTCCCTTTATGGTTCAAATGGATCGGAGGAATACAAAATATCATCTGGAGAAATTGGGAAAAGGCCAGAAGGAATGGTTGATGGATCAAACTATTACACATTACTAAGCAATAATTCAATTATTCTAAAAGACAAAATCACTCTGGAATATCCTGGAAATTCTCCTGAATTGATGTCTATTCTTGAAAACAGTAATCCTAGCTGGAGAGTAGAGGGTGATGTTTTCTTTAACCTCAGTTCAATGACTAGCGGTCAAGAAAACGAAATTCATTTTGAATCAAGCAAATAATCTAGCTTATGTATCATAAAATTTGAAAATTATGATAATTTGTTTTTAGGGAAAATTGATTGACAAAGTTATAAAAGCCCGTACGGTTGTTTTTTAACAAATGGCAGAAGCAGGTATGGCAGCATATGGTGCAGCAGCAGGCGTAGCAATAGCCTTGGCAGTTGTATGCTTTGCATTACGTGGTAAAGGACATCCTGAACCACTGGATTAAACGAAGGAAATCAATCCTTTACAATCTTTTTAATTTAGTTTTCCTTTGATAGCCCTAGCATTTCAGCTAAGGAAAGTTGTTTTGAACTCTTTTTACTGATAAAACATCTTTGATAATATTGACAATCCAAACAACTCAGGGATGGCTCTAAAATTGGAGTTTTTTGTTCGTTTAAAAGATCATTCAAAACCCTAACCCGTCTAATCACTTCTTCAAACATCTTTTTGTCACGAGTAAGAGAAAAGGTAAACTCTTCTCTATCCCTTGTAATGTATATTATCATTCCATCTGGTTTATCATAAATCCAGAGACAAGCATTAAGATAAAGAAGATCATTTGCCTGAGGTGATTCTGGAATTTCTTTACTGGATCTAAATAAAATAATTATATCATCAAGAATCATGTCTGATTGCCCCTTCAATTTAATATCATCAATCTCGAAAATTTTGGGTTCGCTACCATACTCTAATTTTCTTAGCAGACCACTAGTCAGATCATTAAATCCCCTTCTTTCAACTTCTTTTGAATCTGTTCTATCATAATAGGATCTTCTTAAACATTGAACTACTTCCTGCAGGTGAATGGTCTTATAATCAGCTGCATCAATATCAATTTCTAACTCTTTACCTATTGAATCAATGGCATTTTTGATTACGCTTCGAAAATCTCTATCTCCCATCATGATAAATCACTTAGAAAAGAGATCCATATAGGTTAATTCATGATTTTTGTGAGAAACCTAGAAATTTTTCCAGAGAAGGCAAAAGCTACAAAATGCACACTAAATCCTAAAACTGCCCCCAACACCAAATTTCCCGTACTATAATAAATTCCAAGAAATATTCCAAGAGCAGGAAGAGTGAAAATCATAGCAAGAAAAGTGCTTATCCAAATTGTATTGATTATAACTTCTGGAGGTATTTTCTTTTTTTTAGAAGGAAAACTTGCCATTTTGAGGCTAATCTTCTTCTAGAATTAATTTTGACATTGTAGTTTCTGTTGGTATTTTCTGTTCAACAGCATATGCAATGGCTGCCAAATTTCTTACCTCATATGCAGTCAATTTTGTTATGCCAATAATAGTAGCAAAACTGAACATCTTTGTAAAAGATCTTAATGAGGACTGATAAATTTCTAATTCAAACTTTCTTTCAAATTCTGCTATTGCATCTAATTCATTCTCCGATTCAGGGATAAGATTCTTGTATCTTGTGCTAGTCAATTCATTAAATGCATCCCTTACAGATGCTGCGCTAATCATTCTACTGATTAAATCTCTTGATGCAGTAGGTGTAGTTGATGCAATCAAATCTTGAATTTGTTCTTCTTCCAAACCCCAGAATTTTCCGCGGATAGCACTCAACAAGTTGTAAAAGTCAATATCCATTCCGATTAATTTTGTGACTTCAGTTTCTCTACTATTCTTAATTGCACGACCTAATTGTTGATACAAAATTTTATCAAAGTAAATGTCAAAAATTTGAATATTTTTTTTGTCATTGTAAAGTGCAGCAGCTTTTGTAATTTCTTCCCCAAACTGACTTGAACTCAAACTGGCTACTGTTTCTTCAATATCTTTTGCAACAAGTGCTTTAACAACGATATCTCTTTGCTTGATTAATTCTTCTGCATGAAGATTAATGTGAGATTCTATCTCTTCTTGGGATTTTCCTAAAACCTTTCCTTTTAGAACTGATTTTAAATTGGAAATAATAAATTTCATGTAATATGCATTGAATATGCTTCTATCGCCGGATGTTTTGGCAATTGAATAATGAACATCAGCCAAATGTCCTCTCAAGGCGTTTTCAATTTTCTGAGAAGTGTATGGTTTTTGAACATCTGATACAGATTCAGCATAGATTGTATTTTTTATCCTGGTCATTAATTCCTCTAAATCTCTAGATTCTGCTAATGTTTGAAAATCTGCTTTCTTTAGTAGCTGGCCTCTTTTGCTGTATGACTTTACGGAGGCATAAACATTCTTTGAGCCCATTTCAATGGAACTGATTATGTAACTGATTTTAATGTTTGGCGATTTATTCCTAAATTGCCTTATTTTCAGGTAATTTCATTTAGGAATCTAATTGCCTCTTCTTTTTCTTGTTTTGATAGTTTCAAAAATGCCTCTAAAATCTCCTTTTGAATACTAAGTGATTCATCAGAAATACTTTGCAATTTTGAGAGATCAAAGGGAAGAAGATCTTTAATTTTGTCATCACAAAATGCCTTTACATATTTTTGAAAAATTGAATATGTAAAATTGGGGCTAGATTTAGACAGATTAGTAATGATCTTCTCAAATTCTTTTTCCTTAGAATCTGCTTTTGAGAAAAACTCTACAAGTAAACCTTCTTTATTTTCTACCTCTTTGATTGATAATGCAATTAAGATCCCTTTTCTTGTCAAATGGTAAAAGGGAATACCTTTTTCCTGAAGTGCTTTTGGCCCTCTTTTTAGTGGCAATCTACCGTCTTCTTCGGCAATACCCATAGGAAGCAAAATCTCATCAAGATCCCTGAAAATTCCTGAATAGATATTCTTCCAAACTATTCCTTGACCCTTGGCAATTTTCTGAGAAATACCCGTTCTAGTTCTCTCTGCGGGATTTGCCTTACTAGATAAAATTCGTATGATAGACCTTTGTCTGTTTGCCTCTCCTGTTAGACTGTTTTCCTTTGTCTTGAAGGTATCAAATATCGATAATTTTGTGTCTGATTTTACCTTCATGCACTACACCATAACATAATTTCCATTTTCTATGATAATATCAAATTAAACTAAAATATAATAATTTACAAATTTAACAATTCTATGGTCTCAACCCTTAAATAATTTTCAATTTCGATTAAAACAATGAATTCTAGGAACCACAAGTATGCTCTATTACTTGTGGCCGCAGTAGCCATAACAGCAACTGGTGCAATGTCTCAAGCATTTGCACAGAGTGTTGATGATGGTATGGACGGATATGTTAAGGGAACCAGTGGAATTTACACTGGAAATCCAAACGAATGTTGGTATGATGATGGCGAAGGCAACATGCTGCCCTGTTTAATTGATACAGGTGATACAGCATGGATGCTTACAGCAACATCATTAGTACTATTCATGTCTCCAGGAGTCGGATTCTTTTATGGCGGGTTAGCCAGATCAAAGAATATCGTCAATGTACTTGGTATGACCCTTGTAGTAATGGGATTAATGTCAGTACAATGGGTTCTCTGGGGATATTCTCTAGCATTTGCACCAAATGCAAATGAAGATGCCAACATGTTCATGGGAAGCCTTGATTATGCAGGCTTTAACATGGTCTCACCATTTGCACCATTAGGTGCGGTAGGTCCGTGTGGAGATACATGGTCGGCGGCTTATCAAATGAACGCGATGGTCGAAGGAGAGTACTGTAGCCAAGATTGGCCTGGTACGGTTCCACACCAACTATTCGCAATGTTCCAAGCTACATTCGCAATTATCACACCAATTCTAATTATTGGTGGACTGATTGACAGAATCAAGTTTAGCGCATTAGTCATATTCGTACTTTTATGGGGAACGTTTGTCTACGATCCAATTGCACATTGGGTCTGGGGAGGCGGCTTCATAGGTGGAGGCGGACTGGATCTTGATCCAGAACTGTATCCAGATTACGCATTAGACTTTGCTGGTGGTACTGTAGTACACATTTCTTCGGGATTCGCTGCATTGGCAGGTGCCTTAGTTCTAGGTAGAAGACTAGGATATGGAAAGGTACCAATGGAACCACACAACATCCCAATGGTAGTCCTCGGAGCAGGAATACTCTGGTTTGGTTGGTTTGGTTTCAACACCGGAAGTGAGGTAATGGTAGATGGCATTACCGTAAGTGCATGGACTGTTACAAACACATCGACAGGTATGGCCGCAGTTACTTGGGTATTAGTGTCATGGGCACATACAGGAAAACCAAGTATCGTAGGAGCTGCATCTGGTGCAGTAGCAGGTTTAGTAGCAATTACTCCAGCTTCAGGTTTTGTTGGTCCAATGGCGGCAATTATTATCGGCATTGCAGCAGGTACAATTTGTTATGGATGCATTGCATTCAAGAACGCCAGAAAGTGGGACGACGCATTAGATGTATGGGGCGTCCACGGAATGGGTGGTCTTACAGGTGCTATCTTAACTGGTACACTAGCTAGCCCACACATTTGGGATACTGGCGGTGACGGTACTGGTGCATGGACAGGTACTGCTGAAGGTATGGAACAGCAAGCAATCAGTATCATTGCAGCTGCAATCTCAATAGGATATGCCTTTGGTCTTACTATTGTAATCCTGAAAGTAATGGATGCCGTTTGGCCTGGCGGAATCAGAGTCACTCCAAAAGAAGAGGAGATTGGTCTCGATTTGGCACAGCACGGAGAAAGAGCATACGTAAACGAATAGAAAATCCTTTTTCTTTTCTTCTTTTTATTATTCGACCCAAATCAATTTACACATGATATAATTATCACAATCATGTTAGTTTCAACTGCAAAATTAAATTCAATTTTACATGATCCTAACGTTTTGATAATCGATACTCGTTCCTTCAAAGATTATTCTGATGGTCATATTCCTGGTGCAGTAAATCTTGATCTCTTTGCCTTTCATTGGATCGATACAACAAACAAAGGCATTGAAAATTTCAATAAACAAGCACAAATGATTATGTCTTTTGCAGGAGTAACGAATGAAAAAAAAGTAATTTTCTATGATGAGATATCCGGAATGCTTGCAGCTCGAGGAGTTTGGATGCTGATGTATTTTTCACATCCAAATGTTGCCATGCTAGATGGAGGAATAAAAAAATGGCGCGAAGAAAATTTAGAAATTGAAACAAAATCAAACAGCTTCAAACCAACTAAATATTTGGGAAAAATTAATTCCTCAATTATAACGGGCTTTGAAAACATTCGTGGTAATTTAGATAAACTGACAATAATTGATGCTAGATCCAAAGGAGAATATGATGGGTCCATAGTTAGAGCCGCACAAGCTGGCCGTATTCCAAATGCTATCAATATTGATTGGTCCCTTAATGTAAACGAAAATGGCACTTTCAAAAATGAAGCTGAACTCTCCAAACTTTACGAAATTCCAAAAGATTCAGAAATTGTAACTTATTGCCAAGGGGCATATAGGGCAGCAAACTCTTTTCTAGCTTTGAAAAAACTTGGATTTGAAAATGTGAAGGTTTACCTTGGGTCTTGGGGAGAATGGGGAAACCACTTG
>JASFMV010000031.1:0-10199 GCA_050117375.1 Nitrosopumilaceae archaeon | reverse complement strand
ATATAAAATTTGTTATAAGAAAATTAATCCCAACCTGCGGGGTGCCTTTAACTTAAAATCTAATGTTAAATTCAATGGATTGTTTGAATTTAAAAATAATTTACATTCTAATCATTGGAATGTCAATAATTACCATAGTTTATGGAGTTCAAGCATATGTTACTTTCCAGGTTAATTCTGAGAGACTTGTAGAGTCTGAAGCATTAAGAAATCAAGTCCTTGCCAGCAATTTAATCCAAAATCTAGATTTGTTCATCGAGGGAAGAATGATTGATTTCCAATCATTAGAAAAGGCCAAGGAGATACGAGACATTTTAAAATCTTCAAATGAGGAGTTTTCTCAAATTGAGGATCTTGACGAATACTTGGAACAAAAAAACCCATCCATAGAGAATTTTGACCGATATTTGCCCTTCATTACTCAGGCAGTTGAACAAAAACACCAAAATGAATTAACGGCAATAATAAAAAACTATGATCAGACATATGGGTTTGATTTTGCCGAAGAATTCTTTGTCACAAATGCATACGGTGCAAATGTTGTATTAATTTTTGGAGTGGCAGACTATGTTCAAACTGATAAGGAGTGGTGGCAGAAAACCAAAGATGCAGGAGCCTATGTTGGAGAAATTGAATACTTTCCAGCATATGGAACCTATGCTGTCCCTTTAGGCATATCAATTTCAAATGAAAGTGAGGAATTTTTGGGTAACATTAGAGTTTTAATTAGCATAGATCATTTGTTAGAAGATTTTTTTAAAAATATCCAATTATTAGAAGAACAGAACAAAGAAGTCATTCTTCTGAATAGCGATGGAATGATAATTTATCACAATAAGATAATTTACGGTGAGAATCTCAAAGTTAATTTTATGGAAAACTTGACTGAAGATGAGGGAAACTTCAAATTTTCAAGGAATGATTCTAAGGAAATTATTTCATATGCAAAATCAAAAGAAAGTAGTGGTTTAGGATTAGGATGGATAGTAATTCTTACCGAAAAAGAAGAAAATATCATATCATCATTAGAAGATGTTAGAAACTCACTTGCCTTACCAGCAATTATTGGAGCTTTGGTTACTGTTATTATCGGGATAATCATAACGGTGTTTGTCTCAAATCCATTGACAAAGATAACTAAAACTTACAAACAACTTTCCTCAGGGAATTTTGATGTTCGGTTAGAGCCCAGTAAATTACATGAAATAAACTTGCTTTCCAATTCCTACAATGATTTGTCTAAATCCCTCAAAAAGCTAATTGAAACTGAAAAAGATCTAGCAGAGGAACGGGTTAAGGTAAAAAATGAAAGATTAACTGCAATAGGAGAACTTTCTGCCAGTATGGCCCATGATATGAAAAACCCATTGGCAGTAATAAAAACGGCAACAGACGTATTGAAAAGAAAATTCAAAGGAGATGATGAAAAAATTGACAAATTATTTTCTAACATAGATATTGGAATAAACAGAATTTCTCATCAAATCAAAGATGTATTAGAGTATGTCCGAATAACTCCTGCCAATATTAAGGCCGTAAGGCTTGATCAAATGATTAACACTGCGCTAAATACAATTCAGATACCACCAAATCTGACAATAAAGAATTCCCAGACCAACATTGAGTTGAATTGTGATCAGCAGAAAATGGAAATTGTTTTAATTAATTTAATATTAAATGCAGTTCAGGCCATAGGGGATAATTCTGGAGAGATCTCTATTACATCAAAAGAAGACAATTTACATTATGAAATAAATATTGAAAATTCAGGTCCACCCATACCGGAAGAATTGGTAGATAAAATCTTTGAGCCACTGTTTACAACTAAATTTCAAGGAACAGGGTTAGGGCTAGCAACATGTAAAAATATTATTGAACAACATGGCGGCTCTATTTTGGTTAAAAATAATCCAACTACATTCACCATACAGTTTCCAAAAGATGTTAAAGTTGATTTTGAAAATGGTGGCAAGGTAGTGAAGGAGGAATGATTTCAGATTGATTACCAATAATACAATTTTGATTGTAGATGATGATCTTCCTCTTTTAGAGAATACAGCATACATGGTTGAAACTCTAGGTTATGAGGTAGTTACAGCCAAAGACGGGTTAGAGGCAATTGAAGTATTCAAATCGGTAAATCCGGCTTTAACATTTATGGATGTCAAAATGCCCAAAATGGATGGGTTTGATGCATTTTTCAAGATAAAAGAATTCAACAAAGATGCCAAAATTGTTCTAATAACGGCATATCATGTTGATGAAAAAAAATACCTAAAAGCCCAAAGCATGTCACTATTAGAAACTATTGAAAAGCCATATGATATTGAGACACTAGAAGGCGTAATCAAAAAGTATTTGGGTTCATAGTTTTTTTAATTTCTTTAAATTTTGAAATCGGTTTTTGTAAAATTGTTCTACTTCTAATAAAAATGACTGATACCAGTCTTTTAATTCTGGGTCTCCTTTGGTAATTAGCTTATACCAATCTTCATATCTAACTGCTGAATCTTTTTTGGGAGAAAATCTGGGAATCAGGAGTTGAGTATAATACCAGCATGAGATTTGCTCTGCTAGATCTTTTTCTTCGATATGTTCAAAATTATCCAGGTATTTTATTGATAAATATGTAAGAATTTCATAAACCGGAATTTTTGAGATTTTCGAAGTGTGGATATTATCTAAAAATAAACCCTTAGCTAAGAGCTTAATTCTATAGACATCAGTTCCAATTGCTTGTTTTAGATAATCCCATTTGCCAAAAACCCAAGGTAAAAATTTTTCATAATTTTTTGCCATCATGTCAATTTCTCTATTTGTAAGATCCAAAACATCAAGACAATACAAAATTCCATGTAAAGATAATCGATAAACATTAGCAGGAGCTTTTATCTTTCTTTTACCTTCAGTTACCACTAATCCTATTTCCAATATACCAGCAGAATGTTTTCCCCTATCTTCTCTTCCTATGAGGAATTTCCTGTATTGTTTTTCTCTAGTTCTAACCTTCGAAGTTTCTCCAAATAACTCCTCTTTGGCCATTCCCCATGTAGTTAGTGGACCGTGAATGGCCAGAATATGAAGCATTTTTTGAATATTTTCCTGATGTTTTGGAATTTTCTTTTTCTTATAGGATACGTCACCGTACAATTTCCTTGCAGTTAACCGCATGTAGTTTTTGTATGAATACAAATTTCCAAAAGTCCCAGGTTTTATTTCAGGCAATAAGAAAGTCCTTACTACCTAACTATAATAATTTTGGAAGGATTTATCAGACCAATGTGAAGATGAATGGATCCATTTAAAAAAACCTCGAAACCGAAGTTGAAATTATAAAAAAGGCTGATCTATACGACTTTTTTTAATAAAGTTCTAACCGTTATTCAAAATCCATTAGGATTATTTTCTAGCATCATTTATCAGGCAGAAAAGTATTGCATCATTAGTGCAGAATTTGAAAATACTTTTCTTTATTGTCATGAGTCTTTTTGTTTTGGGAGTTGGATACCAGAGCTCCCTTGGACAAAATCCAGAAGAAGAGGTTCCATTAAGAAGTGATTCATCTAAAGCAATTCCAGACTGGTTAAAGAACAATTTTCGTTGGTACCTAGATGGTCAGATTAGCCAAAAGGAATTGCTAACTTCGATTAAATGGCTACTGGATAATAACTACATGCACCTTTCTGAGAAGTCTGCAAGAGAAGTTGAAGAACTAAGAGATCAAGTTACTTATCTTAAACAAGTTCTTGCCGAATTAAATTCATCAATTGACAGTGAAGATGGTAAAAATAACATGGAGTCAAGCACAGATGGTAATATAAGATCCTTGGTAGTAATATCAGAACATCAACCAAAAGTGAACAAGTTAGTTAGTAACACAATAATCAACGGAACACAAAACTTTGATGAATGGAGTGATCTAATTTTCAAGACCCGAAATGATGTTTCATCAACAACTAATTCATTGAAAAACCCAAGTGAATTAAATGAATTAGAATCCAAAGCAGAGGACCTACAGAGAATTGCAGTATTATTCAACACTGCATTTGATAAAGAATCAGGAATTCTTGCAGCAGAAATTAATTTGATATCAGGAATGCCCACAATTAAAGCCCTGAGTCAGGAGGATTCTATAGAAACACTTCAAGAAATAGAAAAAAATTATTGGCTTGGTAGATTAGGAAAAACAATTGAGAAAATAGAATCTCTTAAGGCAGGAGTTGCTGCCATGCAAGATCATGTTAGTTTAATCGAACCAGACCTGAATTCAGATGTTGCAGATTCTTATGTACTAGAAGACATCCAAAGACAAAAAGAAAGAATGAATGAGATATCAAATGCACTTGAGAATCAGCAGAATGTTGTTGAAAGTATTATTCAGAATATTCGAGCTTAAATGAACGAATTTTGTTAATGTTTAATTTTTTAATATTTGTAATACCAGTATTTATTATAATTTCATTTTTTGTAATTGAAAGCTTTTTGATCGATGCAAATAATCTATTCCAATAAAGTTTCAGATAACTTGTGTCAAACCATCTATGGTTAAAAAAACAGAATTGATAAAATGCCACTCCGCAAAATTTTAGGTAAAAAGTAATATTCATTTGAAGTCATAAATGCATGAATCAAAAATCTCAAATCCAAAAATTAATGAATTACTGCAGTTTTTTCAATGAGAGTAATTCAAAAAAACTAGAGGGAGGAATTGAATGTCTCTTTTAAATTTCCAAGAGGCGACTAGACTTCATGATTCCTGCCTAAAAATATCTGAAACTCCAGGAGTTACCTTTACAGGTGTGATCAATAAGAACGGTCGATTGGTTGCAGGAGGATTTAGACCAAATAATCAATCATATGAAAAGGGAGAACTTTACATGATTTTTCTAGAGCTCTATCTGGATTATTCCATGAGAAGGGAATTCGACTCAGTTCTTGGAAAAATAAGCTACATGACCACACTCCGGAAACACGTCAATGTAACCACCATCCCGTTTAAAGAGGAACTTATTTTGATTTTTTCTGAACCATCTACAAATATTGAAAAGCTTGTTGAAAAAACTAACAAAATTTTTGATGATTTTTTTAATAATCAAGTTTTGAATTAAAACTATCAACGAATTTTTAAAAATAATTCTTGATGATTTTCAATAATCGTCTGCAAGTAACCAAGATAAGCCTTGAATATCTCTCCATGAAATACAGGAATGGTTTAGATTTTTTATCTCGGTTTGTGTTTTCAAAGATTTAATTTTTTTATTTAGTTGAAACGTTTGCATTATAATTATTATCTCATCATATTATAATAGACTGTGGGTAAGTTTACGGAGTGGTTTTTTAATTGAAGGTACCCCGCACTTTGTTGTATAAGGTATTATAAAATTACGTTTGACCTTTCCTATGTATTGGACAAAACTTGGTTGCACCTTGGCTAGTGGAATCCTTTTGTTTTCAGGAATGAGCGTTTCTAGTTTTGGAGAGGGTGTGATTGACATTTTTTCCCTAAATACAGAAATAACATCTACTGAAAGTGTACTTGTAACTGGATTTGTCAGTTCAGAATCCTTTTTCAAACCGGTAAAGCTGGAAGTTTATGATCCTAATGGAGACCTGATTTATAGTCCTACAATAAATTTCGATGAGGATGGTCATTTCAGTTGGTTGTTTCATCCACCACTTGGAAAGTATTCTACTACCGGAACCTATGAAATAATTGCAAGTCATGAAGAGATATCTGAAACGGATAAAATTCAATTTACAGTTATAGAATCAAATAAAGATCCTTTGAATCCAAATTTTAAAAGAGATTCAAGCGTGAATTCGGCAGTATTCTTTGGATCTCTGGAACAGAAAAATGATGAATCCAAAATAAAAGAACAAACCATTACTGTAAAAACTTCTAATTCAGATCTTGCCGAAAGCAAGAATAACGAAATTGTAGAATTTTTAAAGTCTAATGAACTTGGCTATGTGATTCCCATAACAATTGCAGTGTTAACAGGAATCGTAGTAACTTGGATGAGAGTAACTTCTGTTGAACCAGACAAAAAGAAAAAACATTTTGGTTTTTAGAGGCAACCCGCCATACAGCACATTTTGTTTTATATAAAATAAAAAAACAAAGCCTATGCCCGATGAATCTTGTAGAAACTGTGGTGGTGAACTTGAAGAATATCTAAAGTGTAAAATCTGTAAAAAAATTACCCGATACATGTGCCGAAAATGTGCCAGGAAAACCTTGCTTCAATATCATTTTCTTTGTAATGTTGGAAAGGAAGATCCGCTTGTCGAATCAATACGAAATAATTTTGCAGTGATAAGGATTGCAATAACCTCTTAAACCAATAAAAATTCCATAATTTACAAAATTAAATATTAAAATCATAGATAGATTATTTTTTATTTCTTAAAACATTAAGAGCTGAACCGGCCTTAAACCACTCGATTTGAGCTTCGTTATAAGAATGATTAAGCAAAAGGTTTTCTTTGCTTCCATCTTTGTGAGTGATCACGCATGTTACTGGTTTTTGTGGTGCAAGATTGTTTAATTCCAGCAGGCTAATTTTATCATCCTCTTGAATTTTTTCATAGTCATCCGGATTGCTAAAGGTTAGAGCCAGAATTCCTTGCTTTTTTAGGTTTGTTTCATGAATTCGTGCAAGACTCTTTGTAATTACTGCAGCACATCCTAAGTGTCTAGGAGTCATAGCTGCATGTTCTCTGCTGCTTCCCTCTCCATAATTATTATCACCGACAATTACCCATCTCATTCCTTTCTCTTTGTATTGTCTGGCAATTTGTGCGAAAGGTTCGATTTTTTCATTTAAGACATTTTTTCCTTTGCCAACTTCGTCATTTGCTGCATTTACTGCGCCTAACAACATGTTATCGCTGAGATTATCCAGATGGCCTCGGAGAGAAAGCCATGCACCTGCTGGAGAAATATGATCAGTTGTACATTTTCCCTTTGCTTTGACTAGTACAGGAATTTCCTCAAAGTCTTTTCCATCCCATTTTTGGAATGGTTCTAAACGTTGGAGACGCTTGCTGTTTGGATCAATTAGCACCTCAAGATTTTGAGAGTTTTCAGGAGGAGCTATGAAAATTCCATCAGGTTTCTTGAATCCTTCACTAGGGACTTCAGGAGCAGGCTTTGGTGGCTCAAGTTTGAATTTTGTTCCATCAGCTGCGGTTAACTCATCTTTTAATGGATTAAATGATAATCTTCCACCCAATGCAAGTGCGATAATCATTTCTGGACTACCTATGAAGTTTAATGTATTACGGTGACCATCGTTTCGGCCAGGAAAATTCCGGTTGAAGGTTGTCACAATAGTATTTTTATCATCATTATCTAATTCAGGTCTGCTCCATTGACCAATACATGGACCACATGCATTTGCAAGAACTGTTGCGCCAATATCTTTTAGTGAATCCATTTGTCCATCTCGCTCTATGGTTCCTCTGATTTGCTCAGAGCCAGGAGTTACTAACAGAGGGATTTTTGATTTGATTCCTTTGGCTTTTGCTTGTTCTGCAAGACTTGCGGCTCTTGACATGTCTTCATAAGAAGAGTTTGTACAACTCCCAATCAAAGCTACAGAAATAGGATCAATATAATCTTGAGATTCTACATCACCAGATAGTTCTGAGATCTTTCTAGCCAGATCAGGAGTGTGAGGTCCAACAATATGAGGTTCAAGTGTTGAGAGATTGATTTCAATAATTCTATCATAATATTTTTCAGGATTTTCTTCTACTTCAGGATCTGCAGTTAAGATTTCTTTATTCTGATTTGCAAGTTCTGCAATCTTTTCGCGATTTGTATATTTTAGATAAGTTTCCATTCTTTGATCATAAGGAAATATCGAACATGTTGCTCCAACTTCTGCACCCATGTTCGCAATTGTGGCCTTCCCCGTACAGCTAATGGATGAAGTTCCTGGACCAAAGTATTCCACGATAGAATTAGTTCCTCCAGAAACAGTTAGTTCTTCAGCAACTTTTAGAATAATGTCTTTAGGAGCTGTCCATCCGTTTAGTTCTCCAGTAAGCTTTACTCCTATTCTTTTTGGGTATAGTAATTCCCAAGGCATTCCGGCCATTGTTTCTGCAGCGTCTAATCCTCCAACGCCTACTGCAATCATACCTAGACCCCCTGCATTTGGCGTGTGAGAATCAGTTCCAATCATCAAGCCACCGGGAAATGCATAGTTTTCAAGAACTACCTGATGAATGATTCCTGCACCAGGTTTCCAAAAACCGCAACCATATTTTGCAGCAGCTGATTGTAAAAATTTGAAGACCTCATCGTTTTCATCTAAGGAAACTTTCATGTCAACATCACCTTCTACTTTGGCTCTAATGAGATGATCACAGTGAACAGTTGTTGGCAAGGATGTCTGGTCAAGTCCTGCTTGCATAAACTGAAGCATTACCATTTGTCCAGTAACATCTTGCAATGCTACTCTATCAGGTCTAAGAAAAACATAGTTTTTCCCACCATCTAGATTCTTTTGAGGAATTTCTTTGAAATGTCCTGATAAGATTTTTTCAGTTAATGTTAATGGTCTCCCAACTACATTTCTATATTTTTCAATATTTTCTTTTAATTTGCTATAAACACGAGATACTAATTCAGGAGTACTATCAATTTCCACATAATTATTCAAATTGCCCTGAATTTATTCTTAATTCAATTTTTAGAAAAAATTATCAAAATAGGCACAAGTTTTTCTTAACAATTATAAGCCAAAAGCAGGTCTATAATTGATTATTGGGAGTTAATTAGAAAAAGGTGTTTGAATGGTCAATAAGGGTTTTCCAAAATTTGGTATGTCACAAGCTGGAGCATTTGTTGCAGCTTTGAAAAATTACAATTTGCCAGATTTTATTTTAGAACTTGTTGCAAAGGAATGCAAATCTGATCTCCTTGAAAGAGGTAGAATAGATGACAGATTACAAAGTATGAATGATCAAGCCTTGGAATTATTGCACAAAGTCTTTGTTGATTGCGAAGAAGACGATGCAGGAAAATATGCTCAGTATAGATTCTTTGCATACGTGTCAAGCATGTATCACAAATGCGAAGTAATAGTAAATGAAACCATTCCAGGCGCCAGTGGAAAGAACCACAAAATCCCAGTAGCAGTAAAAAATAATGGAATGTACATCTCTGTTGCCTACAACAAAGCAACAGGAAATCCAGTAAGCAAAAAAGAAACCACAAGATTTTACGAAATGGTTGATGATATCAAAAAAGGTGATCACGGAACCATGCTAACTGATGCAATTTACGGCTCTTCAGTTGGATTTAAGGGAGATGCATTAGTAGAGTTAGAAAAATTGAATAAATCCAGGACAAAGGATCCAGAAAACAAACTTGATTTTAAGACAGCCAATTTTGAAAATAATATCTATTCTGTAACAAAGTGTTAAAGAATTTTAAGGCTAAACGTTTTTGGTAATTGAAAAATTTGATGTGTCAATTGTTAGAAACATTGGTTTGTCATCAGTTTTTTTAAAATCTCTTCCATATTGTTCAAAAAATAAATTCGAAAACAAATGTTTTGTCCAAACATCATGAACGTCTTCTACAAATCTTTTGTAATTTAATTGTCTTAACATTTCATGTGCTATCTCATGAGATACAGTAGTACAGTTTTTTTCTGCTAAAAATAACTGATCGTTTGGATCTTTTGGAGATTGCCACCAAACCATTCCAAAATTTTCTGCATGATACCCTTCACAAGTACAGTCAGTCCAAATTGGTTTGAAGTGACACAAATAGAAGTGGTAGATGTCTTTTCCTCTATACTCATGATCACGAATTAAAGTGGGGGTGTCTAGTTTTTGCAAAAGACTTCTTGGCTTGGTGATTAGTTCATCACATTGTACCTCGAGGTCTTTTCCAAATTTTTCTTTAATCCATTGTTTAAAAAATTGGCTCATCTGTTGGATGTATTGATATTCCGGTTGTCGTTTTTGACGATCTTCTTCTTTTACTACGAAAATAAAGTGTAAGATCATAATAAGAAAAAGGGGTGTGTTATGTTTGGCCTTCTATACCCATTAGGGTTAGTGTTGAACGAATCTTCTCAATTTTTCGGATTTTCCAAGTAATTGTTTCACGTAGTTTCTCAACGGTGTCAGATTCGATCTTGGCCAGTATATCATATGCACCAAAAGTTCCATGAACT
>JASFMV010000030.1:0-10292 GCA_050117375.1 Nitrosopumilaceae archaeon | reverse complement strand
CTGGTATTGGTTCTGCAACTTATGCTGGAATTCCTTTAACTCATAGAAAATATGCTTCCTCAGTTGTATTCGTCACAGGGCATGAAGATCCAGAAAAAAAGAAAGAAGCTGTAAAATGGAAGAGACTTGCAAAATCAGTAGACACTATTGTTATCATGATGGGGTTATCTAGAATCAATGTTATTTGCAAGCAGCTTATTGCGGGAGGTATGGATAAGAGAACACCTGTGGCCGTGATTCAAAATGGAACTACTTCAAAACAAAAAATGATTACAGGAACAGTATCAAACATTGCATCTCTTGTAAAGAAAAACAAAATTGTTCCACCAACGAATATTATTATAGGAAATGTGGTTGATTTATCAAAAACAATAGGGTGGAAATAATGCTTGATGGAAAAAAAATTGCAATAACTCGCTCAAAAGACGATGCTGCTGAATTTATTGGTCTTGCAGAGAAAAACAATGCACACCCCATTCCATTGCCAACAATTGAATTGGTAAGCAAGGGTGAGAAAATTGTTGATGAGTTCTTAGACTCTATCAAAACTTACAATCCTGACTATTCTGTTTTTATGAGCTCAAAAGCAGTAAAGTTACTTTTTGATACTGCAAAACAGACACAAAAACTAGAAAAATTACAACTTGCAGTTGCAAACACTATGGTGATGTCTGTAGGCCCAAAAACCACATTGGCATTAGAAAATGAAGGAATCAAAGTAAATTATCAACCAACAACCTATTCATCAGTTGGTGTGGGTGAAGAATTTACAAAAATCCATGCCGTTGGAAAAAAGGTGATTGTTCCACGAAGTGGTGCCTCCACTCCCTTTCTAAAAGAACTTCTAAACAAAATTGGAATCGATGTTTTGGAAATTCATTTGTATGATGTATGTGCATTTAGAGACACTACTCAATGGAACGAGTTTCGCGGATTGTTTTCTCAGGGGCAAGTAGACGGGATAATTTTTACTAGTGCTTCGTCTGTAAGAGGTTTTTTTGAAATAATGTCAAAAGATTATCCAGAAGGATCGCTTCTTAACAATTTAGCAAAACTATCTGTTGTTTCCATTGGGCCCTTCACAGCCGATGAATTAAAAAAATTCAAAATCAAAAATACTATTGCAGAGGTCCATACTGTTGCAGGTGCATTTGATTCGATGAAAAATACTCTTACTATTGCATAATCTATGTGGTGTTTTCTGTACCAAATTTTAGCTTCAGCTATTTAGCTATGCCTATTTTTCCTCATGTATTTATAATATAACGGGGTTATTTTCAGCATGGCAACTGAAAACCTTGACATGGATTATTCAAAATATGATTTTAAAGACTCTACTGACATGTACGTCCATCTCAGTAAGAAAGGGCTCTCAAAAGACACAGTTACTGCAATCAGTAAAATGAAAGATGAGCCACAATGGATGCTTGATTTTAGACTACGATCATATGAAATTTTTATGAAAAAACCAATGCCCACTTGGGGAGGAAATCTAAATGCTATTGATTTCCAAAATATCTACTATTATGCAAAGGCCACAGAAAAGGCAGAAAAAAACTGGGATGATGTTCCAGAGGATGTAAAAAACACCTTTGACAAATTAGGAATTCCAGAAGCTGAAAAAAAGTTCCTTGCAGGAGTTGGAGCACAATATGAATCAGAAGTAGTTTATCACAGTTTAAGAGAAGATTTGGCAAAACAAGGTGTTTTGTTTTTGGATACTGACGCTGCTCTAAAGGAGCAACCAGAAATTTTCAAAAAATATTTCGGTAAAGTAATTCCTCCTGAGGATAACAAATTTGCTGCATTAAACAGTGCGGTATGGAGTGGTGGTTCTTTCATTTATGTTCCACCAGGTGTCAAAGTCGACATGCCATTGCAAGCATACTTTAGAATTAATGCTGAAAATATTGGCCAATTCGAAAGAACTTTGATTATTGCCGACGAGGGATCTGAGGTCCACTACATTGAAGGATGTACTGCACCTGTATATTCATCAGAATCTCTTCACTCTGCAGTTGTAGAGATTGTAGCTCATAAAGATGCAAAGATGAGATACACTACAATTCAAAACTGGAGTAATGACGTTTACAATCTTGTAACCAAACGAGCTTATGCGTATGAAGGTGCAACAGTTGAATGGATAGATGGTAATATTGGAAGTAAATTGACAATGAAATATCCTGGTGTTTACCTTATGGGCGAGCGCGCATATGGTGAAACTCTTTCTATTGCATTTGCAGGAAAGGGCCAACATCAAGACACGGGAGCAAAAATGGTACATTTGGCACCAAACACAACATCCAAAATCACTTCAAAATCAGTTAGTCGACTAGATGGAAGGTCTACCTATAGAGGATTGTTGAATGTTGCAAAAGGAGCTACTGGCGTAAAATCTACAGTACGATGTGATGCCTTACTACTTGATGATACATCAAAAACTGATACTTATCCATACATGGAGATTAACCAAGAAGATGCCACAATTACCCATGAGGCAACTGTTGGAAAAATTGGCGATGACCAAATATTTTACCTGATGAGTAGAGGTTTCACCGAAGAAGAGGCTCTATCATTAATTGTCAATGGATTCATGGAGCCATTCACAAAAGAATTGCCAATGGAGTATGCTGTAGAATTAAACCGTCTCATAAAATTAGAGATGGATGATTCAGTCGGTTAAAATGATTAGCCATGTCTCAAACCCTTTCAACAATTAATACTGGACACATTGATGAAATATCATCATCAAAAAATGAACCTGCTTGGCTAAAAGATTACAGGAAAAACTCTCTTTCTGTTTATGAAAGTCTTCCAATTGAGACATCTCCTTTGTACAACAAGTATACTGATGCTAAAAAAATGGATCCTCAACAAGTATCACTTTCAGTTTCCACTGCTGATACTATACCAAAAATTTTGCAAAAACGATTAGGGGAATTAGAAAATGAAATTTGTATTATCCAAATTGGAACTAATATTCACAAAATCAATTTACCTGATGAATTAAAATCAAAGGGGCTTGTAATTTCTTCAATTGAGGATGCAATACAAAACCATTCCGAATTGGTAAAAAAATCATTAGCACAATCCGAGGCAAAAACTGATAAATTTACTGCATTAAACAATGCGGCATTTAATTCTGGTGTGTTTATTCACATCCCTAAAAATCTAGTATTGGAAAAACCCATTCATGTGGTGATTTGTTTATCTGAAGATGGAATTTCTACTATTGCCCGAAATATTGTATTTGCTGATGAAAATAGCAAGGCAACAATTGTTCAGGAACTATACTCTGGAAAATCAGAAAAGCAACAGGCCTATCTTGAACTATTCAATACAAACGCAGCTTCAAACTCTCATCTTGATATTACAACGCTTCAAATGATGGATCAAAGCTCAGTTAATTTCTCAACTAGAAGAACTGATCTTGGTCAAGACGCCAAAGTCAATTGGTACTCTGGATTGTTTGGCTCAGAATTGTCTAGATACAAAATTGATTACCATCTAAATGGCTCAGGTGCATCTGCAAATGATTCAGAAGTGATTTTTGGGAATAATGAGCAATCATTTGACATTCAAACTGATGTAAATCATGAAGCTCCTGCCACGGAAGGAAGGGTGGTTGAAAAATCTATTTTACGAAATAAATCAAAGTCTCTTTTCAAAGGAATGATTAGGATTAAAGAAAACGCAGCAAAATCAAATTCCTTTTTGTCTGGGCGTTCTATCCTACTCGATAAGGATGCAAAATCAGATGCAATTCCTGGACTCGAGATTTTCACAAACGATGTCAAGGCAACTCACTCTGCATCCGTAGCTCAAATAGATGAAGAACAAATTTTCTATCTTAAGACCCGATGTCTTAGCCAGGAGGAAGCAGAAAGAACAATTGTTGAAGGATTCTTAGAACCTCTATCAAGAAAAATGTCTTTTCAGGTAAGAGCCTGGATTGCGTATTTGATTGAATCAAAATGGGATGAAAAGGAACTAACCATAAACACTGATGAAGAACTTGCCAAATTTGTTGAAGTTGAGGAAACTCGTTACAACGAAGATTCAGAGATTGAACAGCACTACAAATACAGGTGATAAGGTTGTCTCAATGGATTAAAGCTTGTAGTTTAGATCAAGTAAAAGAAGGACAATTATTTGGATTTCATTCTGATGATAAAAAAATTCTTCTTGCTAATCAAAAAGGAAAAATTTTTGCAACAGACTTGATATGTACACATGCTGAGGCAGACCTCTCTACTGGATTTCTAAATGATGAAGGGGTGCGATGTCCTTTACATCTTTCAGTTTTTAATTTACAAGATGGTAAACCACAAAACCTTCCAGCTGAAATTCCGCTAAAAACATACAATGTTAAAATAGAACAAGACGAGATTTACGTGGAGGTTTAGATAATGCAAAGTGCTCAAACATCTTTTGAAAATTTAAGAAAGGATTTTCCAATCTTAGCGAGAACTGTAAGGGAAAATAAAACTCTAGTGTATCTGGACAATGCCTCCACCACTCAAAAACCAAATCAAGTAATTGATGCCATCAATGATTACTATAGAAACCATAATGCCAACATACACCGAGCAGTTTATGCACTAGCTGAAGAGGCTACAGAACTTTATGAACAAACCCGAGACAAAGTTGCAAACTTCATCAATGTAAAAAATAGAGATGAAATTATTTTTGTAAGGGGGACAACTGAGGCAATTAATTTAGTTGCATATGCTTGGGGCCGTGCCCATGTTAAGGAAGGAGATATTATAGTTACTACTGAATATGAACACCACAGTAACATTGTACCATGGCAACTATTGACTCAAGAAAAAGGTGCCAAAATAGAGTACATTGGTATGGATGACAACGGTGAGTTAATTCTAGATGATCTTGATAAATATCTTGCAACGGGTAAAGTCAAACTTGTAACCTTTAGTTTAATGTCAAATGTTTTAGGAACTATCTCTGATTCTGATGCAATAATATCAAAATGCAAAAAGGCAGGTGTCTTGACACTGGTTGATGGAGCACAAGCCGTTCCTCACATGAAAGTTGATTTGGAAAAGTTAGGTTGTGACTTTTTTGCCTTTTCAGGACATAAGATGCTAGGTCCTACCGGTATTGGAATCTTGTGGGTAAAAAAATCTGTCTTGGAAACCATGAATCCTTTTCATGGTGGGGGAGATATGATTCGAGAAGTTCACAAATATGAAACTACATGGAATGATTTGCCCTACAAATTTGAAGCGGGGACTCCAAATATTGCAGATGTAATTGGTTTGGGTGCTGCCATTGACTATCTCTCCAAGATTGGAATGGATAACATACGACAACATGAAATTGATTTGACTTCTTATGCTCTTGAAAAATTGTCTCAAGTCAAGGGTCTGCATGTGTATGGAACAAAAGATATTACAAAACGTGGTGGGGTGATCTCATTTAATTTTGCAGATGTTCATCCACATGATGTTGCTCAAATTATTGATGCAGAGGGAATTGCAGTAAGATCTGGCCACCATTGTGCCCAAGTGCTAATGGAAAGACTAAATGTTGCAGCAACGTCACGTGCAAGCTTTTACATTTACAATACCAAAGAAGAAGTTGATAAATTAATTAATTCATTAAATAAGGTGGCAGAGGTATTCAAACTATGAGCAACGCTGACATTTACCATGAAATGATAATTGATTATTCTAGAAATCCTATCAATTATGGACAAATTGAAGATCATGACGTTACATTTCATGACTCCAACCCATTATGCGGCGATAGCATAGATATTGATATGAAAATTGATGACAACAAAGTATCTGACATCAAATTCCATGGAAAAGGATGTGCAATTTGTATGGCTTGCTCTTCTGTGCTAACTGAGATAGCAAAGGGGAAAAACATTGACGAGGTCAAAAACATATCAAAAAATGACGTTTTAGGTGAATTAGGTCTTGAAAATCTACAGGCTGTACGAATTAAATGCGCACTGCTTTCATTGAAGGTTCTAAAATTTGCATTGTATTCTTATCTTGGAAAGCATCTTAAAGATTCTCAAGATGTAGATAAGTTAAAAGAAGAGGCAGCGAACTTATACTAGCATATGAGTTCATTTTCTCCCAACACTCCCATTCAATTACAAATTAGAAAAATTATTTTTGACAAATACAATGACATTGATACAAAATTCACTAACGATGAAATTTTTGAGACAATAAAACAAGGAGGGGACCTTGATTCTTCTTGGATTATAGATGATTTTGAACCTTACATAAACGAAATTTGTGACTCTGGTCTTGTTAGAAACATCGCGCAAAATTTTACTACGATATGGTTAAAGCTCTTTAATCCAATTAAGAAACTTCACTGCAATTCTTGCAATAATGATGTCTACCTAGGAGAATCAGAAAAACAAGAATGTCCTAACCCTTCATGCAATGCTACACTCTAACTTCTATGCTTTAATGCAGCGTCTTCAAGTGCTTTTATCATTGGAAGTTTTTCACCTGTAAGATACAATACCAATGCACCACCGGCAGTACTAATGTGATTGATTTTTTCTGCCAATCCATGACTCTTTAGAACTGATGTTAAATGTCCTCCACTTACTATTGTTGTTGCCATGGAGTTTGCAACAGCTTCTAGCAATCCTTTTGTCCCGTAGCTAAAGTTTTCCTTTTCAAAATATCCTGCCGGTCCACTGATGAAAACAGTTCCTGCACCTGCAATTAGTTTAGAGTAAAAGTCTACCGTCTTTGGACCTAAATCATAAATTTTATCTCCTTTGTTGATTTCTCTAACATCCATCTCTAATCTTTCACCATCTTTATCGATGGCAATATCTACTGGTGTGGAAAATACATCTGGATATTCTCCAATAAGAGAATGTGCTTTGGCCACAACTTCTTCTTCCCTTTTAATGCCCAAGGGGAACTTGATTCGAGCCTGAGCACGCATAAAGACATTGCCGATTACTCCTGTGAGTAAAACATGATCCGCTCGGCCATTTTGAATAAGTAACTTGATTGCCTCTAATCTGTCTGGAACCTTGGAGCCTCCTAAAACAATAACGTGTGGAGCCTTTGCTACGGTCATAATCTCGTCAAGATTTCTAACTTCTCGTTCAACTATTCGTCCGGCACATGCAGGCAACACTTGGGGAAAACCTACTATGGATGGATGAGATCTATGTGCACTGGGAAAAGAATCTAAAACACATAGATCAAAGAGTTTGGATAGTCTGCTGACCATAATTGTTTTTGATGCAGCTTCAGGAGAGAATTCATAATTCTCTTCGGCACACAAACGTAAATTATCTAAAAGGAGAACTTCACCATTTTGCAGATTTTTTATTTCATTTTGGGCAGCTTGGCCAATCACATCTTCAACATATTTTACTTTTTTATTCAATAATTTCTCTAAAACTTCAGCATGTTTGTCCATCCCCGTATAGTCTTTGTTTCCCACTCTGCCCTGGTGAGATGCAACCACAACTTTGGCTTCTTCTAATGCTTTGATAGTTTCAATTGCCTCTTCAATTCTTTTTGTGCCCGTAATCTCCATGGTTTCAGGATCAATGGGGCAATTCATGTCAACTCTCAAAAAAACAGTCTTGTCCTTTAGGTCAAAATCATCTAATGTGAGGACCTTCACGACCATTCTATTATTCACTTGGTTAAAATCTTTGAGCCGATCAGGCTTGGAAAATCTCAATAAAAAAAACAATCAAAATTCACATCTAGGAAAAATTAAAAATGATGCTAAAGGGGTACAACTGCTTGCAAAATTGGATTTTTCATTTAAGGTCTAGGTCTTTTGTTCTTTTAGTTATTGCATTTTTGATTGTCCTGTCTTTGGTTTATTTTGAAATTACAGAAGAATTTGATCAATCCGTAATATCTTTTGTTTCAGAAAATGCTGGAGATCCAATACTGGATACAATCATGCAATACATCACAGAAAGTGGAGATACCTTTTACATGCTGGGTTTTGGCGTGGTTGCACTCTTAATCCCAAGAACTCGAAGAGTGGGAATCACCTTGATGATTTTGATTGTTCTTTCTACCCTTCTTACGGGTTACATAAAGTGTGGAGTAGACAGAGATAGACCTGATTTGGATTATGAAGGTGTCTCTTTTCCAGTGGAGATAAGTAAAGATACCTTTGCATTATTTTGTGAAGGTGGATTTAATGCTTCATTTCCATCTGGCCATGCTGCAAGGTCTATGGTGTTTGGAATAGTCTTAGCCTTTGTATTGTCTGAAAGATTCCCACGTGGATGCTATTTGCTATTTGCATATCCGATACTTGTTTCAATTAGCAGAGTCTATGTTTTACAACACTATCCTATGGATGTGATTGGGGGAGCAATTTTGGGAATTATGTTGACAGGAGTTCTCGCACAAAGAACAAAACTCTACAAATTTTTTGATAAATCAAAAACCTAATTCTTCAAGAACTTTGTTGCTGATCAAAACTATTGCATAATGATCAGAATCATGATGATATGTCCAATATTTTATATCTCTAACTTCATTTTTTTTCCGCAAACCAACATTTACTCCAGTTGTGACAGTATACCCAATCCTTTTTGCAAGTTTGGCTTCTTTTGGCATTAAAACTTTGAATCCCTCTTTCCTATTTCCAAACCCTAGATTTACCATATCGTCAACGGCATCTGAAGCATCTTTTTCGTCTTTTAGATCATATGTTTTAAAAATTGGTAAATCTTTGGGATGAAAGTCCATGTAATTATGCTCAATCATTTACTAATATTTTTTATAATTTTGATTTTTTACGATCTAATTGAGTTTTGAACACTATTTGGCATGTTTTACTCTATTGATGTGTATTATCTTTTTTACACTGAAATTTTCTTCTTACCTACTTGGATCCAAAACTCTAAGGTCTTGCGATTTTGAAAGTTTCGCTAGACCAGAGCAATGATTATTGCTGCTACGGCAACCACTATTCCAACAAAAACCAGGCTGCGTTTTTTGGAGTGTTCTACTAATTCTTGTGCCATATCCTATATTGTCACTTTTTTTATTTAAATACGAGGTGGAAATTTTTACAGTTTTATGATACAATCTAAAAAATTGTCAACAATTAATCTTGCATGCTGTATTTAGATTTACATTTTTGACAAATCTTAAATTTTTTTGATCCATCTTGATTTTTTTTAAATATGGAAAAATTATTTTTTTGCTAATCTATTGTATTCTTCAGATGTCATATAAGGAATAGCCTTTTCTAATTGTTGATAACATACTACTTCATCTCCATTATACCAATTTCTGTTATTTCCATCTAGATGGATATTGCATATATCGCAATTATAGGAGGTATATGCTATTGTATCATCATCCACGTCTGGACCATCATCAATTTCATAAAATTCTGTTTTACTTTTGCATTTAGGACAATACATCTCCATTCATTTCACCAAATCTAGTACTCATAACTAAATTTATAGAAATTATAATATCTTTACAATCGATCTAAAAATCAAGAATTAAGCTAAATCTATGTTAAATTTCTTTACAGGTAAGTCAAATCCTGATTATATTAACAACTTAATCTAGTCTGACATTGATTAAACTCAATGGCTTCACTAGAAAAATTAGTAATGACCTTGAAACAGAAAAAAAATGAAGCTTCAAAATTAAGATTAAAAGCTGAAAAGCAACTAAAAGAGGTAAAATCTCTTGAAAGACGATCTTCTTCTGGATTACATTCCATAGACAAAAAAATTGAATCTGAGAAAGAAGAAACCTCTGAAGTTGCAGATATTTTAACTCAAAAAACCTCTCAATTAGAAAGTATAGAGAGATTGATTACTGCCGCGGAGGAAAGACTTGATCGCGAAAAAGAGGCCTTAACAGAGGCCCAACAACAGATTGAGTTTTCTGAAAATAATGAAGAAAAACAATATGCTGAAGCCAGATTAAACGCAATTAACAGCCGAATTGCTGAATTAGAATTTGAAATAAAATCAAGGCAAAAAACTGCCAAAAAAATTGCCGAAGAAGTGGCAAAAAATACAGAAATCAAGTCAAAAATCAACTCAAAAATTAAAAAACAATCACAAACAAAACCTTCTCTTAAAGAAACTCTTACAACCAGCCATAAAGATGCAGAAAAACTTGCAAAAGAATTGGAAAAACGTCAAAAATCTGAAGAAATTGCTAAGAGAGCTCTTGACAAAGCATTGACCAAACTAAAAGAAACTAAATCTAAAAAAAAGGCAGCTCCGAAAAGAAAAGCAGCTAAAAAACCTGCAAAGAAAACCGCAGCAAAAA
>JASFMV010000029.1:0-10884 GCA_050117375.1 Nitrosopumilaceae archaeon | reverse complement strand
TTCTTGTTCTAGACTATTTTCTTCCATTAGTTTAATGATATTTTTGGCAATTTATCAATGAATTGAAATTATTGATCATAAATCATTAAATTTTTCTCTTCTAATAATGCATGTAAGTTATGTACAGAACGATAAACGTCTGATTCCTTTTTAGCTCCTGTACACACAAGTTTTCCTGATGCAAATAACAAAATAACTGTTTTTGGTTCTAACATTCTATGAATTAATCCTGGAAATTGTTCTGGTTCATACATACTACGGGGCAATGTTTTTGCAGCTTTTTCAAGATGAATTTTCCCTCCGAGATTAATAGCAGCTACAATGTTTTGTACTGTAATTACTGCATCTTTTTTTATTTTGATTTTCCCTTTTCTTAATTTTTGAACTACTGTATTGACTGCTTTTATTGCAAGCTCTTCTGACTTTGCTCCTGTACAAACCATTTTACCAGTTCGAAAAATTAGTGTTGCAGTTCTTGGAGATTTTAATCGAAAAACTAGACCTGGAAACTGTTCGGGATGATATTCTGTGTCTGGAAATTTTTCAGTTATTTGATTAAGATCAATTTGTTGGTCTATTGATGCTGAAGCAACTACGTTTTCAACACTAACAATAGGCTTTGTCTCAGGCATGCAGTGGCTCTTTAAATAGGGCCTTTATATATAGTACTGAGGAATTTTTCTAATTTTTTTAATGATGTCCTATCCACTGATAACGATATTCTTCATCCATTATTTCAGTTACAATGTCTTTGTTTTTGATATTTGTTTTTGGTAATACAACATCAAAAAATCCTAGCCTTCCCTTGTAAGGAATTGGAATCCTGAATTGTTTTGCATTTTTTAACATAAATCCATATTTTTTATTTTGAAAATCTTTAGATGCAAAATGAAATTTTTTATCCTTTTTTATTTCATTTACTGAATTGTATTTTTTCACATCATAAATTGTAGCTTTGCCAACAATTGCACCTGTGATGATTTTTTTTGTAATTTTTAACCTCTTACAATCTTCAATTCGAATTTTGAGTGGTGCATGAATTAAAAATTCTCCACGAAACCCTGTATTCCAATTTCTAAGCTCTATAGTTTTCTTCCCAGAAATTATCAAATCTGCAAAAGGTTGAGAAACAGAAAGACATTTCATAGTATTATTTTTGTTTATTCTTTGAATTTATTGTACACTGCATCTGTTAGGACCCATTTCAAGATCGGGAACCTGTTCCTCCATTATGGGAATAGTTCCTTTATTGACTTTAATCACCATAGAATAGTTCATTGGTCTAGGTGTGGCCATACTAACAACTTTTTTTACAAAATCTTCTTTACTTAAATCAAGTAAAGATAATTGTTTTGCCATATTTGGAGTTGTATAAAAAATGCCATTTTCAGTAGGTTGGATTCCCTCTCCATGATGGGTGGGGAAAATTTTTGCATCAGGTGGTAAATTAAGTAATTTGTTGTGTAAAGTTTCATGTAACTCAAAAGCAAATTCCTCAGCTTTATCACGAAGATCAGGCCTACCAATGGATTCCACAAATAATGTGTCTCCTACAAATGCATAAATTTCATCAACTACAAATGTCATGCTTCCAGCAGTGTGGCCAGGCGTATGCATCACTCTAATTTGCTTGGTACCAACAGGAATTGATTCCCCATCATGAGCTTTTTTGTGCTCAATACTATATTCTTCTCTTGCACTAAAATATAATTCGGCATCAGTTATTTTTGCAAGTTCTTTTGCTGCAGAAACATGATCTGCATGTTGATGTGTGTCAATCACTTTAGTGATTTTCAATCCTTCTTTTTCTGCAAATTCTACATATTTTGTTGGTGGATAAGTGGGATCAATTACAATCGCTTCTCCGTCAGAACCAACAATATGTGATAGACATCCTTTTCCTACTTTTTCAACTTGAATTATGATAAGACCCTCTTGCTTCACCGCAGTTTGTGCGTTTAAGACTTGGTTCCATCTGGACATTCCTCCCTCAAGAGATGTTGATTCTAGTCCTTTTTGTGCAAGTGCAAAAGTTGCAACCATTGATCGATTTCCATGAGAGCAAATTGTAACAATTTTTTTATTTTTTGGAATTTGGTCTGCACCTTTTTCTGTAAATAATTCTGGTAAAGGAACATTAACCGCACCTGGAATTTTAAACTCTGCAAATTCCATTGGATCTCTAACATCTAACAAAAAGACATCTTCATTATTTTTTAGCGACTTCCAAAGATTTTCATTTGATAATGCAGTCTCTTGAGAACTTTTCACAAGATCATTTTTCCAACTTTTAAGACCCTCCTTTAGATAATGAGCATTAAAACCAAATCTTGCTAGCATATTTGCATTTTGAGATGACTCAGTCCCATCTTCATCAATTAATACAATTTTTTGGTCTCTTGGAAGTCTAGACATGACTGCCTGTTTTTGTTGTTCGCCAGTAAATTTTGCATTGGCAGAACCTTCGATATGCCCTTCCATAAAATTACTGGAATCCCTCAAATCAAGAATCAAAAGAGGAATCTTATTTTGAATATCAGACTCTAACTCTTCAGCATTAATCTCTACATTAGACATGCTTGTTTTCTAATTTTTACTAAATTTAGGAGTTTTTGATTTTTCTCCCTGTAGATTTATCCTTCTCCTAACACACCAATCACTTTGCTAGGAATATCATTTAACCTACTTACAGCCAAAGTTCTTTCATATCCTAAATGCCTTAGATTTTCTGCAATAGTAGTTGCTCTTATGGTGTTTGGTCCTAAACCAAGTGCTACCATCTTTATTCCTAATCCCTTCAAAGATTTGATCATATTTCTAACTGCGTTAGGATCAGATGGCTCCCCATCTGTTAATGTCAAAAAAATATCTGGTCTTTTTGATTGCAACACGGGAAACATTTTGTTATAGACTTCAGCTAATGGAGTAGATCCATTTGCAACAACTTGGGCTAATCTTTTTGCACTAACTGTATTCCATTTTACGTTGTCTGCTTTTATTTGCCAACAAACAACTGAACGGTTTTGGGTGCTAAAGGCAAATACTGCAAACCTTACCTTAAGAAATGATAAAACTTCACAAAGTGCTAATGTTGCTTTTTTGTATTCTATTGCATCTGAGGCAATACTTGAGGAATGGTCCAATAAAATTACAATTTTGGTTTTAATTGATTTTTTTACATCGGTAAAGAATGGTTCATTTCCCTCCACATATTGCTCTTCATCAAATTCGTCTCCGCTTTTCAAATGTTGTTCTTTCCATCCGGATTTCCATTCTTTGAATTTTGTTTTCAAACCATTTATCAAATTTAAATCATAAATTTTCGTTTCATCGACATTATTGGTTGTAGGAACTTGCAGACCGATAGTTTCTGGGTTTGATCCTTTGTTGTCACTTTTCTTATTTTCATTTAACAGCACTTTGTATTCTTCATATACATTATTTCCACTTAGTGCTGCTTTAGGATCAGTTTTTCCAAAATCACCTTCTTTATTTTTTGAAATTATCGTCAAAAATTTTAACAATTCTTCTTCAGTCAACGCCATTCCAGCTTTCATGAATGGCAATGAAACAGGTACGGTCAAAAGAGAATCAATATCCAGCATTTTGATTATTTCATTGACTTTTTTTTCCAACCATTCTGTATCAAATTCTTTTTCTATTGCCTCATCTACAATTTTGTTCGCAAATTCAGATGCTTTTTTAATTCTCTCAAAATGGCTTGATTGAATTTCTCCTTTTATGGCTCCAAACATAAAATACTGATAAAATGCCTCTACAATTCGGGCCTTACCATAGACTGTATGTAATTGTGGCCTTGCAACAAGCATAAAAGAATAATTAAAAATGATTTCATCATCCATTCCTCTCCAGATTTTCCTGCCAAGATGTTCGATTCTTCGAGTTTCCAATGTATTCAGAATAAATCCAAAGGCATGGTCATTGCTAAGAATTTTTTTACAAAATTTAATTCGCATAGCTTCATACCACAACGAAGTTCTGAATTGTCTATATCTGTGAAAATAATTACCAATTCTTTTTTCCATTGGAGTTAAAATCACTTTGTTTTCTGAAAGTCTGGTTTTTGTCTCAATTTTATCCGAAAACTCTACTATGATATTATCATTTTCTGACCATCTTCTTACTAGAAAAGTTGCAATTTCTACCAGAGTTTCATTTCTTAATTCTAAGGATTGCATCTAATTACCAAACATGGAGGTTATGATGTCTTTTACTTTTTGATGTTCAATATTTCCCCACTGTGTATAGACATTGCCAAAAACTATTGTGGCTGCCTCCTTTGCGGAGGTTCCTTTATCAAGCAATTTACCAAAAGCTATTGTCTCTCTTAAACTAGGTGAATAAAATAATTCTTCAACAGCTGCTGCTTGTCGTAGAGTGTTTGCTAGTTTGATTCCTTGGATTAGTTCTGATTCAAAATCTCCTGAAACATGTTTTTTGATAATTTCTAATTCAATGTCTTCTGGCGGATACTCCATGCTGATTCTAACTGGGAATCTGCTGAGCAATTGTGGGGGTAGCTCTTTTGTCCCACTATGTGTGAGAGGATTAATTGTAGCAACAACAAACCACCCTTCTTTTGCCTTGACAACTTCTCCTGTTGATTCCTTTAATGCAATTTGTCGTCTATCATCCAAAGCTTCATCTAATCTCAATAACACGTCTGCTTCTGCTGAATTAATTTCATCCAAATACAACATGGTTCCCTCTCTCATTGATTTAATCAAAATCCCCTCTTCGAAACTCACATTCCCATCAGTTAGGGTTTTAGTTCCAACCAAATGACTTTCTCGAGTCCGTAAACTAAAGTTGATTGATTCAAGCTTTATCCCCTTACTTTTTGCAAAATCTCTCACCAAAGATGTCTTTCCGGTTCCTTTGGGCCCAATTATAATCACAAAAAGATTGGCATCAAAAGCTTTGTTTAGTATCTCGATGGAATTATTCCAATCAAGATAAGATGATTCTGACAATTAACAAATAATGATTCTCACAATATTTAATTTTAGATCTTTTTTCCATAAGATTCTATTTTTGCATATGACTCCTCAAGGGTTTTGTGTAAGGACTTATTCCATTCTTCGAATCCAGATGGGTCTTTTGGATAATTGTTGTAATGCTCTACCAACCATTGATTTTTACCAGATGTGTATTTTAGGCCTTCTGCAACAGTTTTGTTCAAAATTCCTCTGATTATCATTCCGACTTTACCTAATCCAGAAAAGTCAGGATGTTCTCCTTTACTAATTGATTCTACATCAAGATTTCCCAAAAAGTGTTTCATTCCATAACTAATCTGTTCATTTGTCAAATTCTGAACTAGTCTTCTGAAGAGTTCTAATCCTGCAGTCTTGTATCCATACTCTTTGATAAAGTCAAGATTGTACTGCCAAAGATTTTTTTCTGATACATCATTTTGTTCAATAGCATGGACAACATTATTTCCAATAATTGTTCCAGCAATTAATGCAGGACCAATTCCACCCGCATCAATTGGTTTTGGCATCCAAGCTGAATCTCCAACTAACATGTATCCTCCTGAAACTAGACAATCGTTTTGTCTTCTAACTGAAACTTGGAAAATCCCTGAATTATTATGAATATCTTCTGGGTCTTGTGATAACTCTGCGTTTTTAATCACTTTATTTCTTTGCAGATATTCGTCCATTAGTGATTGCACATTATCTTTTTTGCCTAATCGTGCATTTCTTTTTTCTAATAATGTTTTTTCTACTCCTAAACCAATGTTGACTTTTTTGTCTCCTTTTGGAAAAACCCATCCATATCCTCCAGGTGCGATATCTTGGTCTAAGTGGATAATGCAGTAGTCTGGATCAAACTCGGTTAGATCCTTTGTCTCAGGTTTGAAATACATGATGTATCTTCCTGTGGATTCTAAATCTCTTCTGTCGATTCGCTTCTCTACTTTGGTGGAATTTTTCAATGTATTTCTTAGCATGGATGTAACTCCCGTGGCATCAACTACAATTTTTGCAGTCTTTTTGTAAGGTTCCTTTGTTTTGTTATTGATTCCTTGAACTCCTACCACCTGTTGCCCGTCATAGATTAAGCCCATAAGATTAATTTCAAAATCAAAATCCACTCCCATTTTTTTTGCCCGTTCATTTTGTATTTCAGGCAGTTTTTGTCGATTAAGCATATACCCTGCACCATCAAATGGAATGGCAGTTTCTTTATCTGGTGAAAAAGCCATAACTCCTTTTACGTCGTGTTCAATTTCAGGCCTTGTCCATTGCACTTTGATTCTTTTTGTCATATAGTCTACAGCTTCTGCAGAACATGCATCGCCACAAGTCCAACCGGACAATGATTTTCTGCCTGGATAAATCTCTGAATTTCTATCAATTGAAAGAATTTTCAAATTCTGATTTGAATAATGGGCAATTGCCTGCGCTGCAATAGTTCCTGTTAAACCTCCTCCAGCAACTATTACATCATAATCTGCCATGTTAGAAATCGACGTTAATCCGTATTTAAAATAATACTATACTTGCCTACGATGAATAGTTTGATAGATCGATTTGAAATTGGGGTCGGTTCGTCGCGGCGTCTTCATAGCTGTTGCTCAGACTGGAGCGGCTGTTATTTCCTCATTCCCAAATAACTTTAGCAAAATGTGACTATTTAATCTAGTTGACTTTTTGAAAAACTTCGCTAAAAACTTTGAATGTGTCTTTTTTGTTGTATATTGGAGTGTGAATTTTGAGTCTTATTGCTTCTCTTTCATTGAACTTTATTTTTCCTTGAACAAAATCTTGCTTGTCTAACCTAAGATACATGGTGGAGTTTTCTGTTCTTTCTTCTATTTGGTCTATGATTTCGTTTTTTTGGTTTTCTGATATATTTTCCAAAAATTTATCTAAAAACTTTGAGGCCTCTTTTTTTGATAATTTTGCACTAAGGGTGGTAATAGGATTATCAAAATGACCGGAAACTTGGGAAATTGAAAACCCCTCTTTTTCTAAACCAAACATTTCATTAAAAGACTCGTAAAATTTTTCGATATCTTCTGTAGCATGAACAATTACGTCTATGGATATTTCCAACTTTGTCATATTAGTAAAAGAGAACTATTTTTCGCCTATGCTTCAAGCAATGCTATTTCTTTTTCTGCAGTTCTGATTAGTTTTACTTTTTCAAGACCTACATGTCTAATCCTAATTACTTTTTTTGCTGCAGCCATAATGTCGGAATTTATTTTTCCATAGCATGTAGCTTGCACAAATTGGTCAATGGTCATTTCAGGAACTGTTTTATTTATAATATCGCGAGCAATTAATCTCAAGGCATGTTTTCTTGAGGTATTGAGTTGTCTATGTGTTAACGCTATGACCTTGATTCTGAAAATATAACCATCTTTTGTTTTTGCATCAATAATGAAATTAATTTTTGATGAACCTCGTCTAACCAAACTTCTCAGAAATTCTTTTGAATATTCAAATCTTTTAAAGATGGAACTTGCCTTGTCATCTTCAACTTTGTTTAATTGGAAATACATTTTGTATTGATGTTGTGAAGGGTCTCCTTTCAAAATATCATACAAAGTAACTTCTAAAACTCTTCCAGATGCATTTTCATCATCTGTGATTGGAATGTAAGCTATTGGAACGTTGTTAAATGAATCTGGAGCATTTACTGTAATCCATTTCTTTTCTCTCCACTTGTCCTTTACTCGACCTTTTCTACGTGCCAATTATTATCGACCTTTGAATCCAAAATATAAGGGTATGCGACTAGATAGAGGTTTTACCCATGTATTTTTGTAAAACAGAAGGAACCGTAATGTGCCCATCCTTTGTTTGAAAATTTTCCATAATTGAAACCAGAATTCTAGATGTAGCGATAAGAGTGCTGTTTAGAGTATGGAGATATTTTGTCTCCTCATTTGTTTTTTCACGATATCTTATTTTTAATCTTCTAGATTGAAAATCCAAACAATTTGAGCAAGATACTATTTCTCGGTAAGCGTTTTGACCTGCCATCCAGGCTTCTATGTCGTAAGTCTTTGCAGATATTTTACCCATATCTCCTGAAGAAAGAAGCATCACTCTGTAGGGAATCTCTAATTTTTGATAAAATTCTTCTGCAATCTCTAACATTCTTTCATGTTCTTTCCAAGAATCTTCTGGACGAGTGAATACAAACTGCTCTATCTTATCGAATTGGTGGACTCTAAAAATCCCTTTTTGATCCCTGCCATGAGCTCCTGCCTCTTTTCTAAAACATGGGCTTACCCCCGCATATCTTAAGGGCAAATCCTTTCCTTCTATAATCTCTCCAGAATGCATAGCAGCCATGGCATGCTCTGAGGTTCCAATCATGTACAAGTCTTCATCTTCAATTTTGTAAATTACTTCTTCAAAATCATCGGTAATTACTGCACCTTCCATAGATTGATGATTAATCATGTATGGAGGTTGCACAAGAGAATATTTTTTTTCAGATAAAAATTCCAAGGCATAATGAATTAAAGCTTGGTTAAGTCTTACCAAGTCATTTTTCAAATAATAAAACCTTGCACCCGCTACTTTAGCAGCTCTTTCTAAATCCACCAAACCTAAATTATCTGATATATCTATGTGGTCATTTATTTTAAAATCAAATTCTGGAATTTCCCCCCATTTTTTTATTTCCTTGTTTGCAGAATCATCCGGCCCAATTGGAACTGACTCATGAATAAGATTAGGAATAGAAAATGCTAATCCTTTGTATTTTTTTTCAATCTCCAATTGCAATGATTCCAAACTGGATAATTCTTCAGATACTTGCTTCATTTCTTTTAGGATTTCAGTGGCATCTTCTCCTGCTTTCTTTTTCTGAGCAATATCTAAGGCAACTTTGTTTTTCTTTTTTCTTAATTCATCTGTTCTTAGAATGAACTCTCTTCTTTTTTTATCAGAGGCTACAAGTCCATCTAGGTCAAAATCAACATTTCTTTCCTTTAACATTTTTTGGAGTATCTGTGGGTTCTCTTTGATCAGTTTGGGATCTAGCACTATTCAATCACCTTTAAAGCGACCTGAACATGAGACAGAACCTCATCTACTGTACCGATCAATTTTTTCATATCGTCCTCATTTTCAAAATTAAACACCAGCTTGTTATCAACATTCTCCACATCCAGACTTAGGCCTTTTGGAAAATTCACATTATCAGGATCTAAAGCCTTTTTCACAGTTTGGGCCTTTTCTTTTGATAAATTATCTAGAATTATCTGGACTTGACAAGTTAACGACATTTACATCTAAATAATCTAAAAAGTCATTTAATTTGTCTTTAGTTATTTTTGCCCCAGCTGCAGCATCATGCCCTCCTCCAATCCCATCAAATTTTTCAGCACCTGTTTTCATCAACTTGCTTAGATTAACTACTGATTTGCATCCAAAGGATTTTCTTGAGGAAAATTTGATTGTGTTTTCTTCTCCTTTTGTTCTAAGAATAATGATTTTTCCTGAATTTTTAGGAGATCCGGCAATTAAAGAAGAAATAGTTCCAGTCATGGTTTCAGGGACAACTCCCTCACCATTTACCATAACGCAAGTCTCGCTTTCTGAAATTCTCCATCTTTCATTGGTTAGCACATTCATGTATTCTCTAATCAATTTTCGATATTCTGTAAGAATGACCTCACCTTCTCTTAAAATCTTGTTTCTATCTCCCATGCAGATTGCCATTCCAACTCCAGATTTACTGATTCTCCCACAGGAGTTTAGCATGGTAGAAAACTCTCTTCCATCTCGCAGGAAACTCTTTCTGTCTTCCCTTGGAAATGTGTAGGTATATCCGATTAGTTCAGACATGATATCTGTTGCATTTTTTCCAGATGTGAACTTGGTAATTTCTTCAATAACTATTCGTTTTTCATCTTCATTTAATTCGGCTGGAACTCTCCATCTTCCGCCATCTTTTAATTTGATTCCTGACGAATTTAGTAAAGACAGACACGTATCTCTATTCCAAGTCAATCCTTCTATGAAGGGCTGCGAAGTAAAAGCAAGTGCATCAGGTAAAGGCCTTGTTTCTCTTCCCACCAAAAGCAAGTCTAAATCAATATCTAAGAGACCAAGTTCCTTTGCTGTGTTTGCAATTTCAAAATTTTTTCCGGTAAATGATTTTCTTTCTCCTTGGTCCTGCCTGTCTCCTAATGCAGCAACAACTGCCACTGCTGACAAGTCTGAATTTTTATCATCAAGTGACATTGCTGCCAAATATGCCATTCCTCCTGCACAGATTTCAGTGCCTCCATCTATTCCATATTTCCATGCATTTATGGCCCTAGGATTATCCATCTCTGAATCTGATATTTGGTGATGATCAAGTACTATCCAGTCTTCTCCAAGGCTTTGGTCTAAATTGTTTGCAAATCCTCCTCCAAGGTCTGTAACGACGTGAAAATCCCTTGAGTCACTTTTTAGAGAATCGATAACATTTTGACTAAATTCTTTTGAAGTCCTCAATGTGCATTTTGCCCCTGCTCTGATTAGGGCCTTGGTGATAATGCTTCCTGAGGTTAACCCGTCACAATCGATGTGAGTTGTAACAGAAATTGATTTTTGTGATTTAATACAATCTGAAATTTTATCTTTGAAAAACGAAAGCGATTCTTCAAGAGAATTTGTCATTATTCTAATTGGGCTACCACGGATTTATATTTCCAGTTTTGGGGAATTCTGCCAATTCTTTTGTAATATACTGATAATCTATGTACCTTGGCTTCAATCAATTCAAGAGAACGAACATTTCTTCTGTCTCCTTTGTTTTCCTTTAGGTGTTTTTGTAGGCCTACTGCTTTTTTCACAATATTTTCCAAATCTTCTGGCATCTCGGCCATTAGATCATTTT
>JASFMV010000028.1:0-11369 GCA_050117375.1 Nitrosopumilaceae archaeon | reverse complement strand
GGAACGAAACATAGTGAACAAATCTACCCAATTAGATTTAATGAAAATGGGTATCAGGTATTACACCCAAGGCTACAAACAATCAATTGATTACTTTATTTTCTTTATTTCCTGAGCTACTAGAGGTAAAAAGGCACCTACATCAGATACAATTCCTAGGGCCTGCCATGTACCTCGGTCCATTAGTTTAGTTACAGTAGGTTGATTGATGTCTATTACAACCACCTTAACATCTGCAGGAAGCATATTTCCTGTTGCAATGGAATGAAGCATTGTTGAAATCATAATTACCATGCTAGCATCTTTTAGAACTTTCTTGTATTCTCTTTGAGCCTCAGCAACATCTGTAATGACATCTGGCAAAGGTCCGTCATCTCGAATAGAGCTTGCCAAAACAAATGGAACCTTATTTTTTACACATTCATAAAATATCCCACTCTTGAGTTTTTTTTGTTGAACCATCTTTGAGATAGAACCTGCCTTGAAAACAGCATTTATTGTATCCATATGATTTCTATGGCCTCTTTTGGCCAAAGTAGCATCATGAACATACATTCCTAATGATGTTCCAAGTGTTGCATATTCAATATCATGAACTGCCAAAGCATTTCCTGCCAAAACTCCATGGATATATCCTCTTTTTATCAAATCTGCTACTGCATTAGCAGCGCCTGTATGGACTATTGCAGGACCCCCTACAATTACTACTTTTCCGCCATTTTTCTTTGTTTGAACAATGTCGTGTGCCACCTTTTTTGCAATGTGTTGAGTAGGTCTTTCACTTGAGCTGCTACTTCCCATAAATGCAAAGATGTTTGCAGCATCTCTAGGACGTTGAGGTGGTGAAACCTTTACCCCAATATCATCAACTACAATGAGATCCCCTTTTTTTACATCCCGGATTGGAACACAAAATGCCCTGTTCTTCCTAACTACAATACATTTGTCCATCATTTGATTTTCTACATGAATCCACAAATTGTTGTGAAAAACCCATGTTTCATTATTAGTAGTGCTGTAAAAGTTGTCTGGAAGAACCATGTCTTTTGCTGCTTTTTTTAATTTTACTTGTTTTTCGTTATGTGGGATAGCACCATCGCGATGAATATCATCCATGATTTCTTCAAGATGCTTGGCATTTTTTCCAATAACTAATAGTTTAGCATGACTAGAATCTTTCTTCTTTTTTCCTACCTCTAATTCTAGAATTTCAAATTCCCCTCCTCGGTTCATGATTTTATCGAAGATCTTAGTTAAGATCATAGAATCAATTAAGTGTCCACTTACCTCGACTTCTTGAGAATATTTCTTCATGATGTAAATTTCAAAACATTCCTTCAAAAAGGTTTGGGGGTAAATTAAAGCACAAATTTTGTAAATTTATCTATACTGGCAAAATTACTTTTCCTTTGTATTCTTGAATATTATCTTCTTTGAATGCTGACTCAAAGTTTTCTTTTTGTTCTTTTGTTACTCCTTGAACAATGGACTTTGATGTACCATTCTTGTCGACGAGTGCTAGAATATATCCACTATTGTCAGTCAAGACAAATCCTGCCGATTCATCAACAAATGCATAAAGATTCTCTTCGCCTACTGGTTCCCATACGTTGGTTTTGTTGTCCCTCAAAGCTAAAGCAGGCATTGCTTTTCCTCCTGCAATTTTGTTCAAGTATTCTCTAGAAGATTCTACCCGTTTTTGTCCTAATTTTAATGCCTGAAAATATTGCACAGAATCTAAAGATTCTATTTGATATAAAAACAATATTAAATTATTTTTAGATATCGTAATTTGAATATGAAAATTTTTTATGGACAATTTTGGAAAAACATGAATAAGTTTAGATTAATCCACATTATCTTATAATCAACATGCCATTAACAAACAACGTAATAATAAAATTAAATGAAATTACAACCATGGTTGAAGATAAAAATAATTTAAAAGAACAAGAAATTGAAGAAATAAAAGAAATTTTTAAAGAAATGATTGAAGCAGGGGAAAGATATGATTTAGATGATATCGAATCATGGTTTGAAAACGAAGGAAGCTGGACAAACAAATCCTCTCGGATAAGAATTACAAATCTAGCACATTATGTTCAAAATAAATTTCAACAGACTTTAAAACTCAACATTGTGTCGGATGATGATTGTGGTTGCGGGAATTAAATTTTAAGTTTTTCCAATAACCTTGCAACAATTTTAGCGTTTTCGGTTCGTTCTTTTAATATTGATTCCAATCGTTGTTGGTTTTGTTGTGATTTTTTTTCATCAGAAACTATATCGAAATATTCTTCATCCAAATCATTATTTGCTTGTAGTCTTTTAATTACTTCAAATAAAATCCCAATTACCTGCTTTTGTGCTTCAATTAATTCTTCTTTTGAATTCTCAGACATGTTTTACTTCGTACATAGCTGTTCTAAAAATTTTAGTAGGTTTGGGTCAGTTATTCCCTCTTTTGCAGATTCAAAAAAAACTTTGGTTTTTTCAACACCAACCTGTTTTTGATAGATTTTTGCCTGGAGAGCCATCTCAAATTTATCTATTTGATGAACAAATTTTGCATCAGAGCTTTTGTTTTCCTGATACTCATCCCAAATTTTGAGATATTGAATTTGAAGTGATTTTGGAAGATTACCCAAAATATCTTTGATGGCTTTATTCTCTAAAATCATTTTTTCATTTTTTGGTTTTTTCTCTGGAGTAATATCTCCAATTTCAGTTTCTGCTAAATCATGCAATAAAATCATTTTTAAAATTTTTTCAGTATTGTGATTTTTAGAATCAGATAAAACCATTCCAATCATTGCCATAGAAAATGTATGATCCGCAACGGATTCTGGATTTGTAATAGAAAGTTTATCTATCCAACCCTGCCTTGAAATATTTTTTAGATTTGCAGATGATTTAAAAAAATCTAATAGCAATGTTGATTTGCTTGATTATATGGTTAATCAGTTTTTCTAGTTATCTCTATTCGAACAACATAATAGTTAATTCGTTATTGGAATAATATTGAAAATATATACAAAAACGGGAGATGATGGGACAACAGGGTTACAAGGAAATGTACGTGTATCAAAAGATCATCCTAGAATTGTTGCTTATGGAACTGTAGATGAAGCCAATGCATCTTTAGGAATTGCCCTAACCAATACATTGGATTCGGATATTACTAATTTACTTGAAAAAATTCAAAATGAATTATTTATTGCAGGAGCTGATCTTTCAAACCCTGATCTTAAACAAACACATAATCGAATCACTTCATCCATGATAAAGGACATTGAAGGTTCAATTGACAAATTTGAAAAGGAATTACCCTCATTAACTAATTTTATCTTGCCTGGGGGAGATATTGCAGCATCTCAAATACATTATACGAGAACAGTCGTTAGGCGGGCGGAAATATGCCTAGTTTCATTGAAAGAAAAAGAAGAGATAAACGAATATTGTCTGCAGTACCTAAATCGTTTATCCGATCTTCTATTTGTCCTTGGACGTGTCATTAACAAGAGAAAAGGCAAACAAGACATTATTTGGAAAATCTAAAAAGACAAACTTTAATTTTGCATCTAAAAGAATTTCCAATGTGCCAGGGTAGCTCAGCCTGGGAGAGCACTCGGCTGAAGACCGGGCTGTCGCGCGTTCAAATCTCGCCCCTGGCACTTTATCTGTTCAAATAGTATCGCTTCATAATTTTTATAAACAAGGCCACCTCTTGATTTTCGACTTTAATGGCAGAAAAAAAGACTGCAAAAAAAACAGCAAAAAAGACTGCAAAAAAAACAGCAAAAACAAAGACCAAATCCAAGCCTAAAAAACAACAATCAGAAGATTTTGGAGATGGTATTGCAATAATTGATGATGATCTTACAATTGATCAAGAAAAAATCAATGAAGAAAGACGAGCGTACTTGGAAGAAGCAAGGTCTCAAGAAGCTTCTGATTGAGTAATCTTTATCCGGTTCTACGTGGTACCTGAAATATGAGAGCATTATGTCTAATCACGGTAAAACCAGGTAAAGTTGACACTGTAGTTCAAATTTTAAAGAAAAAAAGAAAAATCATCAAAGATGTCATGGTAGTTACAGGAAGGGCAGACATTAGTGCTATTTTGAAAGGAACAATTGATGAAATTAATCAGATGGTCATTGATCTTAAAAAAATCAAAGAGATTGTCACCACAGAGACGTTGATTGAAGTAGAGGTAGATTTAGGATGGTAAGGGCAATAATACTAGTTAAATCTCCAAAAAAATTGATTGCAGCACGATTACGTAAGGTAACAGCAGTCAAAGACTCTTTTCCAACAAGTGGGCAATTTGACGCAGTAGCAATTATCGAGGTAACAGAATTAGGAGAAATCAAGAACATTACTACCCAGATTCAAAAAATCAGTGGTGTTGAGCGTACCGAAACAATGGTCGAAGTCCAATAACAAAGAATTTAACATACGAATACTGAGGGATTATCGTGAATATTAAGAAGGTTGGAAATGTCATTTTAGCCGTTCAAGACCTCGACAAATCTATAGCCTTTTATCATGAAATTATTGGACTACCAATAAAAAATCAAAGAAGATCGTGGGTAGATTTAGGAACCTCTGGTGCACTTTTGAGTTTACACCCAGCATCTCTTACTGCTGAACATATTGGTAGTTCAATAGAAAATGGAATAACCATCGGATTTCTAGTGGGGGATGTAAAATCTTCTGTAGATGAACTTCGTGAAAAAGGTGTTAAAATCTACAGAGATATAGTAGAGAGAGAGGCAGGAAAAAATGCCGTGGTTCAAGATCCAGATGGATATCTAATTTCATTGTTTGAACCAATCTTTAGAGACAAAGCCGAACAAACCGGTGGATATCACGGGTTTACTCCGGCTTAAATTAATTTTTTAATCTTGGAGATATTTGCATTCACATCTTTGGCAGTTCTGTCCATTGAAACATAAAATGTCATGTTGTTTTTTTGTAAAATCACAATAGACACTTTTTGATGCTCTAGTAAAACATAATTTAATTTGCCAACTGCTTTTTCAGAATCTTTTCGTAAATTCATCAAAGTTGAAAGTATAAAAAATTCATTTTTTACTTGTTCGGATTTTAATAGCGGTTTAATATCGGATCTTACAATTCCCGTAATTGTTCTGCCATATTGGTTAATCACACCAGCATATCGTACACTTTTAGATATTTGAAGAATTTTTTGACATTGTTTTCTATACTTAATTACAGCATCTTTCCATTTTTCAGCGGGTGTCTTTACCATAATGAAGATTAGATTAGAAATTAATAAGGATTCTTAATTTGATAAACTTTGATTTCCAAGTTTTAATTAGAGTTTTCCCTGTCCAGCTTTTTCTTCAACTCTAAGTTTTGTTTTAGCAGTTTATCATTTTCTGCTTTAATGGACTCCATTGAATTTTTTTCAGAAAATAGAGGATGTCCCGGTGGAATTATTGCAGATGAATTCATTTTCATCAATCCTGATGCGTGTTGTTGATATAATTTTTGAAAACCATCAAGTTTTTTGTTTAGTGAATCTGTATCTTGTGAAAATTTTTCTTTTGTAGGATTTTCATGGATTTTGAACATTGGATGAGTAAGACCTGGAGGAAGTCTTGGAAATTGAAATGCAAGATGTGGAATATCTGGGTTCAAACCATATAGGTTTCTTAACTGTTTAATTACAGAATCATCCATGACATAGAGCCCCCTTTTGCTATATTTCTGCCTTACTTTACGCATTTGATATACTAAAAAGTGTAATTTGAGTCATTTTTGCTCAATTTGAGCTGATCGCTGATCCTTATAGATTAGCCTTTTGGATCGCTGGTACCCTATGGCAAAATCAACAAAAAGGTGTCTTAGATGTCACAAAGAAATCAAGGATAGTGAATTGCATAAAATTGTAATTTATGTTGTACAAGAAAAATTCACCGAGCATCATTATGAACATGTTGAATGTCCAGATAAATTTACAGTGTGAGATAATCCTTCATTATGTGGAACCTACAAAATTTGCATATGGTTGCGTAACATTAAAATTTTTAAAATAAAAAAATAGAAGAATTTTATTCTTCAACAATAAACAAGCCAATCATTCCAGCATCTGCGTGTCCAACAACATGGCAATGAAATAGCCACATTGCTGGTTTATCAGGTGTTATAATGAATGTCTCTAGTGTTCCTTGTACAAGAGGAATTGTTTGAGATGCAATTACAGCACCTCTATTATTTGTGCTAGAATACATTTTGTTTCCATGCAGATGGAAAGAATGTATTTGCTCACCTAAATTTATCACATGGAATTGAACTGTTTCACCAACTTTTGCATAGTGAACAGGTATTGTTTTATTGAATTGTTCAACAACACCATCAATACCTTTTTCTTTGAAAATTTCTTCTAATGCTTTTTCGCCTCCTGGAACTCCTTTACCATTCATTAGGTAAAATGGGACAGGACCTTTGCTTTTTCTTTCCACATCATGCCCTATTTCAGACATTACAATTACGATGTCTTTATCAATGTAGGTTTTAGGAGGATCTCGTTCAATTATAATTGAACCATAAAGACCTTGCAAGATGTGATCTTTTATCCCCAGACCTTCCGATGCAGCATGGTCATGGAAAAATGTAGTTCCTGATGTGTCGACATTGTATTCATATGTCCATTCTCCTCCGGGTGGAATCATAGATCCTGCTCCTACACCAGTTATTGTATTGATGGGGGATCCGTCATGTTTTGGATCATAGTCTCCCATATGGGCATGAAAACTATGAGTAAGGTTGTGATTGTTTATCACTCTTACACGTAATAATTCTCCTTCTTGAGCCCTCAGAGTAGGTGCAGGTATAGTTCCATTGAAGGTCCACGCATGCCAAACCGCAGTAGGCGACACCTCAAAGTCAGTAGCCTCTATCACTAGAGTGTATTCTCTGACTTTTTGCTCTTCAGCCTCAGCTACGGGTGGAACAATTTGTGATGCTTCTTGTACTCGTGAATCTAAATCTGGTAAAAATTGGCCATTTCCAGTTGTCATTACTGCAAAAATTGCAATTACGATAGGAATGGCAATTAATCCATATTTTATCTCCATAAACACCGAAAAATTTTTTGCCAATTAAATCTGAGTCATTTTCTTATTGTTAGTAATAAGAGATGGATTCTTATTGCATCAAAAAGAGATTTTTTCAAAACAATACAATTCTAACCAACATATTCATACACTTTGTAAATTTCACCAGTCAGCCTAGATCGATATTTCCATTCATTTTTATCCCAAACAATTTCTCTAAATATTTTTTGAGTTGAGGGATGGATTCTTTGGTAAACATCTTGACCAATTAAAATTTGGTTAGGTTTGGCCATTGCTTGAATTTTTGCTGCAATATTCATTGCAGGCCCCATTAAATCCACATGAGAAGACATTTCGTTTGCACCATATCTAACAACGATACTCTGCCCGTAATCAACTCCAATTTTTACCATTAAATCTGGATAGTCATATTGATTAAGAATAGGATTAATTCCTTTTTCAATTACTGTTATCATGGACTTTGCGCAATTTACTGCATTGTCTGATGCCAACAAAGTGTTATCTGTTGCATTAAAGTAACCAATTACAGCATCACCTACAAACTTCAAAACAAGACCTTTATGAAGTCGGATGACTGATGCCATTTCTTGAGAAAATGAACTTACTATCGTCGCAAGTTTTTCTGCAGGTAGTTCAAGGGTCATGGTTGTAGATCCTACCAAATCTACATACAAAACAACCATGTTGATTTTTTTGAAAACATGTTCCCTCAAGAATTTTTCAGAGTCATCTATTATTCCAGTATACTCATATCCTTTTTTCAAAGCTCCCCAAACTCTTTTCTGAGTTTCCATAATCATGGTCTCTGAATCCATTATTGTTTCACCCCTTTTGGCCAAGATCATGTCCACTACGTCTGGTGATTTTTTTTCAGATTCTGATTTATCCGAAGACATCTTTGACTCTGTAATAAAGGGCACTTTTGAACCTATTCTAGAGGAAAATCAACACCGCATGTTGGACATTTTCCTCGATTTCCAGCATATTTTTCATGAAAATAGACGACGATTTTAGCATAACAGATATTACAAGTAATTTCATCGTCTGACATTCACATTTTATTACATTTTTCTGATTAATATCATTTTCAAGGTGTAAGGTTTAAGGGCGTGAAAAATTCGATATTTTTGTGCGTCTTGGCGTTAGATCACCCAATGAATTTATTCAGAAGATAAATTCAAAAAATGAAAAAATTCAAAAGTTATTTCTTGAAAGAATAATAGAAATTACCGCACCAGTGTCAATCAAAGTAATGTTGGGTGATGCGACAATCACCGAGCAAAAAACTTTTGATCCAGAAATAGTAAGACGGTATTATGAAAAAATAATAAAAAAACTAAATGATTGGACATTACAAGAGGTCTCCATCTCGCATAATGAAGATCTTCAAAGGATCTTTACAAAGTTTGAAATTCAAGAAGGTAATTATCTAATATCCGGACATCTTTCTGTGCAATACCACGTTCTACTTTTTTACAAACCTGACCAAAGAGTAGTAGAATGCCAAAAAGAACTTGCAAGAATTATTGACATTACAAAAAATAAAGAACAAGAAATGTCAGATAATCATGACCAACTTGTCTTGGACAAATTAAAAGAAAAGGGATACAAAGATTTTGATCATCAAAAATTATTTGAGATATTTTTTGAAAATGATCAGTTAAGAGAACAAATTGTAAAAGAAATAGAAGAAAAATCAGATGTGAATTTTCAAGAATTGCAAAAAAGAAAGAAAGAGACAATTGAAGAATTAGATAATTTACTTGTTGAAACCTACCAAACGAGTCCAGTAATAATTGATGATGCAAAATTGGTCACAGGTGAAGAGGGTTGTTTGTGCACTCTGGACATAGAATTTGTCAAAGACGGAATTAAGGAAGGGTTGTTTGATCCTAGAAAAATTTCTGAATCCACTAAAGACAAAATTGAAAAAAGGATTGTCGAAGTTTTGGAGAGTTTGTAATTTTTCTGAACTGATAGAAAGAAGTAATTTTTACGCTCAAAATTTCCATGAAAAAGTTCATTGATAAAATTTGATAAAAAATGTAATTTTTCAATGGAAGAAGTAAAATATATCGCCAAAATAGAAACATTTCCGTTGAATCCAACATATGACGATATCCTAAAAGCAAATTCTATGAAAAGCGAGAAAATTAGGAAGACACCACTTGTATACTCTCCAACATTTAGCTTGCTTAGCGAATCAAAAGTTTACCTTAAATCAGAATTTCAACAAAAAACAGGTGCTTTCAAAATCCGCGGAGCATACTATAAAATTCAAAATTTAACATCTGAAGAGAAGCAAAAGGGAGTAATTGCCGCATCTGCAGGGAATCATGCTCAAGGTGTGGCATATGCAGCTAATGCTGAAAATATTTCTTGTACTATTGTAATGCCAAAAAATGCATCACCTGCAAAGGTTTCCGCAACTAAATGGTATGGTGCTAATGTAATACTTGAAGGAACTAATTATGATGAAGCATCAAACAAAGCAAAAGAAATTGCCAATGAAACTGGTTCAATTCTTATCCACGCATTTGATGATTCAGAAATAATTGCAGGACAAGGAGTTATAGGTTTAGAAATAATGGAGCAAATTCCTGATGTAGAAGAGATCTACGTTCCTATTGGTGGAGGAGGGCTTGCTGCAGGAATTTTAATAGCAGTCAAAGAAAAAAATCCTAATGTCAAAGTAATTGGTGTACAATCTAGATCATTTCCTTCAATGTATGAATCATGGAAGAAAGGAACGATAACTAGTGTTGGTGGAGGCAGAACTATCGCAGACGGAATTTCGGTAAAAGTTCCAGGACAAACTACCTTTAACATAATTAATAATTTAATAGACGATATTGTTTTAGTCGATGATTCTGAGATAATCAAAGCGATATTTCTTCTAATGGAAAGAATGAAAGTTGTTATAGAACCAGCTGGGGCTGTTGGCCTGGCACACTTAATTTCCCAAAAGCCATCTCCAGGAAAAAAAGTTGTTTCAATTTTAGCTGGCGGTAACATTGACATGTATCTGTTAGGCCAAGTTGTGGATAAAGGATTGGCAGCCATGGGAAGACTCTTGAAGATTTCAGTATTGCTCCCTGATAGGCCAGGGGCATTCAAAGAAATAGTTGATGAAATTTCTGCAGCTAATGCAAACATAGTAGAAGTTGTTCACGATAGATTAAGTTCGAACATCAATGCGGGTTCAGCATCAGTTACATTGAGTTTAGAAACTGCAGGAAAAGAACAGTCCGAAAATCTCATAAAATCATTTCAAAGTAAAAATATTCAGTTCGAATTACTTACTTGAATTTTTTTTGTGCAAATTTAGATAAACCGTATTTTTTTAATTCATCGGATTCTTTTAGGACAGATTTATGTTGTGTTGTTTTGTGCATCTTTAATTTCTTTTTCAAATCAGGAAATTCATTTGCGAGAATTTTCATTGCATAAATTCCAGCATTACCTGCTTTGTTAATTCCTACAGATACCACAGGGGAACCAGTTGGCATTTCTGTAATTGACAATAAGGAATCTAACCCTCCAAACGCAGAAAATTTTGAATTGTCTGTTTTTTTAGCTTGTTTATCATTATACACCAAAATAGGAACACCGATTACAGGAATGGTTGTAAATGAGGCAATCATTCCAGGCAGATGTGCGGCACCTCCTGCCCCTGCTATAATTACTTTGAAACCCATTTTTTCTGCATGGTCTGCATATTCAGATAATCTTGCCGGAGTTCTATGAGCAGATACGATTTGGTCTTCATGTTGTACTTTGAAATCATCTAAGATTTCAGCTGCACCCTTCATTATTCTACTATCAGAACTTGATCCCATGATTATTCCAATCATAGGTTTTTTTGTATAACTCACATGAATCTAAAAACAATATCCGTTATTATCTATATTGAATAAAATATCAGTCACCTATTTGCAAACCAGCATTAGCTATTTTTAATCCCGACAGGTGAAATCATTAATGTCAAAAATTTTGGGCATAATTGGCGGGGGTCAGCTTGGCATGATGATTACAGAAGACGCCAAGAGAATGAGTCAACACATATCCAAGGTTATTGTTCTTGATCCTACTCCCAATTGCCCTGCTTCTCAGGTGGGCGCAGAGCAAATCATTGGGGATTTTAAGGATAAAAAGGCAATTCAAGAGTTATCAAAAAAATCAGATATTATTACATATGAAATCGAATCAGGAGACAGTAACGTCCTAAAATCAGTGGAGAATAATGCTGAAATAAATCCC
>JASFMV010000027.1:0-12310 GCA_050117375.1 Nitrosopumilaceae archaeon | reverse complement strand
AGTGTGATTGACATATGATTCTGCTTTTTTTCTTGGTAATCCATACCCTGTTGGTTTATCCAATGGTATTGCAAAATCTGTCATTATTCCTTTTTCAAAATTTGCCATCTCTGGGGGCAAAACATCTACATCTCCATATTCTAAAACCTGATATCCACCAGAATCTGTCATTATTGCTCCATCAAAATTAATTATTCTGTGAATTCCTTTTTCAATTGCCTCGTCTCCATAATTATTTTTGGAGATGTATGCATTTGTAATGACCAAATCAAATCCTATCTCTTTAATTTTTTTAGATGGTATTGTCTGCTTTACTGGGTGAATTACAGGGACATAGGCTGGAGTTTCAATCACTCCGTGATTCGTGTAGATTTTTCCTATCCTTCCAGCAAGGTCTGTTTTTAAAATCTCAAACAAGCAACTAGCTCCTAACAAAGGTGTTATTTATTCAATAAGCAAAAAATTCCTTTAAATCATTTTTATTTGAAATAATGGGTAGCCAGTCGATCTCTTCGCTGGTTATTTCTCCTTTAATTATGCCATTTACTTTTTTTGTTGTTTCTTCAATAGTTTTCTCAGAAACATCAATCTGTACTGTTTTCTCCGTTCCAAATTTAGTTATGGAATCATAAAGAATAATTCCTAGAGCTTCGCTTCCAATATTGTCTTTAATTTTTTTCTCAGAATATCCTCGGCTTTGATAGATTTGAATTAAAGCATATGGGTTTTTTCTTAAAACAATGATTTTTTTTATTTGTTCGGATTTTAAAACATAAGGTGCCAAATGCCCAACAATCAAAGATGGATGTGAAATTTTTTCTTTGATTATTTTTTCTAATTTATCTACATCCACATCATTTGTTTCAGCAATCCTTTCAAACAAATTTTGTTCTTTGGCAATTTGGTTAATGTCAAATATTGGTAAATTCAAAATCTTGCTTATCTCTTTTGTTATGGTGTGTTTTCCTACTCCTGGACTTCCGGTGATTACAATAGACATACAATAAAATTCAAATTTACTACATTAAACAATTTCTGCAATACTAATATGTACAATAAACCGTGTGAGGATAATGCAAATTGGTTTATTGGGAAAAGCAAACGTTGGAAAATCCACTTTTTTCTCCGCTGCTACAGAAACTCCAGTCCCAACAGGGAATTTTCCATTTACTACCATTGAACCAAATATCGGAGTAGCGTACGTAAAAGCTGATTGTGCATGCAAACATTTTGAGATACCTCACCACAATCCACTTTGTGTTAACAAAATTCGATTTATTCCTATCAAACTTATCGATGTAGCCGGACTAGTTCCTGGGGCACATGAAGGAAAAGGTTTAGGAAATCAATTTCTTGATGATGCAAGACAAGCTGAAGTACTTATTCACGTAGTAGATATCGCAGGAACTACTGATATTCAAGGCCAACCGGTTCCCGTAGGAACTCATGATCCTTTAGAAGATGTTGAATTTGTAAGAAACGAGTTTGATCAATGGTTTGCAAATATTCTTCAAAGAGACTGGGACAAAATTACTCGAGAAATTGATCAAAAGCGAGCAAAACTAACTGATGGTATTACAAAGAGATTTACTGGTTTGGGAATCAAAGACTTTCAAGTTCAAGAAGCCTTACAAAAATTAAATCTTATCTCAAAAAATCCTAAAGAATGGTCAGAGACTGACATTCACAACTTTGTAAAAGAATTACGAAAAAATACTAAGCCCATTATTATTGCTGCAAACAAAGCAGACTTGTGTCAAGATCTTGACGTAATAAAAAAAATTACTGATTCTATTGTTGTTCCCTGTAGCGCCGAGACAGAATTATTGTTAAGAAAAGCCAGCAAAGCAGGAATAGTGAATTATTCTCCCGGAGAAGAAAAATTCTCGATAGTTGAAAGCAAAGAGATTTTGCCACAACAGAAAAAAGCTCTTGAAGTAGTGGAGGGAGTGTTTTCTAAAATTCACTCCACTGGCATACAAAAAATTCTAAACAATGCTGTATTTGATACCTTGAAATTTATTGTTGTTTATCCAGTTGAAGATGAAACCAAGCTTACTAACAAAGATGGTGACGTTTTACCTGATGCTAAGCTACTACCCGAAAATTCCAATGCAAAGGATTTAGCTGGTCTGATTCACGCCGATATTGCCAAAGGATTTTTACACGCAATAGATTGTAAAACAAAACAAAGGATAGGAGCTGATCACAAATTAAAAAATGGTGATGTCATCAAAATTGTATCCACATTAAGTCGAGGTTAACTTGATAGGTTTAGGAATTGAAAGTACTGCACACACATTTTCTTGTGCAGTATTAGAAAAAAAAGGAAGAAAAGGAAAAATATTATCTGATATTCGAAAGATTTACCGTCCTCCAGAAGGGGAAGGAATTCACCCTCGAGAGGCTTCAAGGCATCACATTGAAAATAGTTCAATTGTTTTATCTGATTGCCTCAGAGATGCTAAAATTACAATAAAAGACTTGGATCTTGTCTCATATGCAGCAGGTCCTGGACTTGGTCCCTGCCTGAGAGTGGGAGCAGTCGTGGCACGGTCACTGGCATCCTATTACAAAATTCCAATTTATCCTGTAAATCATGCAATAGGTCACATCGAGCTTGGAAAACTTTTGACTGGTGCAAAAAATCCTTTGGTCTTGTTGGTTTCAGGAGGCCATACTATGCTACTTGCTTTTCTAAACAAACAATGGAGAGTTTTTGGGGAAACTCTGGATATTACTCTAGGGCAACTCCTTGATCAATTTGGGAGATCTATGGGATTTGCTTCTCCTTGCGGAAAAAACATTGAAGAGCTTGCTCAAAAATCATCCAAATATTTCACCTTACCTTATTCAGTCAAAGGAAATGATGTTTCTTTTTCTGGGTTGCTATCCTCAACTAAATCTATAATTAAAAAAAATAAAGCAGATGCATGTTTTTCGCTACAAGAAACTGCATTTGCAATGATTAGTGAGGCAGTTGAAAGAGCTTTATCATTTACTAGAAAAAAAGAATTGTTAATTGTAGGTGGAGTTGCTGCTAACAAAAGATTATCAGAAATGTTAAAGGATGTATGTAAAAGACACAACAGTAAATTTTTTGTTGCTCCACAAAGATTTGCAGGAGATTGCGGTAGCCAAATTTGTTGGACTGGATTGTTAGAAAGCCAGGTTAAAAGTGGAGTTTCTCTTGAGGAAACATTTGTTACTCAATCTTGGAGATTAGATACCGTAAAAATTAATTATTGATATCCTCAATAGCTGCTTCAATATTTTTTAACCAATCTTTTGTATTTTGCACTCCAAACTTGAAAGTTGTTTCGCCTTCATTGGTCTTTGCGGTAAAACAAACCTTTTTCATAAGCTTTCCTTCTTTCCAAGCAGTTACAACATCTTTTAACTGAATATCTATCACAGTATCTCCAAAATGTTTTGAAAAATCCATCATTCTAGCTTGAGTTTTATCAAAAGCTAATCTTTTATTGGTAAGTGTTAGTATTCCTGAGCCCAAACCATCTTCACTACAATCTTCTTGTTTTAGGCGTTTTTCTCCTTCTTCCATGTAAGATATCTATTATTCGGTAAATTTGTATGTTTTTCAATAACTTCTAAATTATGAAAATAAATTGTCAAATGCGATGGAATTAGTAAAAAAAGGGGCAGAAGCTGACATTTACACTTCGGTATGGAATAATTCCAAGACAATAATGAAAATTAGAAAGGCAAAAAATTATCGTAATCCTATACTTGATAAAAATTTGCGAAAACAAAGAACAATAAGAGAATCCCAAACTTTGATGGAAGTAAAATCCTTTGGGATTCCAGCACCTCTGGTTTATTTTGTAAATTTAAAGGACTCATCAATAATAATGCAAAGAGTTCCAGGAAAACCTATTCACGATTTATCAAACTCCAAAATTATTTCACTGTCTCGACAAATGGGTAATCATGTTGGATTGCTTCATAAAAATGGAATAATGCATGGAGACTTGACTACATCAAATTTTATTTTATTTCAAGATAAAGTCTATGTTATTGATTTTGGCTTGTCTCAAAAAACAATCAAACCTGAAGACCATGCCGTAGATTTGAGGCTGATAAAAGAAATTCTTAACAGTGCACATGCTAGTATAATGGAGAAATCCTGGAAAAATTTCCTTTCAGGCTACCGAAATGTTGTAGGTCCCTCAAAATACGCAAAAATCATAAAATTAGTCTCAGAAATTGAAAGTAGAGGAAGATATGCCACAGTCGTTTGATCTTTTTTTTGCATCTTCAAACCAACATAAATTCAAAGAAGCAAAAAAAATTTTAGATGAATTCGGAATTAATCTTGGTTTTTTCAAGTGTAATTTAGAAGAGATTCAATCTGACTCATTAAAAGAAATTGCCAAACACAAGGCAACACAAGCCTTTGATAAATTAAGAAAACCTGTAATTGTAGAAGATGACGGTCTATTCATAGAATCACTAAATGGATTTCCTGGTCCTTATTCATCATATGTTTTCAAAACTATTGGTAATAAAGGAGTCATGAACTTGGTAAAACAAAAAAGAAAAGCAAAATTTGTTTCTATAATTTCTTATCATGATAAATATTCACAAATATCTTTTGAGTCCAAAACAAATGGAATAATTTCAAAAAAAATTTCTGGAAAAGGCTGGGGTTATGACCCAATCTTTATTCCTTCCAAATTCAAAAAAACTTTTGCACAGCTAGAAAATAAAAATAAAATCTCTCACAGATTCAAATCTTTGGAAAAATTTTCTAGTTGGTATCTTGATAACTAGAAATCCATCTATCTATATTTCGTTCATTATTTTGCAAAATTACAATCCTAGACACATAACTTTCATCCATCATCGAAAATATTTTACTTTGTTTCACTATTTCTTTACTAAAGTTTTTCACTTCTTCCATCTCTAACATATTTTCGTGTTCTAGTCTATTTGTGGAACGTCCTACATGCATGTAGGATTTTATCTCAACAAAATTAGGACTAGACTCTTCTAGCATTTTTGCAAATGCAGGAATCATTTCGTTCTGATCATTATACTCTCTTATCAAAGTAATTCTAAGAACAGTTCGCGTGTCAAGATCTTTGAGCATTTGAAGAGTTTTGTTCCATCTTTGCCACGAATCATCATACTTTGGTTTGTTAATCCTCAAAAAAGATTCGTAATCTGCTGCATTTGTTGATAGATACAGTTGTGTAGGTAATGCATTTTCATCCTTTAGTCTTTGAATCATATCTGGTTCTTGACCATTTGTTACTAGAAAAATTGACTTTGTTTCCTGTAATGATTTTAGATACTTGATTAATTCGGGAAGTTTTGGGTACATTGTTGGTTCTCCTGAAAGTGAAATGGCATAATGACTTGGTTTTAGAGATTCATCTAGTCTTTGTTTATCACTTCTAGAATCACCATAGTGACCCATTATCAATTTTTTTCTTTCTTCCATCAATTTTTCCATGATTTCTTTTGGTTCTGCTACATGTTCTGGCTCCATCTTCATTGAGTCATAAAATTCCATTGGTCGCCAACAATATACACAACGATTCTCACAGTACATTCCTGCTGGAGAAAACTCCATACAACTGTGTGTGGAAATTCCATAAAACTTGTGTTTGTAACAACTCCCTTCATGCTTGAAAGATTTTTTGGTCCAATGACAAAGGGCTACAGTTGAATGATCGGCAACTCCGTACTTTGCTTTTTTTAGCTGTTCAGAAACTCTTGGCTTGATTTGAATAAGTTGATCTTCTTCAACTGTTTCACCAGAGCAACTCATGAGGTAAAATCGTGTTTTGGTTTACTTAAATTGATCGAGATTTGGGAATTTTTGATCTAATCACATGCCGATTTTACGGATTTTGGACGTGACGTTTAATTACTGGATCTTCGGGGTAAACTTGTAAGTTGAAACCAAAGTACTTTGTAGCATTTCTAGTATTACTGATCACCACTTTAACCAGTGTTCCAATTAATTCTGCCTTTGCAACCCATGACTTAGACCGAGATGGCGTAATCGATGAGATTGATAGTTGTCCCAACCTTCAAGAAGACTATGAGGGAAGTATAGAAGGATGTCCTTCAAATTTTGTTCCATGGTATGATGAAGACTATGACGGAATTCCAGATCATATAGACCAATGTCCAAATCTTAAAGAAAATTACAATAAATTCCAAGACTATGACGGTTGCCCAGATACTTCACCTGCAACTGACCCCTCAGGAGTTGCAGACACTGATAATGATGGCTTTATTGACTTGGTAGATAATTGCCCAAACCAACCTGAAACATTTAATGGTGTTTTAGATAGGGACGGTTGCCCTGATACCTTTCAAATGTCAGAAGACCGAGATAGAGATGGAGTACCAAATGCAGTAGATGAGTGTCCACTCAAAGCCGAAGTTTATAATCGATACCAAGACGAAGACGGTTGCCCAGATACAGTAATTTCATCGGAATTTATGGATAAAGATAATGATGGTATTCAAGATAAAATTGACTCTTGTCCAAATCAACCAGAAACTTACAATGGATATTTAGATACCGATGGATGTCCTGACATTGCATTAACTTCTGACTTTACAGATGCAGATGGTGACGGAATTGCCGATAGATATGATATTTGTCCAAGACAACCTGAAACATTTAACAGATTTTCAGACTATGACGGTTGCCCAGACTCTATCCCACTTTTACTTGGAGGAATCAATGATCCAGACGGTGATGGAATAATTGGTTCTGATGATTTATGTCCACAAGAACCAGAAAGACACAATGGATTTGAAGACGAGGACGGTTGCCCAGACATTCCTCCTTATACAAGCGATAAAGATTCAGACCAAGATGGAATTTTTGATAGTGTAGATGAATGTCCTGTTGCAAAAGAAAATTACAATAAATTCCAAGACTTGGACGGTTGCCCTGATTACGTTGGGGAAACTGGTGGAGCACCAGACACTGATGGTGATGGAATTTTTGATTATTCTGATTCTTGTCCAAACCAACCTGAAACATTTAATGGATTTTCAGATAGAGACGGTTGCCCTGATACCGCATCTCCTACTGATAGAGATGGTGATGGCATAATTGATTCTCTTGATAAATGTCCTACAAAAAAAGAAACCTACAATCAATTCCAAGATGACGACGGTTGTCCAGATTTCATTGATGGAAAAACTGGAAATGATAATGATGGTGATGGAATAATTGATATTTTAGACAAATGTGCGCTTGTCCCAGAAACTGTTAATGGATATCTAGATCATGATGGCTGTCCAGATACCCTAATCATGGATGGAGATGGAGACGGAATTCCAGATCCTTCTGACAAATGTCCAACACAGCCAGAAACTTGGAATAGATTCCAAGACCACGATGGTTGCCCAGATGATAAAATACAACAAGATTCTGACTTGGATGGTATTTTAGATAGTATTGATCAATGTCCAACAGAAAGAGAACGATACAATGGATTTGAAGACGAGGATGGCTGCCCAGATATTCCTAGTTTCTTAAGAGAAACCGATACTGATTTTGATGGCATACCAGATAGTCTCGATCAATGCCCAACAATTCCAGAAAAATACAATAAATTCCAAGACGAGGATGGCTGCCCAGATTCTTTGTTTGACACAAAAAATAGAGCCGATACAGATGGAGACGGAATTTATGATCTAGTTGATCTTTGTCCCAATCAAAAAGAAACTTTTAATGGTATTTTAGATAAAGATGGCTGCCCAGATAATTATATTCCTACAGCGGATAGAGATAGAGATGGATTACCTGATGCAATTGATGCATGTCCACAATCCCCTGAAACTTATAATAAATTCCAAGATGATGATGGATGTCCTGACGTTATTACCCAATCATTTGTTGTAGACTCTGACAATGATGGAATTGAAGACAAATCCGATGATTGTCCATTCAAAGCAGAAACATACAACGGATTTGAAGATCAAGACGGTTGTCCTGACACTGAAACCTCAATAATTGATACAGATGGTGACGGTGTCGCTGATATAATGGATATGTGTCCAACACTAATGGAGAATTGGAATAGATATGTTGACTTTGATGGATGTCCTGATGTTATTCCTACTGGAAAAACAATGGTGGATTCAGATGGGGATAGAATAGTAGACTCTTTAGATAAATGTCCAAACGAACAAGAATCTTGGAATAAATATCAGGACGAAGACGGATGTCCTGATGTTGTTCCAGAACAATCACGTTACAAACATGATGCAGATTTAGATGGTATTATCAATGATGAAGACCTTTGTCCTTTTGAACCAGAGGACTATGATGGAGACAGAGACCTAGATGGTTGTCCTGACTCTTAGGAGATTTGAAAAATGAAAAAAATCCAGTTTCTAGGATTTTTACTTTTAATGGTATCAACCTTGAGTATGCTTCAAAGTAGCACTTTTGCTCAAGGAGAAAATGATAATGACAATGATGGAATACCTAACAATTCTGATCAATGCCCCTTCCTAAAAGAAGACTACAATCCAGAATATGGAAATAACATTGATGGCTGTCCTGCAGACTTTGTACCATGGTATGATGCCGATTATGATGGTATTGAAGATCATGTGGATGATTGCCCTAGTGTGAAGGAAACTTACAATAAATTCCAAGACGAGGATGGCTGTCCAGATGTCACCCCAACTGGTGGTGAAGGAATACAAGATTCAGATAATGATGGTTTTACTGATTTAGTGGATTTATGTCCAACCAGTCCTGAAACATTCAACGGAATAGATGACAAAGATGGTTGCCCGGATGATATTTTTGTGTTAAGAGATTCTGATAAAGATGGAATCTCAGATAAATTAGATGAATGTCCACAGTCTCCAGAAAATTATAATCGATTTGAAGACGATGATGGTTGCCCTGATGTGGTGTCTGAAGATGGTAAAGGATACACATTTCCAGATACTGATGGTGATGGAATCCAAGACAGATGGGATTCCTGCATAGATGAGCCAGAGAATTTCAACGGCATCCTAGACAAAGACGGTTGCCCTGAAATTTCAGGAGTTTCATCTCAGGAGCGTTTAGATTCAGATTATGATTCAATCCGTGACACTGAAGATAAATGCCCATTTGAACGCGAGAACTTTAACAGATTCCAAGACGATGATGGGTGTCCAGATAAGGTTGATTATGTAATATTTGGAGATATTGACAAAGATGGGATAATGGATCCTGAAGATTCTTGCCCATTCAATCCTGAAACTTATAATAAATTTGAAGATTGGGACGGTTGTCCTGATTTTGTTGCAGATGATAAATTCTCTGCAGACACAGACAGAGATGGCATTATAGATAATTTGGATTTGTGTCCAACCCAAGCTGAAACTTTTAACAATTATCAAGACACTGATGGATGCCCAGACAAATTTATCATTACAAATGACAGTGACCGAGATGGCATTATAGATAATTTAGATGAATGTCCACAATTACCTGAAAATTATAATAATTTCGAAGATTCTGACGGTTGTCCAGATTCAACTACTGATGGAATATCTACTTTTGAATTCCCAGATACTGATGGCGATGGAATCCAAGACAGGTGGGATTCATGCATAGATGAGCCTGAGAACTTTAACGGTGTTTTAGATCATGATGGATGTCCCGAAGTTTCAGGAGTAGTTATTGCCGAAGTTGCAGATTCTGATTATGATGGTATTCCAGATTTCCTTGATAACTGTCCACTAGTCGCAGAACGTTACAACAAATATCAGGACGAAGATGGTTGCCCTGATTCAGTTTCTTATGACTTTGTTGGGGATTCAGATAAAGATGGAATTATGGATGATATAGATGAATGTCCTCAAGTAAAAGAGACGTATAATCGATACTTGGATTTAGATGGTTGCCCTGATTTTATAGCAGATGATAACTTTTCTGCCGACACTGATGGCGATGGGATAATAGATTATTTAGATTTGTGCCCAACACAACGAGAATCATTTAATGGATATGAGGATAAGGATGGTTGCCCTGATTCATTTGATTCAATCCTTGACAGTGACAGAGATGGAATTTATGACATAATTGATTCATGCCCACTAGATCCTGAAACTTACAATAAATTCCAAGACGCAGACGGTTGCCCTGACAGCATTTCAGATGACCTGACATCATATCAATTCCCAGATACTGACGGTGATGGAATTGAAGATAGAAAGGACCAATGCATAGACCTTCCAGAAAATTATAATGGTTATTTGGATTGGGATGGTTGTCCAGACTCTGAAGGTGCAAAATCAACAACATCCCCCAGAGTGGATTCTGATGGGGATGGATTTTATGATGCCATAGACTCTTGTCCAACCAGTCCTGAAACTTGGAACAAATACGATGATAATGATGGATGTCCAGATATTGCTCCAGAACAACAGAGATTTGTTCATGATGATGACCTAGATGATATTATAAATGATGAAGATTCTTGTCCAAAAGAACCAGAAGATTATGATGGTGATAGGGATCTTGACGGTTGCCCCGATCCATAATGATCCAAATTGATCACAACAAAAGATCTATTTAACGTGAGACTTAATAAATACTGAATAATATTGGAGACAATAACAATGAAAAAATACCATCTTTTAGGATTTTTACTTTTACTAGTTTCAACAATTAGTATGCTTCCAGGAACTGTTTACGGTCAAATTAATGATAATGATGGAGATGGTGTTCCAAATAATGTTGATAGATGTCCACATCTTTTAGAAGACTATGATCCAGAATATGGGGTTAACATAGATGGATGCCCGGCAGACTTTGTTCCGTGGTATGATGTAGACTATGATGGTATTCAAGATCATATTGATGATTGCCCTACAGTGAAGGAGACATACAATAAATTCCAAGATGCAGATGGATGTCCTGACATTTCCCCTGACTCTGGAAAAAATACCGCTGATTCGGACAATGACAGTTTTGCAGATTTTTTGGATCTATGTCCCAATCAACCAGAAACCTTCAATGGTATTGATGATAAAGACGGATGTCCCGATGATGCAGTTTCTTTAAAGGATACAGATCAAGATGGAATTTCAGATACCCATGATGAATGTCCCGGTGTGAAAGAAACTTATAATAAATTCCAAGACACAGACGGTTGTCCTGATTCCGTAACTGAAGAACTACCAACATATGAATTTCCAGACAAAGATGGAGACGGTATTGAAGACAGAAAAGACAGATGTGTAGAAGAGCCTGAAAATTTCAATGGTGTATTGGATTGGGATGGATGTCCAGAGATTGAAGCTTCAGAATCTAACAGCGTAATTGACTCTGACTATGACTCAATTCCTGACACCAAAGATGAATGTCCATTTGAGAGAGAAAACTATAACAAATTTGAAGATGGTGATGGATGTCCAGATGTAATTGACTATGTAATATCTGGTGATAATGATGGCGATGGAATTCCAAATCATAGCGATATATGTCCTTACAATAAAGAAACTTACAATAAATTCCAAGATGAAGACGGCTGTCCAGACCTTGTGAGTGATGGTATTGTTACTACGGATACTGACAATGATGGCATTGTAGACAACTTAGATTTGTGTCCAACTCAAGCTGAAGTCTATAATCAATTCCAGGATACAGACGGCTGTCCTGACAAAGTAACCTCTACAATAGATAGTGATATGGATGGAATTGTAGATGTAATTGACTCTTGTCCACTAACTCCCGAAGTTTACAATTATTTTGAAGACACAGACGGCTGTCCTGACAGTGTTTCTGATGACCTAACAACATACCAATTCCCTGATACTGACGGTGATGGAATTGAAGATAGAAAGGATCAATGTATCGAATTACCTGAAACCTATAATGACTATACAGACTGGGACGGCTGTCCTGATATAGTAACTACTTCAACATCTGCCTTGGCAGACACTGATTATGATGGAATTCCTGATCATCTTGATAATTGTCCCACAATAGGTGAAAGATACAACAAATTCCAAGATGAAGACGGTTGCCCAGATACTGTAGATTCTGGATTATCAGGAGATTCTGACTTTGATGGAATTTTAAATGATGTGGATGAATGTCCAACTATTCCAGAAACTTATAATAAATTCCAAGATTGGGACGGTTGCCCTGATAACGTTACTGAGGGTGGACCAACTTTAGATTCAGACGGTGATGGCATTGTAGACAACTTAGATTTGTGTCCAACTCAAGCTGAAGTCTATAATCAATTCCAGGATACAGACGGCTGTCCTGACAAAGTAACCTCTACAATAGATAGTGATA
>JASFMV010000026.1:0-12310 GCA_050117375.1 Nitrosopumilaceae archaeon | reverse complement strand
CAAGAACTTTCATGGCTATAATTTGAATATTACATGTTATTATCTTTACGTGAATTGGTACAAATCCCAAACAAAATGAAAACTGTTTAAATTATCAATAATAATAAGTTGAAAATACAATGAACACACTTTTCATGATTTCCTTGGTTATTTTATCGATATCTATTCCGTTTGCTTTTGCTCATCCATTCACCGAGGAGACTAATCCAAGCTCAGCTGTAAATGCACCAGTAGGAATTACCGAAGTAACTGTAATTTATTCAGAACCAATTGAGTTGGACTTTAGTTCTCTGAAAGTTTTAGACAGTAACGGAGACCAAATTGACAACAAAGATTCTCAGTATTTTCAAGGTGAGAATTCACTAATTGTTACTACACCTCCATTAGAATCAGGAGTGTATACAGTTACAAGCAAAGTTCTCTCAAAAGTAGATGGCCATTTAGTTGATGATGCTTTTATTTTTGGCGTAGGTGATGTCATAGTCGAAAAAGATGACGGACAAAAGTCAATTTATGAAATCTTGTTTTTCCCTGAAGCAGGATCTAGATTTCCCGGATTAGTTGGACAAACTATGGTTCTAGGGGGAATTATTGCTTCTATGTTGATTTGGGGAACCCAAAATAAATCCCTAATAAGAAAGGAAATTGAAAAAGTAGATATTTTTCATCACGGAAAACTAATGACCCTAACAGGAATTGGATTGATGTTAGTTTTTGCATCAAACATTGCCATGCTTGCAGTACAAACATTACGATTAGAAACTTCGGCATTTGATGCTATTCAAACCACTTTTGGAACCTCATGGTTGATCAGAATGGTATTTACCATAATTCTTTTGGGAATATGGTTTTGGATGGATAGAAAAAAACAGATTTCAAAAAAACATCATATTCCAATGCTTGTATTATCTCTGGCATTGATTGGAACTTCAACAATGATAGGACATGGTGCTGCCAGTGGAGAGATAGCAGCGGTAGTTCTGGACTACGTTCACAATTTAGTTGCAGCAATTTGGATTGGCGGAATAATTTATTTTGTTTTTACATTGCTTCCCGCACTTTCAAAATTAGATACTTCTGCTAGAGAAAAATTAACTCTAGTAATGATACCAAGATTTTCCATTGCATTTACCATTGCAATTGGTATTGTCATTATTTCTGGTCCAACACTTATGTGGCTTTTAGAAAGTGATGTTGGGGTAATTTCTGAATCCATTTATGGAAAGTTAATCATCACAAAAATTGTCATTGCAGTAATAATGGTAGGTCTAGGTGGATTTTTCCAGTTTAAAGTTCAAAGATCTGGAGAGAATTCAATCAATTCAAAATCAATTTCTGTGCATAGAAGACTAAAAAGATCATTGAAGATAGATGCAGCACTTGGAATTATTTTACTTGGAGTTGTTGCACTTTTGGCAAATGGCACATTGCCTGCAGGAGAAATCCAAAAAGTAGAAGCACAGGAAGTATCTTATGATTTTAGAACAATCGAATTTTCTGAAAGTGCAAAATACGATATTGAAATCATTCCCTTTACAAGTGGCACAAATACAATTCAAGTGAAAGTTAGTGATTTTGAAAATAACATATTACCTGATGCTGATGAAATCAAGGTAAAGATATCAAATCCTCAAAGAAATATTTCTCCAATAGAAGTTCCATTGGAAAAAGTAGCTCAAGATGAAAATTCTCCCTCAAAATTTCAAGGAGAATTAACCTTTGGATTTTCAGGAGAGTGGCAAACAGAAGTTGAAATTCATAGAGAAGAGAATGCCAACGAATCAGTGGTAATGAATTTACTTGTAAAACCAAGATTGCCGGATTTACAAACAGAAATTATTGAATATGAATTTCCTGAATCAGCCAAACCATTATTTCCTTTGTATGACGGAAAAGACTCTATTTGGATTAGTGACCCTTCTGCCCCAAGAATATGGCAGTTTTCATTAGAAACTGAAGAATTTACATCACATCCTTTTGATGGAACAGTTTCAGCTTTTCTAACTATAGATCCTAAAGGTAGAGTTTGGTTTAATGATCCTGGAAGAAACCAAATTGGATATTATGATCCGGATAATTCTGAAATTACAACTATAACTTTACCAGATATCGCACCAGTGATTGATAATAGTACTACTACCTTTATTCAGTCTGATTTTAATGGAAACATTTGGATTGTAATAATTAACAAAGATAAAATTTTGAAATACATTCCAGATTCTAACACATTTGAGGAAATTCGATTGCAAAAAGGATCCTTGCCATTTGCTCTAACAATTGACAATGATGGAAGGATTTGGTTTACAAAATCTGGAACAGGTAGTATAGGATTTATCAATGTAGAAAATAATGAGGTTACTGAATTTTCCCCTGATCAGCCCCTTCGAGCACCTGAAGCAATAATTTCTGACAAACAAGGAAACCTATGGATTGCAGAGCACACAGGTGTAGGGATTGCTAAATTTAATCCAATTTTAGAAACATTTGAGAGAATTCCTGTTCCGGACAAAGATGCACTTCCATTTGGCATGGCCTTTGATAGATATGACAACATTTGGTTTGCTCAACATACCGTTGATAATATTGCAGCCTATGATCCACACAATAATAATTTGATTGAAGTTCCAGTTCCAACTGAGACTTCCTTTGTACAGTTTATGACATCAGATGATAAAAACAATGTTTGGTTTGTTGAACAACAAGGAAACAAATTAGGTATGATAAAAATCACTGAAGTTCCAATAACAGCTTCTCAAATACAGACATCAGATGTATATCAACTAAAATATACAGAACTTGCATCGCCATTAATTGCTATGGGAATTGTGGCAACATCATTATTTTTTGTAAGAAGTGTTAAGGATAAACGAAGATTAAATTCATTGATTAATTCTTAGATAACAATCCCAGTGATTTTATACCCATAGTTACACCAAATACTCCAATTGATAAAAGAACTATTGTTCCAGCTGGAGTGATATCAAAGACATACGAAACTAAAATTCCTATAACAACTGAGAATACTGAAAAAGATATAGAAAGAATAGCAGTAGGTTTGAATCCTTTACCATACATTATCGCAGTAACATTAGGAATTACGAACAAGGCGGAGATTAACAAGACTCCAACCAGCTGAATCGATGTAACTACTGTTAATCCTGCCATAAAGACTATAAGATAATTAATTTTCTCAACTGGAATGCCGCTTACTTTTGCTTGTTCCTCGTTAAATGTAGAGTAAAGTAATTGTCTATAAAGCAACAAAACAACAATAAGAATAATTCCTGTTAATGCCAAAATCAGGATAGTGTCATTGACACTTATCAAAAGAATACTTCCAAACAGGAAACTAAAGATATCAATAGTAAATCCCCCTGAAATTCCTATAATCACGAGCCCAACTGCAATACCTGATGATAAAAGAACTGCAACAGAGGCATCCCCTGATATGTTGAATTTTTCTTTGATGCGTGTTATTATTAATGCGCTTACCAATGAAACACCATAAGCTGTCCAAAGAGGATACACTCCTGCAAGCAAACCCAGCGCTATACCACCAAATGAAGTGTGAGCTATTGCATCTCCAAACAAAGAATATCTTCTTAGAACAAGAAACAGTCCTATTACAGAACACAAAATGGCAATGGCAGCACCTGAGATGAGTGCTCTGTGCATGAAACTAAAGGTTAGAATCTCAAAAGACATGATTAATGGTGATGCATATGCTCCTGCATTGATGCTTCAGAATATTGCTTTACAAGTTCATCATTTTCAAAGAAATCATCAGATTCCCCATGAAAAAATAATGTTCGATTAAGACAAGCAACATGATTTGCAAGTAGGTTTACTGCATCTAGATCATGTGAGGACCAGATTATCGTAATTTTTTGTTTAGAGTTTAATTCTTTTAAAATACTATAAAACAAATCGATACTCTGCTGATCAATTCCAGTAACTGGTTCATCAAGAATCAAAATTTTGGGGTTATTGACCAGAGCTTTTGCAATGAAGACTCTTTGTTGTTGACCTCCAGATAATTCTCCTATTCTTCTATTGCTTAATTCATGAATCCATAATTGTTGTAATATCTCGTCAATCTTTTTTTCGTTTGATTCTTTTCGTAAACTCATTCGGACGATGTCATTTACAGTAGCTGGAAAATTTTTTTCAAAGATTGGTTTTTGGGGCACATACCCAATTTCCTTTAGGTAATCCTTTGATTTTCTAATGTCTTGACCAAAAAATTTGATAGATCCATCGTATTTAGTATTCAAACCAAGCATTGATGCAAAAAGAGTGCTTTTTCCAGCACCATTCGGGCCAATTATGCCTAAAAAATCTCCTTCCTTGACGGTAAAGCTAACATCATCAAGTGCTTTTACATCCGGATACTTGACTGTAAGATGTTCTATTTCTACAACATTCAACATAGTGCCTCCTTGAGATTTTCTAAATTTTCAGTCATTCGAGAAATGTAATTTCCTTTATCGGTTGATTCTAGAGGAGACAAGACAAGAATTTTTCCTCCAATTTCATTTGCAATGACAGACGAAACTTTTGGATCAATGGTATCTTCAGTGAAAATTATTTTAATATTTAAAACTCTAGCAGTATTAATCACATTCTGTAAAGTCTTTGCAGTTGGTTCTGCATGAGGATTGTTTGAAGAAACTATTGTATGTTGATTCAAATCATATTCATCTGCAAAATATGAAAAGGCATCATGAAACGCAATAAAATCATGACTACATCCTGACAATTCATTTTTAATTTTTAAGTTGAGTAAGTCTAACTCATCTTTGTAATTTTTTGCATTTGTTTGATAGAAATTTTTGTTTTGCGGATCTAGTTTCGAAAATGAATCAGCGATGTTTTGAACTTGAATTTTTGCTAGGATGGGATTTAACCAGATATGTGGATCCCCAGATTCATGTTCATCATGGTTGCTTTCAGATTCATTAGAAATATGTGGTTCTTCCAAAATTTCATTTTTAATAATTCCATTGCTTGTGTCAACTATAATTCCTTGATAATTCATTTCTTCAAGATTATCAACCCAATTTTCAAAACCAATTCCATTAATTATGATTAAATCTGCTTTTTGCATTTTTTGCACATCTTGAATTGTGGGTTCCCAATCATGTGGCTCAACTCCTTCAGGTACCAGTAATTTTACATCAACTTTGTCTTGACCTACTCTTTGAGCAAATTCATAGAGAGGAAAAAATGACGAAATTGCCTGAATATTGTTTGACTCGTTTTCATTTTCATATTGTAAGCTAGAATCACTTGCCAAAACCCAGTAGGAGCTTAATGGGATAACAACAGCTATTGTAATTATTGCAATTTTGACTTGATTGCTCACCCACAAATTTCATGAGAATTATTAATAAATTTATAAATTCTTAATAATTTTAATTGCTAAACTTATAAGATAATTAATAACATTAGGCATATGCCTATAGTCTCAATTTCTCTAAATGAAGAAATTCTTACAGAATTAGACAAGCTTCAAAAATCGATGGGGTTTTCAGGTAGGTCAGAGGCCATAAGGGCAGGAATCAGGTCATTTGTTTCTGAAGAAAAACAAAAATCAGATTTGTTTGGAAATATTCATGCAATATTGCTTGTAGTTCACAACGATGAATTTGATCATGTTGTTTCTGGGATTACTCATAATTTTGAGGATCTAATAACAACTCACCTTCACAGCAAAATTGAAAAAGAAAAATGCATGGAGTTATTTTTGATTGATGGAGATGCCGAAAAAGTCTCTACAATGACAAAAGATTTTCAGACAAACAAAAACATGGACACTGTAAAACTAGTTGCACTATAATTAAAATTTCATAATATTAAACGATGATTTTCTAGAAACAAGGATTACTGAAACTAGAGATATTACAAGAATCAAGGTTACAAATGTTCCAAATTCTGGAGCAACCACAATTCCAAATTCAGTTTCTTGACCAGTATTTCTTATGTTTTCAAATTTTATTATTGTAGGTCCTGTTTGGTCTTCAGAAAAGTAATAGTCCTCAGATTCTCCTCCCACTTGGGCAACTCCATTAACTCGATGTATCTCATTACCATTTTGCAGAATTACAAATGTATAGTCTGAATTGCGTAAAGGCTCTCCTGTGGCACCATCTCTAATCGTAAAGACAAATTTGGTATTCTGATCAGGTTCAATTGCAACAGGATCCCATGATAAATTTATTTGAAAATCTTCACTTCTAGTATATGCCGATAATGGAAAATCAATTTTTTCACTGGTAGATAATGTAAAAACCATACTATCAGGTAAGGGTTCCCCTGATTGTTTCATTTGGTTTTTTAAAAATCTCAAATGATCTTGCAATAATACAAAATGAACTATTCTTTCGTCGACTTCAGTATAATCATCTATTTGAATTGAAGATTTGAATAGATCAATTCCATTTACCTGGCCAGTATACCCTCCGGATAAAAATTCAGCAAAGTCCTTAGGAAAATGAACTTCCTCATGAACTACAGGAATGTGTGACATTTGCTTTTCACTCCAATCAAAAGGCATCTCAAATGTTACCTGTTTTTTTTCAGAATCATATTCAAAGGAAGAAATTTTGTCAAAATATGATTTTAATCTAAATGATACTTTTTGGTCAAGCGAATCGGTTTCGATGAAGGTGCTCGTTTCGGCTACGCTCAGATCTGCGTTATAAACTCCAGAGTCTTCTATGATATTTGTGGGTTCATCAAGAGTTCTTACCTCAATTTCAAAATTATAAAGACCACCTGAAGTAAAAATTGGCCCCATAATTTCAAGGGGTTTTGAATCTGTACCATACCATGCACCTAATAGTGAATCCTGTTCTCCATTAATTGTAATTTTGTCATCCTGAGTAGGAATAACAGTGATTGGTAGAACTCCATTCTGTGTGAAAAAATAATGACGGAAAATCATTTCATTTTCATGGAATAGACCAATAAGAAAAGTTACATTTTTGGCGTTTTCTTTGGTTTCATCTTCTGTTGCAGTTATTGTAATTTGTTTTTCCTCCAAGTTATCAAAAGACAGGGGAAGTTCTACTGAAATAGAAATTTCTTTTCCTTGAATATCAACTGAAGAAATTGTATCAATTCCTAATCCATGACCGTAGACACTATGTATAGGAAATATCAAAAACATTGCAAGTGAAAGGATTCCAATCTTAGGTGCTAACAACATTATTGTTCAAAGTTTTAGGGCTATTTTATTGTCATTAATTTCTCAAATCGTTGAATAAGTTCTTCCATAGAGTTTGCCTCCAATATTGGTTGTAATTCTTCAGGATCCTGCGCCCCAAGAGCTGCCAAAGAATAAACATAATCGATTGTTGGAGTGTCTGTTGTAAGATAGTACTGAGTAAGTATTTGATCAAGGGCAGCCGGTTCAATTACCTGTGGTAAGGCTTGTCTGGCAGTTTTTTTCTTCCACAAGTCAATCAAGTGCTCCCACTGATTCAATGAAATGCTGTCATCAATCTCGGGAATTAGTTCAACTTCTGCTCTTAGATACAATTTATCATCATCTCTTGCATTTTTGTTTAGATCTGAAATTGCTTGATGTCCTTCTATGGTATATGGATCATAATTTTCAGGAAGGTCAATTGATGGTGGAATAATTTTTTTTACTCGAAATTTACTGCGTCCCATTGTTTCTATTTGTAGTTGCATACCATCTAAACCAACATCCTCACATTTGGTAATTTTTGCAATTGTTCCCACCTCTTTTGGGCCGTTCCATCCTTTAATCTGATGGCTCTGATCAGCCAAACAAACTCCAAACTGACCGTCACTCAGCATGCAATCATCTACAAGCTGCTTGTACCTAGGCTCAAATATTCGCAAAGGCAATTCTTGTCTTGGAAACAAAACCAAGTCCAATGGAAAAATTGGAAGAATCTTTGTTGAAGACAAACTATCTACTGTTGAGTTCTCTTCAGATATATGGAATACGGAATTTTTGAAGCTGAGAATTTATTCAAAATGCATTTTCATTGAGAATCATACCAAGTAGTGCTGCACGTGTATACTTTCCATATTCAGCTTGCTGGAAATATTTTGCGTTTTTTGTTTTATCAATGTCTGTTGCTATTTCATCTAATCTAGGTAATGGGTGCAAAATTATTGAATCATCTTTCATTTTTTGTAGCAAGTCAAGTCCAATTACATAGCTTCCTTTTACTTTGAGATATTCCTCCTCATCAGGGAATCTTTCTTTTTGAATTCTTGTAACATAAACTACATCAAGATCATCTATGTATTCTTCAATGTCAGTAGATTCTGTGAAGGATATTTTTTTTCTGATGTCATAAATAGAATCTGATCTAATTTTCAAGGATTCAGGAGAAATTAAATGAACTTCAACATCATAGTTTCCAAGTCCAGACAAAAGTGAGTAAACTGTTCTTCCATATTTTAAATCACCAACAATCCCTATTTTTAGCCCATCAATCTTTTTCTTTTCTTTTTTGATTGTAAACAAATCTTGTATGGCTTGGGTGGGATGCTCTTCTGTTCCACTTCCAGCATTAATTACAGGTTTTGAAGATATCTCAGATGCAAATCTACTGGAGCCATCAAGGGGATGTCTTAAAACTAGAACATCAGAATAGATTGACATTATTTTTACAGTATCAGCTAAACTTTCCCCTTTTTGGGTTGATGATGAAGAAATATCAGATATCCCTAAGGAGTTACCTCCAATTAATGCAATTGCTGATTCAAAGCTTAGACGAGTTCTGGTACTTGGCTCATAAAACAGATAGCTAAGGGTTTTTCCTTTGCAAATCTCCCTTCTTTGGATTGGATCCAGAGCAATTATCTTATCAGTGTATTCAAAAATTTTCTCCAGTTGGTCTCGGGTGTAATCCTTGATGGAAGTAATGTCTTTGTTGAAGAAATCGTTCACTCTTTCAATAATATATACTGGTGACTATACAAAGTATTCTGATGCAAGAGTCCGAACTCATGGTTCGACGAATCAAGGAAGGAACGGTAATTGACCATATTGATGAAGGTAAAGGACTTCAGGTTCTAGGAGCCCTCCAGATTGATGGAGGAGATGGCAGTCTTATTACCATTGCATTGAATGTTCCAAGTGGCAAGTTTAAGAAAAAGGACATTATCAAAGTTGAAAACAAGTTCTTAGCTGATGATGACACCAACAAGTTAGCAGTAATTGCCCCTAAAGCGACAATTAACATCATCAAAAACTACAAGCTTGTAGAAAAGAGAAGAGTATCTCTTCCAAATGAGATAGATAGAATTTTTCGTTGCTCCAATCCTGATTGCATAACAAACAGTCCTGAGCATATTGAATCCATAATGGATGTAATTGACAAAGAAGGTAGAGTACTCAAGTGTAGATACTGTGGACGAGTATTAGATGTAAATCGACTAAAGTATAATTAAAAAATTTTTAAAAATTTTAAAAAGAGTTTAAGACTGGGCCTACTGTCCCAGGATGATAAACATCATTACTATACCGTAGATAGCGATTGATTCTACCATACCTACGAAGATGAATACTTTTGACTGCAAAGCTGGATTCTCGCTGATTACTGCAAGACCTGCTGCGCCTACTTGACCTAAACCAATTCCGGCTCCACCTGCTGCAATTCCAAATGCTAAACCAGCACCTAATAGTTTCATGCCAGCTCCATCATCTGCTCCAGATTCTTGAGCGTATGCAGTACCAGTGAGGCCTATAGCGGAAATCACAAGTGTTGTCAAAAGTGCTAATACAATAGGTTTCATGTACGATTATGCACCCTTCCGTTCCATATTTAAATCATGATAATGTTTTTGGATCAAATTTGATCTAAAGTCTTTTTTTTGAAAGATTGAAGGTCATCTTTTATTGATTGAGAAAATTTCTCATGATCTTGCTCTAATACTTTTTTAGAGTTTTCAATTAATTTTTTTATTTCTTCTTTTGCCATTAGCTTCTGCTCTCCATCTTTGCTTTGACTTTTTTTAACTTTGCGAAATCTTCTCTTTCACGTTCTTCAAGTGTAGCAAGAATAAAACGAATTTTTTCTTTATACTGCGGAATAATTACATTTTCAAGAGCATTTAGAAGTTTTTGTGTTTTTTCTAGTGCTTTTGCGAGACTAAATATTGAGTTTTCATATTCTGCAGCTTTGCAGATTTTTGGAAGTAGCACTTTGATCTGTTTTGCTGCCCTATCAATAGAAGAGTTGGTATCGGCAAATCCATAAGGCATTGACTTTGTATCTTTTTCAGTAACAGTAAGGGCAGGGATTTTTACGTCTACTACTCGTCTTACGTTGATGTCAACTTCCATTACTGGCGGAGTCGACTCTGCAACAGAGTCTACTGTTCCAGTTCCAAGTGCCAGATATGCCTCATTAACAGATTTGTAAATATCTTGTAAAGGATCCCAAATTCCGCCTCTAGCTTTTGAGGCTTCTTGAATCATTTCTTCAATGTTTTTTAGTAAAACCTTACGCTTGTCATCGAGGATTTTCTGAACCATCACTGCAACTTGGCTAGATTTTTTGTATTTTAGCAGTTCAATTTTTGTCGCAGCTACATTTTGTCCAAATGACATTTTGCTACGTTTCCTGATAATATTGGTCTACGTATTTGTCTTTGATTTTTGTAATCTCATTTCTTGGGAGTTTTGAAACAATTTTCCACAAGATGCCAAGAGTTTCTTCAATAGTTCTATTTTCATCAGTTGCTTGGGTTAAGAATTCTTTTTCAAAGGCATCTCCTACATCCATGTATTTCAAATCAATTTCGGTTAATCCTGCTTTACCAACAATACCTGCAAGGGCCCTTACTTCTTGTGCTCTTGAATATGCATCATAAACTTGGTTAGAGACTTCGCCGTGATCTGCCCTTGTGCTTCCTTCCCCGATTCCGTCTTTCATTAATCGGCTAAGACTCATCAGGATGTTTACTGGTGGATAAATTCCCTGTCTGAATAAATCTCTGCCAAGCACCACCTGACCTTCTGTGATATATCCAGTCAAGTCTGGGATTGGGTGAGTAATGTCATCTGATGGCATTGATAAAATTGGAACCTGTGTTACACTTCCTTTTTTGCCGTTTAGTTTTCCTGCTCTTTCATAAATTGTTGACAAGTCAGTGTAAAGATAACCGGGATATCCTTTTCTTCCGGGAACTTCTTCTCTTGCTGCACTGATCTCTCTTAATGCCTCAGCATAGTTTGTCATGTCTGTTAGTATAACTAAAACGTGCATTCCAAGTTCAAAGGCCAAGTATTCGGCAACTGTTAGGGCAACACGAGGAGTAATGATTCTTTCAATTGCTGGATCATCTGCTGTGTTTAAGAAAAGAACACTTCTTTTAAGAGCACCAGATTCCTCAAGACTTCTTCTAAAATATTCTGCTTCACTGTATTGCACACCAATGGCTGCAAAAACTACAGCAAAGTCATCTTGTGTACCAATTACACTTGCCTGTCTTGCTATTTGTGCTGCTACTAGGTTGTGTGACATACCAGAACCTGAAAAGATTGGAAGTTTTTGTCCTCTAACCAAAGTAATCATTCCATCAATTACTGAAACTCCTGTCTGAATGAAGTCCTTAGGATACTCTCTTTGTTCAGGATTCATTGGTTCACCATTAATATCAATAAATTGATCAGCAATTGGATCTGGTAAGCCATCCTTTGGTCTTCCTAAACCGTCAAATACTCTGCCAAGTACCTCTTTTGATACTGGCATTTCCATGACTTTACCAACAAATTTTGCATTAGTTCCAGATATCGATAGTCCAGTTGTTCCTTCAAAAACCTGAACGATTGCTTTACCATTTCCAACTTCGAGAACTTTACCTAGTCTTCTTTCACCTTCATTTGTTTCAACCTCTACAAGCTCATCAAAAGCTGCATTTGAAACATCATCAACAACTACCAGTGGGCCTTTAATTTCTGCAATCTTACTGTATTGAACTCCACCTTCGGCACTCAATTTTGAACTTTCACTCCTGTAATGTTTTTGAATTGTTCTTGCATATCTACTTCTAACTGATCAAGTTTTGGCATCTCATCATCTTTAATATCCATTCTGGCTTTAAGCATAGAACCAACTATTGACATTGCTCTAATGTCTGCCAATGATGCTCCTTCTTTGAGAGCTTGCTGTCCTCTCTTGTAAAAGTCTACTAGCAGTTTTAGAAGCTTGTATTGTTTTTCAGGACTACAATAAGTATCAACATCATCAAATGAGTTTTGTTGTAACAAACCAATCTTTACCATTCTTGCAACTTCAAGAATTAATTTTTCTTCATC
>JASFMV010000025.1:0-12378 GCA_050117375.1 Nitrosopumilaceae archaeon | reverse complement strand
CTTCTTCTTCATTAGATTCATAATTTCTTCAGCTGGATTTCCATAGGAAATTTTTCCCTCCGTTTTGATGTTTTTCTTTACTGCATCTTTTTTTGCTTCATCAAGGAATTTTTTTACATGACCAAGCATGGTTTCTTTATAAGGTTCAATTATTTTGGCCACTGCATTATGATATGAAATTACATTCACTATGATTACAGTAGAACCCGCAATAGATGCCAGTTCAAATGCTTTATTCAAAGCATGCTTTGAATTTATTGAGTTATCATATGGAACTAGAATTTTTTTAAATGTCATGCGAGACATCCATATTAAAAGCAAATTAACCATTCTCTAAATCTCAAGAGTGAAAATCACAAAAAATACCCAGTTAATAACAAGTTATTTTTATGTTTAAAAAATTTAAATCTTCAATGAATTCAATTGTTTCAAAATCTAAAAAAAGAGTAATAAAAACATTAACTGAGAATTTCGAGTATCATCATTTGGCACTATCAAGGTCTAACAAATTTTTGAGAAATCATGATTCAGAAAGATTGCCTATGTTCGTATTGTATGTAGATTTGGTCGATTCAACTCAGATGAGTGCAAATTTGAAACCTGATAGTCTTAATGTAATTATCAGAACATTCTCACAAGAAATGTCGTACATAATTGAGGATTTTGGAGGGTACGTTCTAAAATTTGTAGGTGATGCAGTGTTGGCATATTTTTTTGAAGATAAATCATCAAAAAAGGCAGATGACATTATAAAATGTGCAAAAACTATGCATCAAGTTATAGACAAGGCATTAAACCCGTTACTTGAGAAAGAAGGGTTACCAAATCTTCAAATCAAAATAACAATAGATTATGGAAATTGTAGCATAGTAAGATATGGGGTGGATAGACATAGATTACATATTGATTTAATTGGTTTGACATTGAATTTAGCAGCAAAGATGCAAAGTTATACAAAACCAAATCAAACAATAATTGGAGAATCAGTATTTGTTAAATTAAGTTCGAGTAAAAAGAAACTATTTAAAAAGAAACGAACTGATGACCTTGACGGGGTTTTTCATGGGTTACGAACAAAAAAACCCTATTCGATTTATTATATCTAGAGATTGATGCTTATTGTTAAATGAAAAATAAATCCAAATTCTATTACTATATAGAAATTTTAATTTGATGTCATACAATTAATCGATGTTAACTGACTATAATCACAATAGATTTTACAAAAATTTAGATGATAACCTAGTCTATAACAATTATGCGTCTGTAGATTTTGAAGAATTTTTTGCTCTATTTATCCCAAAGAAATATCCAAAACAAGCATTGTGATTAAACCTATCATCAACATCAAAGTAGGTAATGAATCATTTTTCACCCTTTGTGTTTCTGGTATTATCTCATGTGCGATAACAAATACCATAGCACCTGCCGCAAATCCCATAGCATATGGAAGAAGTGGAGTGAAAATTGAAACCCACAAGGCGCCTATAAAGGTCAATGGAATTTCTACACCGCCTGTCAAGAATCCATAAAAAAAGGACTTTGTTTTGGAATATTTCTCAGTAGACCTAAGAGAAAAACTAACTGCTAACCCTTCTGGAATATTTTGAATGCCAATTGCCAACATCAAAGTAATTGCATTTACAATGTTTTCAGCTCCAAAACCTATGCCAACAGCAAGCCCCTCTGGAAGATTATGCAATGTAATTGCAAAAACAAACAACATAATTCCACGAGTTCGCGTTGACTCTTTTTGAGTGGGACTGTAACTATGGATTCCCATTTTTCCAATAAATCGATCACCGAGAAAAATGAAAACTCCTCCCGCCCCTAGCCCTATCGAAACTGGGATTATTCCGCTCATTTCTGTGGCAGGGATAATCAAACTTGTAAAGCTGGCAGCTAACATTATGCCTGCTGCAAGTCCTAGGGATGCATTGATGGTTCTCGAAGAAATGGTTTTTACAAAAAAGATGCCAGTAGATCCTAACACATTCATGATGGCAAGAAAAATCCCTCCTAAAACTGCCAAAACCAAAATGTCTGAATTTTTGATAAATTCTGTAATCTCCAAGTCAAGTGTCATGTCAATTTAAAAAATTAAAATGGTTGGGTTAGAATCAATTTCCGAAAAACCATGTCTCCTCTCAAAAACCTACTACTGAAGATATTTTTTACAAAAATTTAGCTGATAACCTAGTCTATCAATTATTCAGGATTGATGACATTTAGAGTCATTGTACTTACAACTCTGGATAGCTTTCTGATTGCAGACACAGCTCTTTCAAAGCCGTCTTGATCATCTGTATGTACTTCAGCAATTACATCATATGCTCCAAAAGTAAGATATGCATTTTTTACATCAGACATTTGCTTCAGCTCTTCTACGATATACTCTTCTGCGCCAAGATCACAATTTAATAAAACGAAGCCAACGTGCATTACTTTATCTTAAATTGTCTACGAGTTGGAGGTCTTTAAGTTTTACACTACCACTTGCTTCGGCCACCGAAACGATTTCTTCCGCCACCGCCGTATCTTTTTCTATCTCTACCTCTATCGTCTGAATCTCTGCCTCTATCAGACCTGCCATATCCTCCATAACGTGAACCTCTGGAATAACTGGACCTTCCTCCTCCACTACCGCCATATCTTCTGGATGGTATCTGGCGTTTTAGGGGATCTGGAATAGAAACTTCGATTCCCATTTCTTTGTTCAAATCTTTCAAATCCGTTTTAATTTGGCGTTTGATTAAATTCCAATCTCCAACAGATGAATAAGATACAAATGTTATTGCCTGGCCTTTTGCGCCTGCTCTTGCAGTTCTACCGATTCTGTGAAAGTATACCATGTCTTGATTTGGAACATCATAATTAATCACAAGCTCTACTCTTGGAACGTCTATTCCTCTTGATGCAACATCTGTTGCAACAAGTATGTCTGCCTTACCTGATCTGAATTTTGCCATTGATTGCTCTCTTCTATGCTGAGACATGTCTCCTTCAATTGCAACTGCATCAAATTTCTCTTGATGAAGAAACTTTGCAACATCTCTGGTTCTGTATTTGGTTGAGCAAAACACGATTACTTGCCCCTTCACTTTTTTAATAAAATCAATAAGATAATCAAACTTGTCTCTGTCCTTGATTACCAAGTATGACTGATCGATTCCCTCTCCGCTAAGGTCATCTGCATCCAAAAGAAACTGTTTTGGGTTTTGAAGATATTCTTCAGAAAGTCTTAGAATCTCAGTTGGCATTGTAGCTGAAAACAAAGACATAGTTCTCTCCTCTGGTGTTAAATCTAAAATAAATTGGATATCATCAATAAAGCCCATATCGAGCATTGTATCTGCTTCATCTAAGACTACATGTTCTATGTCTTTTAATTCGATAGAACCACGCTTTAGATGGTCAATTAATCTGCCAGGGGTGGCAACAACAATTTCAACTCCTCTGTCCAAAGCATCAAGCTGAATCCCCATTCCTTGGCCTCCGTAGACTGTCGCAGTTTTAATTCCGGTGTATTTTCCGAATTTTTTTATCTCTTCAGATATCTGCATGGCAAGTTCCCTTGTAGGGGCAATTACCATTCCTTGAATTCCTTTCTTTGGTGTGATTTGCTGTAACATGGACAATGAAAATGCAGCAGTCTTTCCTGAACCTGTATGAGCTTGCCCTATTACGTCTCGACCTGAAAGTAAAACAGGAATACATGCTTCTTGTATTGGAAAAGCTTCTTCAAAACCTTGCTCGTCTATTGCCTTTAAAATTTCATCTTTTAATCCTAATTCTTTAAACTTTGTCATTATTTTTCTTCTCTTAAGCAACGACGAAAAAGCTCATTGCCTACTCGTCATTATTCCGATAATTAACAAAGGACAGTTTAGGTCTAATAAACGCTTGGTATTTTTTTATGTTTCAAGTTGTGCATCAATTATTCTTTTGAATGATTCAAAAGGCTGAGCGCCATTTATTTTTACAAATCCTATATCCTCATTTCCAATAAAGAATCCTGGGGTTCCTGTAATGTCGTAATCTCGTCCATCTTGAAGATCTCCTTGAACTTCTTCGAGATATTTTCCTGTTTGCAGACAAGAATCGAACTGTTCTTGTTCTAAACCAATATCTGTTGCATATTGACTAAATGTGATGATTACAGAATTGCTGTCTAGTCTATTCCATGAATTTTGTTTTTCAAATAAAGTATCGTGATACTCCCAGTATTTCCCTTGTTCATTTGCACATTCAGCTGCAACAGCGGCAGGAAGTGCATTAGGATGAATACTTTGAATTGGAAAGTCTCTATAAACAAGATTAACTTTGCCTTCTGCAATGTATTCTTCCATAATTGAAGGGAGAGTTTGTACATGGAATCTGGCACAAAATGGACACTGGAAATCAGAAAATTCTACTATTGTAATTGGGGCGTTAGGGTCTCCTCTAATTGGGTCATCGTCTAACGAAATTCTTACTGGTTGTGGTGCTTGTTGTGGTGTTGGCTGACTACTTTCAATTTTTGATTCTAAACTGGAAATTGCTTGTTGAAATTCTGACCTAGTTATGGCATCTGAATCCAAACTTGAAAAATATGATCCTGCAAAAAAGGCAGCCACTGCCACAACTGCAACTAGGGCAACAATAATTCCTGTTGGAATGGGTTTTTTATTTTGTATTTGCAAATCGGCAGGTTGTTCAGTTATGGGTTTTGACTCAACAATATTTTCAAACTCTGAAGGATTTGAGGGTTGATTTTGTAAATCTGAACTACCTTCTGAAAATTCTAATTCTTCTTTATTTTCTTCTGAATCTGTATTTGAATTTCTTTCCTCCGAATCCATCTATTCTTCTAGCCTTCCAATGCATACTTAATCCTATTGCCAATTTTGAACCAAGTTGCGAGCTCCGTTTATGGGTATTCTTACCAAAAAACAAGTGTAAAAATGATAATATGAATATATGAAAGCCAATGATGGGATCTGAACCCATGACCTTTCGCTTACAAGGCGAATGCTCTAGCCAGGCTGAGCTACATTGGCACGTTGTAAAATGCAAATTTGGATGGTTTAAAATGTTACCAGAGACCAAATTTCAGGACTTGGAATTAATTTGATTTTCAATTACCTTTATCAGTCAATTTATAATATTGGCAACTAGAAAATTTATGAATGAAGTACATCAATCCGCTGAGGCTAAAAGTCCTTATGATGATGTTTTTTGGCACTGGTATTTTGGGAATTGTAATTGGATTAACGATCGCTTCTAATTTTTCTTCTGATTCTTCGCTATTGATTACCTTTATGGGTGTAATCAATCTGTCATTAGGGGGATTTTTTGGATGGATTTTTCTTACACAACAACCCAAAGCTGAAGATAGTAGAAAAAGAAAACCTAAACGTAAATAGGAAAATACCAAAACTCAAAATTAGAATTTCAAATTATTGCTGTCCTCATTTTTGAAACGTATTTTCTCAAGTTTATGGCTATAAAGTATAAATAATAATTCTCAATCAAAAAAACCGCCTTGCTTGATTTAGTTGCAAAAAAATTATTTCTCACAAAAGGTGTAGGGGTGCATGAAGATCGTTTAACAAGTTTTGAGTTTGCCTTGCGAAATGCTGGGATAGCAGGAACTAACCTTGTTTTAATTTCAAGTATATTTCCACCTCATGCTAAATTGGTATCAAGAAGCGAGGGATTAAAGGAAATAAAACCTGGACAAATTCTTTTCACGATTTATTCAAAAAACCAAACAAATGAACCTCATAGATTATGTTCTTCCTCTGTAGGTATTGCAAGACCCAAAGACCCCAATAGATATGGGTATCTTTCTGAGTATGAAGCATATGGACAAAATCAAACTCAAGCTGGAGATTATGCAGAAGACATTGCTGCTCAAATGCTTGCCTCTTCACTAGGAATTCCATTTGATATTGACAAGAGCTGGGATGAAAAAAGACAACAATGGACAATTTCAGGACAAATCTACAAAACTCAAAACATTACACAGAGCGCAAAAGGCAACAAAGATGGGAAATGGACTACAGTTTTTGCAGCAGCTGTACTTTTAGTATGATTATTTTTTGTAACCTTTAAGAAAGAAAATTGCAGCTGCAATTCCTCCAATTAAAATAATTATTAAAATCACAATAGATTCATCAAAACTTGTCTCACTTGGAGGTGATGAAATTTGCTCTCCGATTGCAAACTTCAATTCATTTGCATGTATGGATGATTCTTTTCCAAAAATATACTTACCTTGTATTCTTTCTCCTTCGTCTGGATCAAAAACCCATCCTTTTTGAGTGAGTTCAGTGGGGATTTTTTCACCATCAATTTCTTGGGTTGGGACTATGCTCCCTTTGACATTTGAAATTTTTGTTGGTTCTGATGATAATATTACAGTCTGAAATATGGAGTTTAGAGGATAAAATCCAGATGAAAAATACTCAGAACGCTTCAATTCATCGGTACCCAAAAACTCCAATGGTGAAAATTCCACAAGTTCTGTGGCCTCTTGTGGATAATCAACTGATAATTTCAATTGAAGCAAAGAATTGTTTTCAAGTGGTATTATTGAAAATGTTACTTTGGCGTTTTCTTTGATAGAAAGGTCCTTTGCTGTTGTGTAAAATCCATCCGAATCTCGAATTATTTTAGGAATTAAAATTGCTGAAATTTTCTCATACATTGAACCCGTATCTTCCATAGGCATTGTGTATACAGCTGAAACAGTGCCCCTGCCTGAAACCGCTCCTGAGGTTTCTAATGCTTGATTTATCTCATCATCACTGTGAACATATACGGAATGAAAATCTGCATCAGTGTCAAAAGCTAGATTAATCTCATCAATGAATTGTTCAGCTACTTCTTTAGTGGAGTCTTGGATTTCTATAATTCCTTTGTCTGAAGGATCTCTTTGAACATTAATCATTATACATGACTCATCTACCACTCCCAAAATGCATTGATCTTGGTTTGTTAAAATAACTGAAGTAATTCTGTCATTTTCTCTAATTTGTTTTTCTAATTCTGGAGGAATTTTAATTTCCTGAATGCTTGTAGTCTGAAGTGTTATAGATGCTGTAATGTCTTGAGATCTACTCTTGTCCACAATAACTTGGGCAGTTTCTTGAAATGTTGCCAAACTAATCTCTTGGGAGAAAGCAAAATTCGATGAAATCAAAAAAATTCCTGCCAAAAAAAACAACAAAACCATTCTTTGCATAGGTTGCTCCTCTTTTGAAGAAATTATTAAATTTACTCTTCAGTCATCCTTTCTTTTTTTGAATCCCAAAACCTAGATGAAATAATTTTGGCAAGTTTGACACAATGTGTCATCTTCTAACTAATATTGCATTTTAAGAAGAAATTATGATAGGCTTGGCGTTAATTCCATTTCTTTCTGATGTCTTTTTAGATCCTTTATTCTCACTTGTGGCTGTATTGGGTGCATTTGCAATAGGATTGCTTCAGGGAATAATTTTGGGAAGGGCTATTTTGATTCGATTCCCACGATTACAAAATAATGTGAAAAAAGTTTCCATTTCCTTGTTTGTACTCTTCCTAGCAAATGCAATATTGAGTGTTCCAAGATTTGCATCTCCTGAAAAAATTGATTTGTCCTCTGTATCTCAAGCCACAAGTTCAGGTGAAATAGCTTCTCTGATTTTTCTTATATTTGGAATCAATACTGGATTTTTAGCAGTTCTAGCAATATCTGTAACAATCATGACTCTAGTTTTGCTCAAGTTCACCAATCTCCGTGGCTACTCAAAGGGGTTTGTGATCTTTTTCAGTTTACTCATCTTGGTTTTGACTGGTCTGAGCAGGTTTACTGATCTTACCCCCAGTACCTTTGAGGTTTTTTTGTATTTCTTGTATCAGCTTGGGCTCACAATAGGAATTTTAGCTGGAACGGTTCGAAAAATAAAACCCAAAAAACAAGATATGTGGTAATTTTTTCAAAGGTTTAAATCTACTATATTTTGATTTTAAACTGACATCGAATTCAAACCGTTCGGGGAACAAGCTGGCAGTCCATGCGTTGGACTGTCAGCCCCATTAATTATTCTAGTTTAATGACTCTAATTCTTTTACTTGAGTTTTAATGTAATCAAAACCTTCTTGCCAAAATTTGGGAGATCTGATGTCTAATTCGTGCTCATCTAAAAGAGTCTCTGGTTTTTTTGAGCCACCTGCAGCTAGGATGTCGATGTAATGTGGGGCAAAGTCTTTTCCTTCCTTTTTGTATCTTTGAAACAAAGATAGTGCAAGCAAGTTACCAAAAGAATATGCATAGCAGTAAAATGGTGTGTGATAGAAATGAGGAATACAACTCCATTCGATAGCAAAATCATCGGAAAGTACAACAGAATTTCCAAATTGCTCTTTTAGGTTTTTGAGATATGTTTTTGATATTTCATCTATGGTGGTGCCTTGTCCTATTTGCTCATGAGCATCTTTTTCAAAAATCGTGAAAAACGACTGTCTCAAAATTGTAGCATATAAGTCGTCAATTTTTTCTGAAAGCATTATCTTTTTTTCACTATCTGAGATTTCACTTGAAATATTATCATACAGGAGCAATTCTGAAAATGTAGATGCCGTCTCTGCTAGTGGAAGTGGTGCATCCTGAACGAGAATGGACCTGTCTTGTGCTGCCTGGCTATGAACTGCATGTCCTAATTCATGGGCTAGTGTGAAAACATCCCTTGATTTCCCGGTAAAATTAATCAAGACAAATGGTGTGATTTTTGGAGTTAGAGTGCTGCAAAATGCTCCATCTCTTTTCCCAGGTCTGATTGAAGAGTCAATGTGTTTTTCATCAAATACATTTTTTGCATATTGTGCCAGTTTTGGGCTGAATTTTCCAAGGGATTCAAAGACCAGTTTTACTGATTTATCGTATGGGTATTTTTTCTCTTTAATCTTGGAAGATGCTGGTGCATACAAATCATATCTTCGAAGCTTTTTCATTTTTAGCATCTTTGCCTTTTGCATGAAAAATTTTTGGAACACTGGAGAATTTTGCCTACACACTTGCAGGAGGGATTCGATGGTTTTGTCATCTACATCGTTTCCAATATTTCTCATTGATATTGGAGACTTGTACCCTCGAATGTCTACTCCCTCATGTCTCCAATTCAAAACAATGTTTTGATAGATTTCTCCAATGACACCTTTATTTTCTGAGTATTTAGTTAGCAATACTTTGTAGGCATTTTCCCTGGTCTTTGCATTGGTGCTTCTGACAAAATTTGTAAGCTCCTCTCTGGTGAGAGTTTTTGATTTGCTTCCAACCTTCATTTTGTACTTGTACGCATTTGTGATTTTATCATACAATTTTACCAGAGCTGATATTCCTGTGACATCAAGCGTGTTGATTATTTTTTCTTCGGGTTCACTTAGAGAATATTTTGCGATAAGTCTTTTGTGCTTTAGGTATTCTGAAAGTTCTCCTGCGTCTTTCAAGAGTCTTTTTGTATTTTTTTCATCAATCTGTGTTTTCCACCATAAATCAAAAAACAATATTTTATTGGAAATGTCTGAACCTAGTTTTGAAATTGTCGTCAAAAGAGAAGTTGCCTCATCTGATTGAGTATCTGCAGAATATGATAGTGAAGCGTATCCGCCAATCATGCTCATTTTTTCTGAAATTATTTCTATTTCATGAAGGATTTCCATAAATTTTTTAGACGATATTTTAGGATCTAGCTGAGATTTTATTTTTTCAAATTTTTGAGATGCCGTGTGAATTTCTTTGATTTTCTTTTGAAAATCAGGGCTTTTGGGGCTTTTTGCAATTTTGGATAAATCCCACTCACCAAGTTGGTATTCAGGCATTCATTTGTTCTAATTTATGACTATTAAAAAATGAATGCTATTTACGAAATTCATATACATTTAATTAATTTTGAACCTATAGTTCAAAAACAAATATTCTTTTTTTACTTTTTTGAGGTTTTTTTGGTAGTTCTTTTAATTTTATTTTTATTTTCAGAAGGGGTTTTTTGTTTTATTTTTTTTAGTTTATCTGCCTTTATGTCGATCTGCTTTTTTATTTTTTCTTGTTTTTCTTTAATTCTCTTTGCCTGTGTTTTTATCTGCGAATCCATTTTTTCTCTTTTTTTCTTTAATTTCTCATATTCAACTGCTTCTTTTTTTAGTTGTTTTGAAATTTCTTTTTGTCGTTTTAATTTTGCAGTCTCTTCTTTTGCTTTATTTGCTAGGGTCTCCTTTTCTTTTTCTATTTGACTGGTTAATTTTTGGCGTGCATTTTGAGTTTTTAGTAATTCTTTTTCTTGAGTTTGAATAATTTTTTGTAATTTTAATTCTTCCTGGAGTTTGGATTTTTCTTGATTTGTTTGATTTTTTATAATTTCATACTCTTGCTTTATTTCTTCTAGATCTTTTTGTTTTTGTCTTACTTCTTCGGCCAATTTGGATTGTTCGTGTAATCGTAATTTCTGCGATTCAGCCATTTCGGCCAATTTTGTTTGTTCTTCTTGAATCTGCTTTTCTAGCTCTTTTTCTTCAAACTGAGCCTGAGATAACTGCTCTTTTCTTGTTATGATGTCTTTTTCAATAACTATTCTCTCTTTTTCCAATTTTTTTACTATTTTGTCTCTTTCTAAACTGACATTTTCTAATTCTTTTCGTTGTGAAGAAATTTGTTCGGCCAATTTTGTTTGTATTGCGATTTTCTCTCTTTCTTCTTTTATTTTAGATTCTAGCAAAGTCTGTTCTTTGGATAATTCTTGCTCATATTGGTGCCTCTTTTGGACTAATCCAGTTAGTTTTTGTTGGTGTCTGGAGATTTCTGATGATATCTGTTTTTCTTCTTCAATTTTTTTTTCCTCTGTTTTTATTTGGTTTTTTATTTTGTTCAATTCTTCTGAAAAATCTTTTTCAATAGGTTTCCATCCTTTAGGCATTACCACTTTTGATTTTATAATCTCAGTATCTGGTTCCTTGAATTTTTCTTCTTTTTTAGGGGGTGGTTTGTTTTCAAATATGATTTGATTTTCAGGTTCTAGATTCTTTTTTGTGATTTCAGAATTTAATTTTTCTTCCAAATATTTTTGGTCTGATTGATAAAGGTGTTTTTCTTTGGAAATAGTATCATGAATATGCCTTAATCTCATGGTATCTCCTTGTCCTGATTCAATTAATTCTTGAATTTTTGACAGGATTGGATTTTCATTTTGTGGTTCTTCTTTCTCTAGAGAAAACTCTGCATTTAATTTTCTTTCAAGAAAGGCTTTGTCTGATTGGTATAATTTTTTGTTATTTTTTATAGTATCTAAAATATGCCTTAATCTTCCTGTATCTCCATCACTTGTTTCTATGAGATATCTTATTTCATCAATAGTCTCTTCTAAAGTAAGCTGCTGGATTTTTTCCATCATCATAGACTCTGATTTTTATTAAATGCCTAACATGTATAAAAAAACCTTGGAAAATATTTTCTATTAAAATCTCTAAAAATTCAAAAAATCATTCCTTTTGATAGGCTTAAAGTTAATCCATTCCATTAGAACTTTCATTGTTTTGCAGGATTTTATTCCTAATTTTACCTAAAAGGTAATATTCTATGAATATATGTAAAATTTGAGGTATATAATGAGCTCCCAAAAAACACTAGAGAGAATGTTTACTGAAACCCTTGTAAAAGATGTGATGACAAAGGCATTGGTTTCTGTAGATCCGGCCACCACTCTGAATCAAATTTCAAAGATGATGGCACAAGGTGGAATGGGTTCGATTTTAGTAAAAAAAGACGGTACGCCATCAGGAATCATCACTGATAGGGACTTTGCAATCAAAGTTGCAGCAAAAGGTGTTTCTTTGGATACGCCTGTCGACCAAATTGCGTCATTTCCACTGGAGACAATAAATGCAAATGATTCTATTTTGAATGCTGCAAAAATAATGTCTAATAAAAAAATCCGAAAACTTGCAGTATCTGAAGATGAAAAAATTGTGGGAATTATTACTTCTACTGACTTGGTAAATCAGCTTGCGGCAAAAGACTAGGTTTTAATTTTCAATAATAATTTTCATGAATATAGCACCATTTCCATGACTTGTCAGGAACTGCCTGCATTATCGGGTGCCCTGTTTTCTTAAAATGCTCTGTTGCGTGTTGTCCTACAGAAGAATCGCAACATCCCACATGGCCACACGTCAAACACATTCTTAATGCCACGGTAGGAAGCTGCTCTTTTTTGCATTCTTCACATTCTAGTATTTTTGGTTCTAGGTTTTTTTCTTTTGAAAAATGCTCACAAGCCATATCTTTATTTTTTAAATTCTAGTATTTTTTCAGAGTGTCTCTGTATCGTTTTATGGATTCAACGATTACTTCTTTTGCCT
>JASFMV010000024.1:0-12440 GCA_050117375.1 Nitrosopumilaceae archaeon | reverse complement strand
TTTACTCTAAGGACATCTGGACCAAGAGTTGTACAGATTTCTACACATAGTGCGCATCCGATACACATTTGTTCGCTGATGTCGGGAATAATTCCTACTGGCATTACAAAATTTTTTCAGCTTTTGATCTTTATATAATTTGCCTAGAAAAATGAGATTATAACACCGTTTCAAATTTTATAACGGCGTTTGAAATTTTGATCGCTATTCTAAAGTTATTTCGAAATTTCATATGACCTTTTATTTTCCTGATTGCTGTCCATTAGATTAAGAATCAAACTCGTTTCTGATAATCCAAGTTCGTAAAAACCTGCTTTCTTGATTCTAACGATATGCCTTCCAGTTGGTGAAAGTATATACCCCTTGCCTTCATTTTTTCGTGTTATTCCTGTGATAATAATAATTGATTTTGAATATTTGGCTACTGATGACAACAACATTATGGTTGCATTGATAAATCTCACATATTCCAACTCATCGAACATGTTGTAAAATCCATTTAAAGAATCTAATATTACCAGACTTTTTTCATTTTCAATTTTTTTTATGATTTGTTTTATATCATTATTTAAACTCGATTTAGTAGCAACAAAAAATTCTAGTTTGTCATTTTTTTTAATTATTCCAGAAGCAACATAACCACTGTAAAGTAAATCACAATCCAAAAAAAAGACTGGAAGACCCATCGATTCTACTAATTTATGTAAAAATTCTGTTTTAACAAAAGGATTGGATGATAAAACAAAGTTAGGATTACTATCAGAAAATTCATTTTGTACTTGAGAAATATTTTGATTAAAAACTTGGTTATGATTTTTATCCAACACTCATTTAGTCATTTACAGATATAATAATGAATTTTAGCTCTAACGACATATCTGAAGATTTTGCGACTGATAAAATCTATCTGAATAATGCCTCTGTTTCCATAATGCCAAAACAAAGTATTGAGGAAATGAAAGCGTTTTTGATTTCATATAACTCTGTAGGACCTGATTCTATTGAATCTGAACCTCTTGTAACAGAAAAACTAAGAAGCACAAGAAAAATTATATCAAAAATAGTTAATTGCCAACCTGATGAAATTATCTTAACTCAAAGTACCACTGATGGAGTAAATATTGTATCCAACGGACTTTCCTTTGATTCTGATTCTAATATTATAATTCGGGGATTATCTCATGAACATCACGCGAATCTTTACCCTTGGTTAAGACTAGGAAATAAAACAGAAATCAAAAACTTGCCTATAGATGAAAATGGTTTCTTTAATTTTGATGATTTTAATAAAATGGTTGATGATAAAACAAAACTAGTTTCACTTAGTCATGCATTATACAATACTGGTGCAGTTTTACCTATTGAGCAAGTTGGGAAAATTCTGGATAACAAAATTCCTTTTTTTGTAGATAGTGCTCAAACTGTTGGGTGTTTAGATAATGTCAATGTAAAAAATCTAAGGTGTAATTTTATGGCCTTTAACGGATCAAAATGGTTGTGCGGACCGATGGGAACAGGATTGTTTTATTGCGATCGAAAATCAAGCGAATTACTAGAACCCACCTCTATTGGAGGAGAATCTGCAATGTTATATGAAGAATCAAAGCTAGCTTTCAAAGATTTACCTGAAAAATTTCAAACAGGATTCAGAAATTATGTTGGAATAGTAGGCCTAGAATCATCAGCTAAATATCTTTACAAATTTGGAATTGACAACATATACAAAAAAAATAAGTATCTATCAGATTTGCTAAGAGAAGAATTATCAAAAAATCCAAAAATAACTCTTTTTGGCCCTACAAATTCAACTGAACGTACAAGTATTGTATCCTTTACGATTGAGAATCATGACCCTCAATCAGTAGTAGAAAAATTAGAAAAACAAGGAATAATTCTTGCAGTAAGAGAAATTTATGAAAAGAAAATTATTCGAGCTTCTCCTCACTTTTTTAATACAGAATCTCAAATTCTTCAAGTAATTGATGCATTAAAGAAATTATAGATTTTCTTGTTCTTCGATGACCATCATAGTAAGAGTAGATTGGACTTTTCCTATTTTTCGGATCTTATTTGTGATGATTGAACGTAATTTTTCAGCATTATCTGAAGATAATTTTAATACGATATCATACACCCCATAAACGCCTTGTACCTCGTATTGGATATCCTCTTCTTGCAGAATTTGTTTGACTTCGGTGATTATTGTACTGTCTGAACCTAAATCAGAATTCAATAAAACATATGCTGTAGGCATGTTGCAGATTTCCATAAAGAGTATTTAACTTTTCATAGAATTCAAAAATTGATTAACCACTAATTGAATTCATGGATGTGAAGCAGTTAGATCTCACTCTAACAATTTCTGAAAAAATTCCCAGCTTTCCAGGTTCTCCCACACCTCAATTTCTCAAATGGTCTACTATCGAAGATGATCAATACAATTTAGAATTATTATTTTTAAGCTCTCATACTGGAACACATATCGATGCACCTTACCATTTTAAAAAAAATGGAAAAAAAATCCATCAAATTCCACTAAATCGGCTAATGGGAAATACGTTGTTAATCAAAACTAGAAAAGAAAAAGATCAAGAAATTACAAAAAAAGATATTCTTGATTTTGAACAAAAATATGGAAAAATAAAAAATTTTTCTTCAATATTTTTCTTTACAGGCTGGCAAAAAAACTTGCAAAAAAATAATTATTTTTTAAATAATCCAGGTTTATCCAAGTCAGCCGCTAATTACTTGGTTTCAAAAAAAATCAATTTAGTAGGAATTGATTCTCCAAGCATAGATCGAGGAACAAATAATCAATTCTCTATTCATAAAATATTGGCAAAAAACAACATTTTGATTGTCGAAAATTTATCTAATTTAGAAAAAATTCCTAAATTTAATTTTGACTTTATTATTTTACCCCTTAAACTAAGAAATGCTACAGGATCCCCCGTCCGAGCAATTGCTAATTATTGAACAAAATGAAATCTATTTTTTTTGTAATTTTTTGAAAGTTTTCCCACTATTGGAATTTTATTTCCACAAAATTCACATTGATTTTTTTCATTAAGATGCCATGATTCAATATCAAAACTAAATCTCTTAATTACAATGTTTTTACATTCAGGACAATACGTGTGTTCTAGGGCATGGCCTGGGACATTTCCAATGTATGCATATTTTAATCCAATTTTCTTTGCTACCTCGTGATGTTTTTCTAAGGTTTTCACTGGAGTAGAATCAAACTCCATCATTTTATAATCAGGATGAAAACGTAAAAAATGAATAGGCATCTCTGGCCCAAATTCATCATAAACAAACTTACATAATTTTTCTGCATACTCTAAACTGTCCCCAACTTCTGGAACAATCAAATCTGTAATCTCTACGTGAATTTTTGTTTTGTCTCGAATTTCTAGAAGTGTATCAAAAACTGGTTTGGGATCAGGAACTCCAATGTATTTTCTAGTAAATTCTGGTTCAGCACTACCTTTGAAATCTACAGTTATGGAATCTAAAAACTCTCCCATCATTTTTACAGATTCTGGGGTATCATAACCATTTGAAACAAAAATGTTGTATAGATCTTTTTGGTGTGCAATTACACCGCAATCTCTAGCAAACTCTATGAAAATTGATGGCTCATTGTAGGTATAAGCAATACCATCTGCTCCATTATCTAGAGCAGTTTGTACAACCTGTTCTGGAGTCATATCAACTCCCTCAATTTTTCTTCGTTGACTGATATCATAATTTTGACAGTATTTGCAAAGCCAATTACAGCCAGTAGTAGCAATTGAATATACTTTTGAGCCTGGATGATAATGTGTTACTGGTTTTTTTTCAATTGGGTCAACATGACCTGCAATTACTTTACCATACACAAACAAATCTAATTTTCCATGATTATTTCCACGGATTCCACACAAACCAATTTGGCCTTCAGCCATCTCACAATATCTTGCACATGCAGTACATCTCACTTTGTTATTAGGTAATTTTTCATAAAGAATAGCTTCCTTGCCCATTTGACATTATTCTATCCTTATTTGACATATAAGGTGACTGTATCATTCGCAATCCTAAAAATATAGAATCTACAATCAATATTTGTGAGCAAACCAGGAAATGTATGGAGAAAAGTACATGGTAAAATTACCAAGCGACCTACAAATTTCTCTTGGTTGATTGATGAAAAACTTGCGGGTTCTGGCATGCCAACAAGTTTTGATGAATTGGATTGGATTCTAAAACAAGGAGTCAAGTCAATTGTGACTATGACTGAAAATTCGTTACCGGAAGAATGGGTAAATGAAATCGGATACTTGCATGTTCCAACACCAGATCTAACAGCTCCTGATATGGAAAAAATAGATTTAGCAGTTGACTTTATTCACGAAAATATAACTGATAATCAAGCAGTTATGGTTCATTGTGCAGCAGGAATGGGAAGAGCAGGGACTATTTTGGCATGTTACCTCGTAAAGCATAAGAAATTTTCAGCAGAAGAAGCAATAAAAAAAATTAGAAAAGAAAGACCTGGTTCTATCCAGTCTGAAACCCAAGAATTAGCAATTACTTTTTATCAAAAACATGTGGGAAATTAAATAAACTCTGAAACTAGTTTTCCATCCACAATTTTGATTTGCAGTTTTTTGTTCTCTTGGAATATCAAGGTTAATCCTCCATCAGAGTCTGGATCTTCAACTTTTACCAATTCTTGCATTTTGATTTGATCAAATTTTTCCACATTTTTCACCTATTCTGGAATCGATACGGTCTCAATTTTTCCATCTACAGCCTTTATGAATAAAAACCTGTTATCTTTGAAAATAACGGTAATTCCACCTTCTTTGTCAGGCTCCTCTACTTCAAGAACTGGTTGACCAAGTAGACCATCGTATTTTGCCATACAAAGGCGTGAAAAAAGTTCCATATATCCCTAATTGCTCCTAATTTTGTATTTTTATCTGAATTTTAAACTGAATAGGAAAAACAACTCAAAATAATTATTTTTATTAGTATTCTATAAACTCAGGATAGAAAAAAAATAATACACATAATAGGGATATTTTTTTAGGAAAAATAGAAATGAATCATAAAGAATTATGTGACAAGGTCTTAGAAATTGAACCCCATGTAAGGTTTAGTGGAGTCTTAAATTCTAGAGGAGATCTTGCTGTGGAAAGTAATAAAAATGATTCAGATAGGTTACTTAGTCCAGATGAAGTAAAAATGTCAGTTCACTATACCTTTCAGAGATGGACTAGTATTCAAAACTTAGCTCATAAAATTGGAAGTGAAAAAACAAACATTACAGAATTTGACAAAGTTACACTAATCAGTCTATTACTAAATGATGGAAATCTTCTTTTACTAAGTTCTGAACCAGGAGCAAATTACATGGAGATTATTTCTAAAGTTAAACAGATAATCCCTGAAGAATAATCAGGTTTTAAGAAATTGTCTCTAGTTTGGACATTTGTTTTTGCAGCCGTGCTAATTTATCTTAGCACCAATTTGGTTCTAAAGTTAGATCATCTTGATGGATGGCTTAAGGCACTGTACTTTATTGTTCTAATTCCAGGATATGGATTAGTTACATACCAAATTCGAATGCATTTTCAAAAAAAGTATAGACCTGAATCTATAAACTGATATCATAATTCTTTATTCTCAAATTATAAAGCAGTAAAAAAATGAAAATATTATGAAGGGCCTCTATTGGTTGATTTTAGGGCTCTGTGTTTGGTTTATTCCCACCATCATGTTTGAGGTTATTGTTACTTCAGGAACTGATATTTCTCCTGAGGAAGTAGTATCTGAAATTCCTGGATGGTTTGTAATTGTGTTATTTGCAGCAGCTCTCCCCATAATTCTCAAGGGAGTAATCAATATCAGAAAAGAACGAAAAACTGATAGAAAAGATTCTAGAAAAGACAAGAAAAAATCAAAAAAGAAATAATTTTCAAAGATCTAATAAACCCCTAAAATTTTCAATAAAAATTCTAAAAAACTTTCTACTAATCCTAAAAATTCACATTTTCAGGCTTAATAATTAGATAGTATAATAAATAACCAAATTTTTGAAAATTAACATGAAGAAAATTGAGGCAATTATCAAAAGATCAAGCTATACAATAATTGCCGATAAACTCAATTCTATGGGTTATACAATAATTGATAAAAGAAATTTAGAAGATAATCAAATTTTTGATAAACAAGCTGGATCTAAAGTCGGTGGAACATCTCTTGGTTTAAAGACCACCCCTCTTTCTAAAATTGAACTGGTAGTAGCAGAAAAAGATGCTCGAAAGGTAATTGATCTCATTTCGAAAAAATCTGGTTTTACATCCAATAAAGTAGGAAAAATTTTTGTTTCGGAAATGGAAGAAGTTTTAGAAATTGATACTCTTGAAAGTACCCAAGACCTTGAAATAGAAGAAGTAAAATTTCCGCCCAAACCAAAAATTAAAAGAAGTAGATTAGTACCCCTACAAAAATACACCCTACTTAGACTTCAAACAGTTTATGATGAAAACTATGAAACTTTAGTCTCTGATCACAGAATTAAATCATTTAGCGATTTTGTAAACCATTGTATTATGGGTTATCTCCCATCATTTGAAAAACAACTTAAACATCCTACAGTTGTTTATGGAAATAATTTCAGAGAATTTTAGATAACAGATTCTCCTTCATCTCCACTAGCAATGTCTACTGCTCGTAGAACTGGAGATACAAAGATTTTTCCAATTGTTGCTTTATCTTTAATGATGTTAATTACCTGGTCTTCTTTGCTTTCTGGAATAACTAATTCTATGACATATTTTTGACTGAATTGAGGTTGAAAAATTGCACTTCCTTTGGAAGCATGGATTTCAGGAGGAGGTCTCTTCCCTCGGCCTCTAACCTTACCTACGGTTAAGCCACCAATTTCAAGCTCCTTTAATGCTTCACTTATTTCCATTACGTCATTGTTTCCTAGAAATGCTTGAATCTTTATCATCTGATTGATTTACAAAATTTTTCACAAATAATAGTTTCAGATTTTGATAATCAAGTGATAATCAAATAGTAATCAAATTTCGTTATTATTATTTAGTTTCACAAACTTGAGAACAATGTTGCCAATAGATACCGGTGATACCGCATGGATGCTCGTAGCAGGAAGCCTAGTACTTTTAATGATTCCTGCACTTGGTTTGTTTGAATCTGGTTTATTGAGAAAGAAAAATGCCGTATCTGTTTTTATGCAAATTTTCTTTGGTTTAGCATTACTTAGTGTGATGTGGTTTGTATTTGGATTTAGCTTATCATTTGGACCTGACACAACAGGTGGATTAATGGGTAATATGGATTGGGTATTCCTAAAAGGTGTGCCTTGGGATGAAGCCCTTGATTACGCACCGACAATTCCAGGCGTATTATTCGTAAAATTCCAGTTAATGTTCGCCGCTATTACTCCATTACTTCTAACAGGAACAATAGCAGAAAGAATGAAGTTTAGTTCATTTATCATATTCATAGCCTCTTGGTCTATCCTGATCTACTACCCATTAGTCCACTGGGTATGGGGAGGTGGTTGGTTAGCAGAATTAGGTGTAGTCGACTTTGCAGGAGGTATTGTTATCCACACGAGTGTAGGTATGGGTGCCTTAGCTGCTGCAATAGTACTTGGACGGAGACGTTTCTTTGGTCCTGCAATTGAAATTCCACACAGTATTCCACTTGCTGTAGTAGGATCTTCATTACTTTGGTTAGGCTGGTTTGGATTTAATGCAGGAAGCGCATTAGCATCAGGATCTCTTGCCGGAAATACCGTAATTGTAACTCACATGGCCTCATCAGTTTCTGCTTTAATCTGGGTAGGGCTATCTTGGATGAGAACAGGAAAGCCATCAGTGGTTGCTGCTGTAAACGGTGCTATTGCAGGTTTGGCAGGTATCACACCAGCATCAGGATTTGTAAGTGTTGAACATTCATTTGTAATTGGAATAGCTATAGGAATTGCATCATACTCTACAATTGTAATCTTTAAGGAGAAATTAAAGATAGATGATGCACTAGATGTAAGTTCAGTTCACGGAACAGCAGGAATTATTGGTGCTCTTGCAATTGGTATCTTTGCAAGTTCCGCAGTAAATCCAGCAGGTCCAGATGGTTTACTCTTTTCAGGTACTCTAGATCAATTAGGAATTCAAGCAATTGGAGTTGGAGTTGCAGCAGCATTAGGATTTGGAGGAACTTTCATAATCATGAAAGTTCTAGACTTCTTGGTGGGTGTAAGGGTGTCTCCGGAAGTGGAAGATGCTGGACTAGATATCAGTGAACATGCAGAAAGAGCATATGCAGATGAGGAAGAATTCAAACTTGCGATGGATGATTATGTAGAGGACTTGGAAAGAAAGGGTGGTTTCTTCGGTGGAAGGAATAAAGATAAAGACTAGAATTTTCTCTAATTTATGATAACTTCTAATTCCTTGGAATTGTTTTTGATATTATCAGATTCAGCATAGTCGTGTTTTTGCCATGAGGCAAAGACTTCTGCACTAATTTTGTGTTTGCCTGTTCCCAAATCAGATGCTTTGATGAGGAATTTTTCATTAAAGTCAAACAATTCCTGTCTTACTTCTTCTTCGGTTAGTCGAATAAATGGTTCAAAATTCTTGGCTACTTGAACCCATACTCTTTTGTCCTTCATAGGATTTACTAATTTTGGATTCCTAGTCCAAAAAATAGCGGCCTTTCTATAGGTATCAATTGGTTTTCCAACCTCTTTTTTCCTAAAACCACCAGAAGTCAATTTTATTCCGTACTTTAATTTGAAGGATACATCATTATTGTTGTATGCCTTTGTCCAATTCTCTTCATTGAAGGCATCACGAATACCACCTTCTATTGAAAATTGTACATTGATTTCTATTGTGTCGCTAATGGAGTATTGGTCTTTCCCATTTACTAACAAAATCTCTGAAATTTTACTTTCACTCATTCTTAACAATCATAATGATTTATATCCACAATAAGTGCTTTTTCCGAATACATGCAAGCACAAGTAGTTAGTTCCGAGGCAAAAGAACTTAGTCTATCTATTAAAGACACAGATATAGGAATTTTATACATAATTCAACATGAGCTATTGAAAAAATCCAGCATTGATTTTGCTGGAGTCATCATAAAACATCCCCTAACTAATGAATGCTGGATGAGAATCAACTCTAGCGGAAAACCTATTGGAGAAATTAAAACAGCCACTGAATCTGCAATTAAAACTTCAGAAGAACTTAAAAAATTATTCAATTCTACCATTAAGTGAAATTAAATGAAATTTTGCCCCAAATGTGAGGTCAAATTAAAAAAAGATGGATCTGATCTCAAGTGTTCCAAATGTGGTTATGTTGAAGGAGGTAAATCAACTCAACAAAAAAAAGCAACACAAGAAGAACCAACAGAGGCTTTCAATGTATTTGCTGAAAACGAAGGTGAAGAAGCTCTACCAACAATCAAAATTGAATGTGAAAGCTGTGGAAATGATGAAGCTGTTTGGTGGATGTTACAAACAAGAAGTGCAGATGAACCAACTACCCAATTTTATAGATGTACAAAATGTAAATACACTTGGCGTAATTACGCATAACGTTTAACTGGAACTTAAAGCCCCTGAAAATAAGTTTGACTTTTGGAGCAAAAACAAGTGGATCAGATGATCTCAAAGCTATCATCTCAGCAATTTCTACACTTGTAGAAGAAGCAACTTTCGTTGCAACCTCAGAAGGAATAACATTTAGAGGAATGGATCCATCTCATGTTGCTCTGATTGATATTTCGTGGCCCAACTCTGCTTTTGAAAAATATGAGTGTGATAGCGATATTAAATTTGGTGTGAGAATTGATGAATTCTCCAAACTTATCAAAAGAGCAGATAAGAAAGATAGTATTGAAATTAATATTTCTGAACAAAACATGTTACTTGTAACAGTTGGAAAAAATAAAAAATACAAAATGCGTCTAATTGAAAGTTCTGCAACCGATACACCTCTACCAAAGATTCCATACAACTCAAAAATTACGTTATCATCTTCATTGTTTGATAAAATTCTAGGAGACGTTCAAGTAGTTTCAGATTACTTAACTATTCATACAGCTGATACAAAAGCAGATTTTTCTGGCAAGGGAGACTCTGGAGAAGTGGTTATTGACCTTGAAACCGAAAGTGATGATATTAAAGAAATTACTTCAACTGAAGACAGCACTGGCACATATAGTCTAGAATATCTTAATCCAGTTGTTAAGGCAGTTGGTGGCACAGCCGGGTTGATTACCTGCGAATTTTCAAGTGCAAAACCTCTAAGAATTGAATTTAAGGTAGCAAATATTGGCAGAATACACTTCTATTTGGCCCCACGAGTGGAAAGTTAAAGCATTTAAAGATAAAATAATTCAGTTATTTTGAATTGAAACTTGTACTGAAATATGGTGGAACCTCAATTTCTTCAGCAAAGGACATACAAAACGTCGCAAAACATATCCGTACTTTATCAAAACAAAATCAACTGGTGATTGTTTGCTCAGCTATAAGTGATACGACTGATGATTTAATTGAAATATCTCAATCTATAAAAAAAGAAAACAGGAAAAAAGCAGAACAGTTAGCAAATAACATTGCCAAGCGACATCAAAAATTAGCAAAAGAAACCATCAAAAAGATTCAGATACGAAAAAAATTACTAGAAACATTTAATGAATACTTTACTGAACTTACAGCCCTAATTGATGGAATGGTGTTATTAGGAGAAGTAACCCCTAGATCAATGGATTACTTGTTTTCATTTGGAGAACGACTTTCTATAAAATTAATTTCGGCATCAATTAATGATCTAGGAAAAAAATCAATTGCCCTTACTGGTAAAGAAGTTGGAATTGTTACCGATTCCAATTTTGGTGAATCTAAACCTCTTATGGATACCACTCGACTAAGAGTTTCTAAGACTCTAGATTCTGTATTTTTGAAAAAAACTATTCCTGTAATTGGAGGATTTGTGGGTGCCGATCAACATGGCCATGTTACAACTTTTGGAAGAGGTGGCTCTGATTATTCAGCCACAATAATTGGTTCATGTATTAAGGTTGATGAAATTTGGTTGATGAGTGATGTTGACGGACTCATGACAGCAGATCCAAAGATAGTGAAAAATGCAAAATTACTAAAAGAAGTTTCTTATGTTGAGGCAATTGAGATGGCAATGTTTGGGGCAAAGCAAATCCATCCAAGAACTTTTGAACCATTATTGGCAAAAAAAATTCCAATGAAAATTAGGAGTTCATTTAATATAAAAAATGAAGGAACTCAAGTAACTTCATCTCCATCTGTATCTGCTAGAAATACCGTAAAATGTGTTAGCAATGTTTCTCACAATGGTCTAATAGATATCCGAGGGGGAAGTATGATTGGAACTCCTGGGACTGCTGCAAAGATTTTTGCAACATTAGCCAATGCGGGAATCAACGTAATGATGATTTCTCAAAATCCTTCAGAATCAAGTATTACCATTGTAGTAAAAAATTCGGACCTTGACAAAGCTGTTAATAAATTGGAAATGGAACTTTTGGGAAAAATAATCAAAAAACTTGAAATCACAACCGATATGGCAATCATTGCTCTTATTGGTTCAGGAATGCGGGGAACCGTGGGTGTTGCATCAAAAGTGTTTGGAGCAATGCAAAAAAACAAGGTAAATGTTTCAATGATAACCCAAGGCTCATCTGAACTTAATCTTGCTTTTGTAGTAAAAAATCCTGACGCAAAAACAGCTGTACAGGCGTTACATGATGAATTTGAACTTTCTAAAATCAACTAAAATAATTTAAAGGAACAAAATCAGAGAGTTTCATTGAAAAAATATCTAGTTATCTCTATTTTCGTTATTTTTGTTGTAGGAATATTGACTATCTCAACAATATCTGATCAATTTGTAGATGCAAATTCGCGAAAAAAAATTCATTTTACTCAAACCATAACCTCTGTACAAGACCCTGGTCAAGGTCACGAAGGACATGAACTAGCATTAATTTTGTCTCCAAGTGAAGGAACAATTTATGATGGATCTATGACTTTTACTGCAAGTGAGCCTGTTCAGATAGTGGTCCTTCATGAAATAACTGAAGATGATGTAAAAGGACAACCCATCTGGACCATAGATGGAGACAAAATCTACGCGCTATCGTTAATTGAAAAAGGGAAATCTAATTCTTTTGAATTTACAGGAGCTGCATTAGCTCTTCACTCTCCTAATTCTAAGTTTACAGCAACAGTTAGTGTCGATGGTTGGATTAGAGGACAACCAACTGAAGTTCTACTTCAACAAATCGAATATGAAAAACAAGAACCATCATTTTCGCTGTCAAAAACTAATGTACCTGCAACAATTCCAATGCAT
>JASFMV010000023.1:0-12514 GCA_050117375.1 Nitrosopumilaceae archaeon | reverse complement strand
AAAATCAAAGTTTGTTGTTGTTCGGTAAATTAATGTCTTACCAGAATAATTAAAATTTGGTAGCAATTTTTCTACTTACTTTAGCAAAAACATCCAATTTTTAGTAAGAATATGAATGGCATTACAAATTCTAGTCGATTGTAGCTAAATTTTTACAAATCATGTACGCTGCAGCATAGGTGGGAACAGTAATTCTTTCACCATTATAGGGTCCAAATTTCTTTTTTCGAAGTTTGAATTCTATTGGGCACTGGGCTGTTATTTCTATGCTATTTTCATTTAGAAAGGAAGATTCAGTGTATGGATCAAAGGTTTTGAGATCTTTACAAAAAACTTTAGCTAATCCACTTTTGCTATTCAAGGAACCGGGCAGTCTAAAGATGCGATGTATATCCATGGTTACATTTGGGTCAATTTGTGCGCCAATCTTATATGATAAATTTTCTAATTTTTTTTGAAAGTTTGAATAACCATTTGAGATTAGTTCGGATATAATTTTAGATCTTTTTGATTTAGAACCAAATACTTCTTTGGAAAATCTTCCCTTCCAACCATTATCTTCAAAATTTGGAAATGATGAACGGTTTGGTTTAATTTTTTTCATTCCGAAAGTTTCAGGAATAGCCCCTTTGAACATAATATAATCGACTAATTCAGATCTCTCTCTGGAACCAATCTCTTGAAATTGGGAATTGTATACATAAACATGAAATCCTTCGTTTCCCGAAAAATATACATGAATGTTATTTTCTTCTACACCCAAATCCTCCATTAAAATATTTTTTAGTTTTTTTACCTCATTTTTTGATGCATCAATACAATAGTTACATGGAAGTGACTTTGTTTCTAATTTTGAAGATTTACAATTTTGACAAAAATCACTTTTACGGGTTACTTGATTACATTCATTACATTTAGTAACACAATGATCTTTGCGACAACCTAAATGAAGATCTTTTGAGTCAATATCAAAAATAAGATCTGCTTCTTTCCAATCTTTTTCTTTCATAGATAGGTTTGGAAATGAGTAATAAGCATTTGAACAATATACGTCAGAAGGAATATTTTGCATTAGTAAGAGATGCAATTCCTTATCATCTTTCAATGAAATATGACGAGTCATTCCAGAATTGAATTTTTGGTATCCAAATTCTCTTTCAGAAGTCCTTTCTGGGACATGGATTAGGTCAAAATGATCGAAATAATATTTTTTAAAAGATTCCTCTAAAAATTTTATTTCTTTTTCTTTCATTTACGTTCTTTTTTTCCAAATTGTAGGGGATTGAAGATATTATTGCATTCAGGAATAGCAAAGCAAAGATTTTGCGTCTTTAATTTTTCACATGAGGGGCATGAATATTGAGTCCCACTTCCAGATGTTCCTTTCAAATGATTTAGTTGGTATAAAGTGACTTTTTCATTATAATCAGGAGCATTTTTGAATAATGGCGCTATTTGTTCAACTGATTGATTTCTTGATAGTAAAAATGTAGCCAGCATAAATCTTCCAGAATGTGGGAGATTTTCACCTTTTTCTAATACATTGATAGCATGTTTGATGCAAGGAGGATATTCCCCAGTTGTAACAGAATGGGTAACAAATTTTTTTGATAAATTAACTAATTTTGCAACTTGACCCTCAAATCCAGAAATCATTGAAGGTGTTTTTGCATTAATGATTTTTGAGTTGATGTAATTTCCTAACTCTTTTCTTATTAGTCGAACTGTTTCATGAGGGGTGAGAAAAACATATCCGTTTTCTACGTGTCTGTTAATTAATTTCCATTCTCTCTCATGAAAATTAATTGAGTGAGTTAAGTAATTAGAAATTGGAATTATGAAATAGTCATCTAATTTTTTAATTTGAATAGAAAACAAATCATCAATAATTCTTATTGCCAATTCTTTTTTTGATTCATCGGTTATATTTGCCAAATCTTTTTCAAGATATTTTTCTGCACGTCTAGCTTCTGCAAGAGAAAATCTTTTGATGAGTGTATTCATCCCTGTTAATTTCAATAATACAATGGCCAGAAGAAATGAAAAAACTTCTCTCTCTAATACATAATCTTTAGATGCCTCCCCATCAATTAGATCAGATTTGTAGATCTTTCCATCTGCAGATACTTGGACTCTGTCGAGGGCTTTTTCAACCGATAGTTTGAGATCAGGATCAGTTCCAAATTGTTGAAGGGTGAATCCTTTATCTTTAAGATATTGTCCTGCATCTGCTAAAAAAGGATATTTTGCAATTTCATCTTTTCCAAGAGTAATCAATGCTAATGATTAACGACATTTACATAAAAATCTGGTTTTTGCCTTAAAGCAGTTGGTGGTTTAAATTATGTTTAGATAAAATCGTCAACATGCAGATCGGTTGCCATGTTTCGATCTCTGGCTCTATAGATAAAGCAGTAGACAATGCTGTTGAGAGGGAATGCTCTGCATTTCAGATATTTACAAGAAATCCAAGGGGATGGCATGCAAAAGAATTGTCTGAAACCGATATCAAAAATTTTAAGGGCAAGTTAAAAGCTAGTAAAATTGATAGATTGGCCACTTGTGCTCATATGCCATATCTGCCAAATCTTTCAAGTCCTAAAAAAGATGGTTTTGAAAAATCTGTGAAATCCTTAGTTGAAGAAGTAGAAAGATGTGGAAAATTAGGAATACCCTACCTTGTGACTCATCTTGGAAGCCATTTAGGCACTGGAGAAGAAGAGGGAATAAAACGATTAATCGAGGCATTAACAACAGCTGGTCAAGTAAAAAATGATGTGGTGATTTTATTGGAAAATACTGCTGGGCAGAAAAATTCAGTGGGATCTGGTTTTGAGCAACTGGGGGAGATTTTTAGGAAGTTAAAGCCTGCAAAAAAATTTGGAGTGTGTTTGGATACATGTCACGCATTTGTTTCAGGTTATGATTTGAGGACTGAAAAAGGAGTTAAAGAAACCTTTAAGGAATTTGAAAAACATGTTGGAATGGAAAATCTAAAGATTTTACATCTTAATGATGCAAAGGGAGACATTGGTTGTAATCTAGATAGGCATTATCATATCGGATTAGGAAATATTGGAGAAGAAGGGATGAAAGCTGTGATTAAATTAATTTCAAAGAAAAAAATTCCAATAGTATTAGAAACGCCAATTGATGATATAAGAGATGATTTTGAAAACGTTAGGATTGTTAAGGATTTGTTATGAAATAATGGAGAACCAAATTAAATGAATTACGAAAATGTCATGAAACTTGCACTTGAACGTGGATTTTATTTTCCAAGTTGTGAGGTGTATGGAGATGCACAAGCAGGTTTTTGGGAATATGGTCCATCTGGTGTAGGATTGAAAAATAAATTCTTAGAATTATGGAGAAGAGAGCTGATAAGAAGAGACGGAATGTTGGAAATTGATGGATCACAAATAATGTCAAAATCAGTATTTGAGGCATCAGGACATCTAGGTAGTTTTGCTGATCCTATCATAAAATGCACAAATTGTAAGTCAACATTTAGAGCAGATAGAACGATTGCTGAAATAACCAAAATAGAGATACCCGAAAGTGCCGATTTGGAAGCCTTTGATAAGGCTATTAAAGAAAATGACATTAAATGTCCAAAATGTAAGGGCTCCTTTGAAAATACAAAGAAATTCAACATGATGTTCAAGGTTGGAATTGGTCCTGAAGAAGAAATTGCTTATCTCAGACCTGAAACATGTCAGTCTATTTTCGTAGATTTTCCAAGATTGTTTAAAATCATGCGTGGAAAATTGCCTTTAGGTATTGCACAAGTTGGAAAAAGCTTTCGAAACGAGATTGCTCCAAGACAAAGCTTACTTCGATTAAGAGAATTTTATCAAGCAGAAATTGAAATATTTTGTAATCCTGCAAAATTACAGGAAATAGAAAGATTCGAAGAGATTCAAAATACTGTGATAAGGGTTCAAACTGAATCAGAACCTGTACCTATGACCTGTAAAGAGGCTGTAGAAAGAAAAATTATTCCAAACAAATTTGTTGCATATTATCTAGGAATATTAACTGAATTTTATGAAAAAACTGGAATCGATATTACCAAAAGTAGATTTAGAAAGCTCGGTGAAAAAGAAAAAGCATTCTATGCAGAGGTTGCTTTTGATTTTGAAGTTGAAACAACTATTGGTTGGCTTGAATTAGTTGCATGTAATTATAGATCTGATTATGATTTATCTAGTCATGCTAAAAAAAGCAAAGAAAAGTTTGAGGTAATGGATAACGACGAAAAAGTTCTTCCTCATGTATTTGAAATTTCAATGGGCATTGATCGAAGTCTGTATACAATTTTGGAGCATAGTCTAAAAGATGACAAAGAAAATGAAAGAACTGTTTTATCACTTAAACCATATCTTTCACCCATACATGTAGGAGTTTTATCACTTGTGAAAAAAGATGGATTAAAGGAAAAAACTGATGAAATTTATGTTAAAATGAAAAGGAAGTTTGATGCCTTTTTAGATCATTCCGGCGCAATTGGAAGAAGGTATAGAAGGTTAGATGAAATTGGATCACCATTTGCGGTTACTGTTGACCACCAAACTTTGGAGGATGAAACTGTAACTATACGAATGAGAGATTCTATGGAGCAAAAAAGAGTAAAAGTTTCGGAACTTGATTCCATTCTTGGAGAATATACCTCCTTTCCATAGTCGTGAAAAGGAAACCTGTTCCTTATAGTAATTTTATTAAAAATTAATAACCAATGATTTTTGGAGGGAACGTATGTCTGAGGCGAGGGGAGTGATTACAAATCAAGGTGCCCAAGTTTCTATCATAATTCCAACATATAATGAGTCAAGAAACATTATTGGAATTCTAAAATCAATAGGAGAAAATTTGCCAAAAAATATTACCGCTGAGGCAATAGTAGTTGACGATAATTCTCCTGATTTAACAGGTAAAATTGTGGAAGAGTATTTGAAAAATGTTAAAAAAATAGCGGGGTATACTATGGATATTATTCATAGGACTTCAAAAAATGGTCTTAGTTCTGCGATTCTTAGTGGCGTTCAACGTGCAAAAGGAGATACAATTGTAGTGATGGATAGTGATTTTTCTCATCCTCCACAAATTATTCCAAAAATGATAGAGTCATTAAAAAAATATCAATGTGATATGGTAGTTGCTTCTAGATACATTAGTGGTGGGAAAATAAATGGATGGACTCTAAAAAGAAAAATAATGAGTAAAGTTGCAACATTAATTGCAACAAAAGGATTGGGAGTGAAGACCAAGGATCCAATGTCAGGCTTTTTTGCGTTTAAAAAAAATATTTTAAAAGGAATTAATTTTGATGCAATCGGTTACAAAATTCTATTAGAAATTCTGGTTAAAAAGAGTGGAATTGCTGTAAAAGAGATTCCTTATACATTTGAAAACAGAAGTTTTGGTTCGAGTAAATTAGATAGTTCTACGGTTACGGATTACTTCAAATCAGTATGGAAGTTGTATAAATTTGGAAAATCTGAAGAAAAAGATGAAAAACGTAAATCAGTTCGTTTTATTTCAAAGGCAAGTAGATTCTATACAGTAGGGTTATCTGGATTTGGTGTAAATTATTTAATTTCCTTGCTCTTTGCAGGTGGAATTTCTGATATGTGGTATTTGCATGCTAACTTGATAGGAATAATTGCATCAATCACAACCAATTTCCTATTAAACAAAACCTGGACATTTGGTGACAGAGACTTTTCAAAGAAAAGAACTTTGAAACAATATGGAAAATTTGTTACATTTAGTTCTCTTGGAGCATTAGTACAATTAGGAATGGTGTTCTATTTTGTTGATGGCTATGGCTTATCATATCCAGTTTCTCTAGTATTTGCAGTTTTAACAGCAGCCTTTGGAAACTATGTTCTCAATAAGAAGTATACATTCAAAGAGAAAGTTTGGGGCTAGATTAGAAAAATAAAACAAAAAGAGTGACTGTTCGCCTTAATCTTCTACTCAAATGAAGATGAAGATTGAGACGAAAGTCCAGTTTGAGATGGTACAGATGGGAATTTATCTCCAATCTGTTGTTCAGCAACAGCGGATGCTTCTTGAAGAATCTTTTCAGTTTCTTCACTTGAAGAATCAGTCTCGAGACTAAATGAATCTCCTGCCAGAGAGTCCATCATTAATCCATTGAGAGTCTGTGTCATTGCATTCAATTCTGAGTCTGCTTCTGGCATAAATCTTCCAAGTGATGACTTTAATCCCTTCATTGTAGACATCGCTGGTCCAATTGCTACCATTGCATCGCCGAGGTCATGAATAGTTGTCAATCGTAATTGAACTTGTTCCAATGACATTCTTGCATTGCCGAGCATTTTTGTAACTTTACGAATTTCAGCTAATTCGTTTGACAAAACCTTACTTGTGCTAGTATCATGTTGTTGCATCGCAGTCACGATTCTCTTAAAGAGTTGCGCATCTCTTTCATGCAGCTTACCAAGCATAGAGTCCATTTTGCTGATTTGAACTTGTAGTTTGTTTACTGCAGTTTGAATTCGTGGTTTTAATGCACCTTGTGGTTGTACTGCATCACGTATTTTGCCAGTTACACTTTGAGTCTCTTGTCGAGCCCAAGTCTTGTCGAAGTTTGGCATGATAGGGAATTTAGAAGTTGATTCTTAATGAGCGGTGTGTATTTAGATCAACTTTAGACTAAATTTAGCTAACAAACTATTATGCCTGTAAAATTATTTGGAAAATGTGGTCAAAATAGTAGTTTTTGATTCAGGTTTAGGCTCAATATCAATAATTAAATCCATTCAAAAAACCTGTAAAAGCAAAATTATCTATTTTGCAGATCAAGAAAATTTTCCATATGGCAAAAAATCAAAGTCAGAATTAGAGAAAATAATTAAAAGATCCATTGATACACTTGAAAAAAAATTTAATCCAGACTTGATTGTGATTGGATCAAATACACCTACCATAATGTTGGATATATCCAACAAAAAAATTTTTGGAGTAAATCCCCCATTACAAAAGGCTGCAAAATATTCTAAATCAAAAAATATTGGGATTTTAGGTACTGAATCAATGATAAAAAGTAAAAAACTTTCAAAATTTATCGTAAGTTGTGGAATTCCAAAGGATATAAAAATTCATAAAATTAATGCATCAGACCTAGTTCAACTTGTAGAATCAGGAAAATTTTTGAAAAATACAATATACTGTAAACATTTTATTAAAAATTTGTTAGAAAATATTTTTATAAAAAATCAAATTGATGTAGTTACGTTATCTAGTACACATTTACCATTTTTAAAACCTATTTTGGTTTCAGTCTTTCCAAAAATACGATTTATTGATCCAGCAGATGATGTAGCAAGACAGATTTGTAAAAAATTTGAAAATAAACCATCTGGTAGGAATTTTATGAAAATATATTCTTCAGATAAAACCAAAACATTTCAAAAGAATCTATCAAGTTTAGGAATTAAGAATAAAATTTATTATTTTTCTATTTGACTTTGGATTTTCTATACCCATGACTAAATTTTTTGTCATAAAGTTTTGAAAATTCATAAGTTGTAGAATCAATAACTTCACTAATTATCACAATTGCTGTACGGGTAATTTTTTCATCTTTTACTTTTTTTGCAATGTTACCAAGGGTTCCTTTGACAATTTTTTGATCTTTCCAGCTGGCTCTATAAATTACAGCTACTGGTGTAGATTTTTTGTATCCACCGGCCAGTGATTCCTCTACAATATGAGACAATAAATGAACACTAAGATAGAAAATCATGGTCGCTTTGTGTTTTGCCAACTCAGAAATTTTTTCTCTTTTTGGTACTTTTGTTCTAGATTCTGCCCTAGTGATAATTATTGTCTGAGTGATTCCAGGAAGAGTAAGTTGTGTACCTATTTCTGCTGCCGAGGCTAAAAATGCTGTAACTCCAGGCACTACCTTTGAGGAAATTCCTTTTTCTTGTAATTTATCAATCTGCTCCTTAATTGCTCCATAAATAGAGGGATCTCCATCATGCAATCTAACAACTAGTTTGTCTTTTTTTGCACTTTTATACAATATATCGAAAATTTCTTCTCTTACTAATCCTGCTGCATCGTGCATTTTTCCTTTTTTACAAAGATTAAGAATTGCAGGTGGAATTAAAGAACCAGAATAAACTACAACATCGGCCTTTTGGATTAGTTTTTTAGCTTTAATAGTAATTAATTCAGGGTCACCTGGTCCACAACCCACAAAGAAAACATCAGACACGTTTTACCACCAAAATCGAAAAATATTTTGTTGTAAGGGTTCCATCATTGACTTCACCTAAAGTTAATTTTCTTATTATTTCGTTTTCTGTTCCAAGGTCTTGGCCAATTGCAAAAATAGAATCATTTGGAAATCCCGCCTCTTTTAAAAGATCAATAACCTGATCAAAATATCTTCCATCTTTGAGGAATACCATAGTTTCTGAATTTTTAGCAATTTCTTTTACAGTACTTAAATCATAACAAGAGGGTATTATTGAAACTTTTTCTGCACCTTCTGCAATGCTAACTCCTACCTTGGATGCAAATGTAAACATTGAAACAATTCCTGGTATAACACTTATTTTCATATCTGGATGATTTGTTTCAATTTCTTTATGCATGTAAATCCAGGTACTATACAAATAAGGATCTCCTACTGTGATATAGACAACATTTTTTCCAGACAAAACTTTTTCAGCCATTATTTTTGAATTTTTTTTCCAAGTGGACTCTAGAACTTCTTTGTCTTTGGTCATTGGAAAAATTAATTTTATAATTTCTTGATTTTTTGATTTATCAATTAAGGAAGAAATTACTGACAATGCTATACTTGGTCTATCTTCTTTTGATGCCGGACACATGATAACATCAGCATTATGAATTGCATTTACTGCCTTTACTGTGAGTAGTTCTGGATCCCCTGGCCCAACTCCAATTCCTATTAATTCAGGCATGAAAAATATGATTTTGTTCCCAATTAAAAAGCTAGATTAGGTCTTGGTTGCTGAGATTATCGTTACTGGATTTCGAGCAAGCATCATTGTTCCTTTTGTGGTTTTTTTGCTTTTTGAAATGGTAACTTGAGTTATATCAATTGAATCAAAATTAAGATTATCAAGGATATCTAGTACAGAATACAAAGTCTCAATAAGGATAATTCCAATTACAATTCTACCACCAGGATTCAATTTATCTTGTGCTAATTGAACAATCTCTTTTGTGTCGCCCCCAGTTCCACCAATAAAAATAGAATCTGCTTTTTCCAATTCTAGAATTTTTTCTTTTGCATTACCATGAATGACTGAAATATTAGAGATTCCAAATTTCTCAATGTTTTTTTTTGTTAATTCAACAGCATTTTCATCATAATCTATAGCTATGACTTTACCGGTTTTTTCTATTTGTATAGCTGCCTCAATTGAAATTGAACCACTTCCACACCCAATATCAAAAACAGTAAAACCAGGCTTTAATCTTGCTTTGCTTAACTGAATTGTTCTTATTTCTTCTTTAGTAATTGGTACTTTTTCTGTTCTTTCAAAATACTCATCAGGAATTCCTGGAGTTTTATAATCCCACATACATTATCACTGATTAAATTGATGTAAAAAATCAGATATTGATTCCACTGGAAGCATCTCCTGAATGCACTAGTGTATAAGTTACGATCCAAGTAAATAGGTACAAAAAAATATAACTGCCAATTCCTTGGGTAACAATTTTTTTTCTATCAGAAGAGGGTAGTTGCATTTTCATTCCTTTGGCAACAACAATTGTTCCGGCAAAAATTATAATCATAAAGGCAATTGAAGCCCATCTTCTTTCTTCACCTTCTATACCTTCAAAAATGAATGTAGCAATAGTTCCTGCAATAACTGCAAGCCCAACTCTTAACCAAAATAATTTGTTTAGTTTTCGATCTTTTTCACTACTTTCCACAAGATTTGTTGTGGGTTCTGTTGGAGGTGAATCCACTATATTTGGAGACTCTGTTTCTGGAATTTCTTCAGGTATATCCTCAATAGGTTCCTTCTTAGAGTCTTCAGGCTCAGGAGTGGGTTTCGATGTTTTCTTTTTGTGTTTGGCCAAGTAAATTTCTAGTGTGTCTCAAGTGATCCTCGTTTAAAATCTTTGGTCAATAAATGAGCATAAAACAGGAAGAGTATAATTTCCCGTTTGAAGGGGTTTGTTATGACACTTGCTGGAATAGAGCTTAATTTCCTTGTAAATAGAATTTCTGAAGAGGTACAGGGTTACTATGTTAGCAATATTTGGGGAATAACAAAAGACAGTATTTTATTCAAATTACATCATCCAGAAAAAGCAGATATTTTTATGATGATTTCTACTTCTGGATTTTGGTTAACTTCAGTAAAGATAGATCAAATAGAACCAAACAAATTATTAAAAAGATTAAGAAGCGATCTTCTCAGATTTAAAATCAAAAAAATTGAACAAATAGGGTCTGAAAGAATAGCATATTTTACATTTTCAGGATTTGATAAAGAGTTTGTAATTATTGCTGAGTTTTTTGGAGATGGGAATATTTTGCTTTGTAATGAAGAAAAGAAAATTCTTGCTTTACAACATTCTATCGATGTAAGACATAGAAAATTAGGAGTAGGAATGAAATATGCTACTCCTCCTCCAAGTGGACTAGACATTTTCAACATAAAAGAATCAGATTTTGATGATCTTAAAAAAACTGATTTGATTGCAGGAAAATGGTTAGGTAGAACTTTGGGTTTACCCAAAAAATATGTTGAAGGAATATTTATCACTGCACAGATTGACTCGAAAAAAATTGGGAATGAATTTACAAATGATGAAATTAAGAAAATCTTTCATACAACAAAAACCATTGTTACTAATGTAGTCACAGGTAACCATGATCCTGTAATTATTCGTAATGATAAAACAGAGGTTATGCCAATTAAATTAGATCCATCTGGAGAATATTCCTCTGTCAATAGTTTCATGGAAGGGTTGGATAAAGTTTTTACAGAAAACATTGTTAAAAAGGGGAAAACTCTTCAAACTGGAGAATCAGATAAAAAAATTAAGGAACTAGAAACTCAAATATCAGAACAAGAAAAAGCAATTGATACTGTTAAAGAAAAGTCAAAATACATCACAAATTTGGCTAATTCTTTATTTGAAATGGTCACAAAAGGGATAATTTCCATTGAAGATGAACGGGCACGGGATATTATGGCCATGAATAATGCTCAGTTATCTAAAGAAAAGGGGATTTCTCTAATCGTAATAAACGAAGAAAAAATCAAAATAAATCCCTCTGCATCCTTGCAATCTATTGCTTCTGTTTTGTTTAATGAAGCAAAACGACAATCTGGTGCGATAAAATCAATTGAGCAGATTAAAGAAAAGACAAAGAAAAAACTTGAAAAAATGAAGAATAAATCAAGTGCACAACAAAATGAAATTTTGGTAGCTGAAGTAAGGAAGAAAAATTGGTATGAGAGATACAGGTGGTTCTTTACTTCTGATGGAATGCTTGCCATTGGTGGAAGGGATGCTCCATCTAATTCTGCAGTTGTAAGAAAGCATCTCAAAAAAAATGATAAAATATTTCATGGTGATATTTTTGGTTCACCATTTTTTATTTTAAAAGATGCTGAAAAACCAACTAAAAAAAGTATGGATGAAGTTGCTCATGCTACAGTTTGTTTTAGTAGAGCTTGGAGAGAAGGAATGCATGGATTAAGCGCTTTTTGGGTAAATCCTGAACAGGTAAAAAAGTCAGCACCTTCTGGACAATTTCTTCCAAAAGGTTCCTTTACAATTGAAGGAAAAAGAAATTTTGTAAATATACCTTCATTGCGACTTGCAGTTGGCATTATCCCACAGGACGATCACTATCTTTTGACCTCAGGTCCACCTGAGACAATTAAAAAAAATTCAATTTGTTATGCAGTTATTGAGCCACATGGTTTGGATATGGTTGATGCTGCAAAAAAAATTAAGATAGAGTTTTCTAAACTTGAAGAAGAAATAACAAAACCAATCAGTATTGATGATTTTGTTCGAGCTTTACCAGCTGGACAAAGTCAAATTAAAGAAGTGGGATATGGGGATGCAATATGATAATGAAAATAACCCAATATTTTTTGTAGATGCTATGTTAGGAAACATTGCTAAAAAATTACGGTTAATGGGATATGATTCCAAGTATGAGTCAGATATTCAAGATGACGATTTGATCAATTTAGCAAGAAAGGAACAAAGAATAATAATTTCGCGAGATGAAAATCTTGTTAAAAAGGCCTTAAAACTTGAAATAAAATCTATATTTTTAGAAAAAAATGAAGAGGCCAAACAATTTCGCGAAATAATTGATAAACTAAATTTGAAAATAATTGAAATTAATGGGGATAGGGCACGATGTCCTTTGTGTAATACTAAAACAAAATCTGTTAACAAGGACAATGTAAAGAACAAAATACCAGTCAAAATTTTAGAACAAAATGAAAAGTTTTGG
>JASFMV010000022.1:0-13011 GCA_050117375.1 Nitrosopumilaceae archaeon | reverse complement strand
CCCTCGATTTAATTCTCCTAAAACTAACATGTCTAATGACTGTGGTTTCATCTCTTGTGGAATATCTTCCAAATGTGTTCTTTGGGATGGTGGTTCTGTAGATTCATTTGCTGATTGATATGGTTGCTGGCTGATTTGCTCAGGTTCTCCATAATTCTTCTGTTTCCATTTTTTCACCAATCTTGGAATAATTCTCGATAATGGGATTATCAGAAAAAACACAAGATAAATCCATGCAAAACCATCTTGGGCCATGAAATACATTGACACGTTTCCTATTTCATTATTGTCTTTTCTGAAATGACATTTAGGCGTAATGATGAAAAAATATTTTATTTTCTTTTTGCCCTATATTTAGAACAACTTCATATTTTAACTATTGCTAATTTTTTTAGATCATTCCTGTGATCGTATCAAACATGAAGATTCATAAAGCAAAAAAACGTTTTATCGACAAATTATGTCAACATCGATGGATAATTTTGGGACATTAGAATACGTTCTTGACAAATATTCAAAAACATGGAGTTGGAAATTAACTGGACAACGGGCAGTAAGTATGATTTCGAAACTCGTGCCTGAGGCTTGGTATGGGGAAAATATTGATGAAGTTATTGTTCCTGATAGTACCGAAAGTGTCAAACAACTCAAAGCTATGATGGATAGATATCCTCTTGAGATTTTATCAAAATCCGCATGGCAAAGAAAAGTAATCAAAACTTTTGCTCCAAAACCCGCGCTTCCTCCAATTAAACATAAACTAAACCGAGCAAAATCAGGCGATCAGTTTAGGGGAAAACTACTCAATTTTCAAAAAGAGGGATTGGATTTTCTACTAAAATCCTCAGGTAATGCATTGCTTGCAGACGAGATGGGACTTGGAAAAACTGTCCAAACATTGTCCTATGTTGCAACTGAGAAGCAAACTTTTCCTGTTTTGGTTGTTGCACCTCTAGTTACCTTGCAAAACTGGAATCGTGAGATTTCTAAATTTGTAAAAAAGAAAAGTCGTAATGGAAGAATACTTGAATCTGAATCACCATCGACCACAATAATCAGAACTGGAAAACTAGAAGAATTGCCAAAAACAGATTTTTACATAATAAATTATGAATTATTATACAAACGACTGCCTGATTTAGAAAAACTAAACATCAAAACAGTTGTCTGTGACGAGGTACACAACCTTCGCTCAAAAACAACTCAAAAATATAAAGCTGTAAAAAAATTGGCTGGACAATCCTCTGTTACCTATAGAATTGGTTTATCAGGAACTCCAATTTACAACCGAGGTTCTGAAATTTGGCCAATTGTCGATATTTTAAAACCAGGATTGCTTGGAAGCTTTAAAGAATTTTGTGAATATTTTTGCTATGTCAATGAAAAAGGAAAAGCCATTGTTTTAGAAAACAAAAGAGCTTCTTTGAGAAACGAATTGCAAAAACATGTGATGCTTAGGCGTAAAAAATCTGACGTACTCAAAGAGCTTAAGGACAAAGTTCGCTACAAAGAGGTAATTGATGCTGATACTGAATATTATCTGGAGGAGCTAGACAAAATATGGACAAAATTAGAAGAAGAACAAAAGGATGCAGAAACTGAATTTAAAAAATCAGCGTCATACCAAAGAGCAATTCAAAGTGAAAGACAGGTGGCAGGTATTGCAAAATTACCTCATGTTATCAATTTTGTGAAAAACATTATGGAAATTGAGGAAAGCGTGGTCGTATTTTGTCATCATAAAGTCATTCATAAATTACTACATGAAAAACTAGAAGAATTCTCTCCTGTTTCTATTATTGGTGGACAGTCTGATTCTATGCGCCAAGACCAAATTGACAAGTTCCAAAAAGGCGAATCAAAATTAATGATTGCTGGTCTTAGGGCTGGAAATGTGGGTATTAATTTGACTCGCGCAAAATATGTTATATTTGCTGAATTAGATTGGAGTCCGGCAATTCACAGACAGGCCGAAGACAGACTTCACAGAATTGGACAAAAAAATACTGTATTTGCTTACTATTTGATTGGAAATGGCACACTAGATGATCATGTTGCAAATATTCTGGTTGATAAAAGCTATGAGATTGACTCGATATTAGACGAAAAATCAGATTCATATGAAAATAAAGACAAAGCCAAATTAATTTTGGCACAAATCCATGATAAAATCAGCTCAAAGTAGTTAAATTTCTAATCTTTCTTTTATTTTCAAAAGATTTGAGATAATACGTTGTTTTTTATCATCTGAGATTTCTTCTAAACTTTTAATTTCTTTAATTGTTTGATCTATAATTGAAAAAATTTCAATTTGTGAGTTTTTGATTTCTGGCGGATTTTGGAATCCTTCTGATTGTCCTTTCTCGATTAGCTCAATTCCTTCAGGTAAAATCTCATAAAACTTCTCCAGCTTTGTTTCATTTCTAAGAGGTGACATTAACACCACATGTCTTTTTCGTAAATCCTCGATTTCCTCTTTGATCTTATCTTGTGGCACCAGTAAAAATGATGAAATATTATCAATATTTTGGGATTTTATCTCTAGCACTCGGAGAATCCTAACCCATAAAGGAATTTTTTTATCCCAAAGAATATGCTTTGCAGAATTAGTGATTGAAAAGGAACCGTCTTTATTTATCTCAATGAGATTTCTCTCTTTTAGAGATCCTAACTGATCAAGTATTCTTCCTACACCTAATTTTTTTAAATCAGACTTTTCAATGTCTTTTTCATCAAAATTTCCATCTTTACTAATCCCCAAAAATAAAATTTTCAAATCCACCATGGTTAATTTTGTCATGTTTTTTTCAAATCAAATATAGTTATCTTTCTTTCCACTTGCAAATTATATGTGGATATCACTCACTGTAAATGTGGTACAATATCAAATTCCAAGAATACCCTATGGCTATGACGAATTAGAACCATTCATTGATAAACAGACTATGATGGTTCACCACCAAAAACACCATCAATCATATGCTGATGGACTTAACAAAACGCTTGAAAAAATTGGCGGTTCGTCTCACCCTCAATACATAACTTCGATTCTCTCGGATTTACAATCAATACCTGAAAAACACAGAGAAGACATTGTTTTTTTTGGCGGTGGATTTGAGAACCATCGATTGTTTTGGGAAATAATGAATCCAGATGGCGGCGGTAAGCCTACTGGAAAAATATCTGATTCTATAGATGTGTATTTTAATAATTTTAAAGATTTTAAAAAAAAATTTCTTGATGCATCTATTTCCATTGAAGGGAGTGGTTGGTGTTGGTTAGTTTTTAACAGAACCTTCAACAGAATTGAAATAATGACCACTAAAAACCAAGACAGTCCATGGATTTTTAACAAAACACCATTACTTGGTTTAGATTTATGGGAACACGCTTATTATCTAAAATATGAAAATAGAAAAATCGATTACATTAACTCTTGGTGGAATGTAGTGAATTGGGATTATGTCGGCAACAGGTTTTCAGAACTTTTAGTATAAATTGTCTGATTTTAAGAAAATCTTTAAAATATAATTAGATTTTTTCCATTAACAAGAATTTATGGTGAGTAACAATTTTTGTAGCATTGTCGTTGTTTACTGTGTGTATGACTTCAAATTTCTTTACAGATGCTAATGCCATAACATCAGAAGGAATGTCTAGTCACGTATCTAATAATAGATCCATTCCGATAGGATGTCTTTTTTTAACTAAACAACTGTTTGTTTTACTGGAAAAATTAAAACAAATTTACATACAAATCACCATTTATCTTATGTGTCTTAATGAAAATAGTACATTATGAGCAGTATGTATGCACTAAAAAAAGAAGGACTAACAGATGCAAAAACCCAAAAGGCATTGAAAATACTCTTGGCGGATAGGAAAAATGAATTCAGAGAACTTTCCAACGTGATTTTGCCAAAAACAACATTAGAACCAATAAAAAATTGGGATCAATTCGTTTTAAATTTCTGTTTGGATGTCAATGAAGCATTCAAAACTTGGTCAGGTGATATGCCATTGAATTACAACTCTCCACAGAAAGCATTGACTATTCTAAGACAACTCTCAAGAAATAAAACGAGTATGATTCAGTTATCTCATTTGATGAATATTTCATATGATTTAGCTGAAGAGTTTAAAGAAATCTACAAGAGGTTGTAGGTTTTTAATTTTTTTTAAGAAAAAATCTAGTTGCACTGCTTACGCTGTGCAGTAGAATCTAAAAAGGAAAACATTTGCTAGATTGTAAAAAAATTTCTAGCCTCTTCCTATTCTGAATATGGCAGTACTACATGAAGGACATGTGCCCTTAATTGCAGGTTTGCCATTTTTCATCGTGTATGGACTAGCGCCTGTGATTTCTCTTTTATCACGGCACTTTACACAATAACCAATTGTCATACAAACCCTAGGCGTGAGGTTCTATTAGCGAGACCTTGTTAAACTTTTTTTACTATGAGGCAAATTACCGATCTAAATTTTTTATGGTCCATATCAATTTTTTTGTAATTGTTTTCAGTTTTTTAGATTTTCAACTGGTGATAATTTCTAGTGTGACAAAATTGGTTAGTGCACCTTGATACAATAAACTATCCCACACAAAAATTTCTGCAGTATACACTCCAGATTCCTTTGGAGTCCATGATAATGATGGACTAAAACTTTGATAACTTGTCAGGGATCCTGAAATCCATCCTAGTTTAACGACAACATCGTTTTCATCTTTTACTTGAACTATGTACACAAAATCCTGAATTTCATCTTGGGTATTGGTGATTTTTGCGGTGATCTGTACTTGTTGGTTTACAATAATGTGCTCTCCTAGGGTTGCCCCGCTTAGATTCACAAGCCTCTCGTCATTTATCACTGCACGTTCTAAAGGCTCTATTCCGTAAATGGGGGTAATTGCTACAGTAAATCCCAGAATCATCATTGTAAAGATGGCAAATTTTTGTATCACGTGTCTGTGAATTTATTTTTGTTAATAAAGCCTTACTGCATATCAATTCTACACAATTTTGGTTACTTTTTAGACCTTTTCAAGACTTTGAAATTTCTTCACATCAGTGATTTTGCCTGGATTTAGAATTTCGTGTGGATCAAAAATTCCTTTTATTTGTTTGAAAAGATAATAATTTTTGGTCCCGTATTGATTTTTAATAAATCCTGATCTTGCAATGCCATCACCATGTTCTCCTGTTATTGTCCCTCCAAGTTTTAGAATTTGCTCAAAGTATGTTCTTGCAATTTTGTCTAAAATTTTTAATTTTTTTCGACAAGAGATAATTCTTACATGTATGTTCCCATTTCCTGCATGTCCATACATCACAGTATTGGTGTGAAATTTTTTATTTAATTTTTCAATTATTGAAAATAGATCTCCTAGTTTTTCTATTGGGACTGCGGCATCTTCAATAATATGAGGCACTCTATCTTTTGGTTTTATTGATTTTAAGCTGTATGCTAAAGCTAAATCTCTATATTTCCACCATTTTTCAATTTCTTTTTTTGTGCTGATTACTTTTACAATTTTCCCTTTCATTATATTTTCAAATTTATTTTTTATATTTTTGAGATTAGAATCATATTCTACAAAAAGTAAACAGTTTGTCTTTTTTTCAAATTTAAAATCAAAATTTTCAAGGGTTTTGTCATCTACAAACTCGATTGCAGAAGGTTTTGTGTTTTTTATTTTTAAACAATCTTCTGCTGCTTTTTGAAATGATTGATATCCAACAACAAAGAGAATTCTGCTTTGAGGAATATCTAATATCTTAATCTTGGCTGATACTATTATTCCCAAAGTTCCTTCTGATCCTGCTAATGTTTTATGCGTATCTTTGAGTGAATTTATGCAATCTAACCTATATCCGCAAGAGTTTTTGGACACTTTAGGAAACTTCTCCTTTTGGATTCTATTTGTAACCTGCAAAATTTTTTTTCCAAATTTCTGATCTTTTGGAAGAGTTATTTTTTCACCTTTTCCATCAATAAAGGTAATTTCTTCAAGATTGTCAATTGTGCTACCGTACTTCAAAGTTCTACTTCCACTTGCGTTATTTCCTATTATTCCTCCCATGGAACAATAAGGTCCAATTGATGGATTTGGCGGAAAAAATTTTTTTTCCTTTGCTAATATTTTGTCTAACTCTCCTTTGATAACGCCAGGACCAATTATGGCAATTTTTTTTTTAATTTTAACAGATTTTAGATTCTTCAAATCTATGATGATTCCTTTGTTTAATGCACTACCTACTAATCCAGTTCCTGCTCCTCTGACTGTTATTGGAATTTTATTTTTTTTTGCAAATTTTACAGCTGAGGCCACTTCTTCTTCTGTATTTGGAATGATTACTACTTTGGGAATAATTTGATACAAACTTGCATCGACAGAATAAAAATTCAAAATTTCTTTATCCCATAAAACTTCACCGGATATCAAATCCTTCAAGGTTTTTCTAATTTCTGATACTTTCATTTGTTTTATAGTAGGATTCTATAGTAATCCCATCTTTCAGGATCAAAAAGGGTTACAAATTCTGCTTTTTCTTTATCTACTCTTGCTCTAATCACATCTCTTAGCGCAAAACTAGTTAAAAATTTGAATTTTTTTGCATTTGCTTGCATGATAAACATGTGGCGCATCTCACTTCCACCCTTCAATCCCCAATAACCCATCCTCAATGCCAGAGGTTCTAGAAAAACAGTATTGCCGTATCCGTAGTTCTCATCTCTTATTTCTGGTCTTAGATGATATGTTTCAAGGGGTCCCCCCTTTGCAAACCCAATAATTTCACCTTGACAATCGTTTAATCGTAAAGTGTTCAATAGAACCTCTGGATCTTTTACGGATTCTTCGAATTTGTCTTTTGAAAATTGAAGAGGTTTTGGCAATTCATGAAAAATTGAATATAATGTTTTGATAAAATTTGGGTCTTCTCTTGTTTGCATGTTCTCAATAGTTGGAACAAGTTTCAAATTTTCATACGAATAATCTGCTTGAATGGATATTTCTTGTTGTCTGATGTTCATAAATGATAAAACTGTATCAAAGAAATTCTTTCTCATATGTTTTGGGAGGGATTTTAAAATTAATCTGCACATTTCGGTTTCTCTATTCAAAAGTTCTTCAAAATATGCTACGGAGCTTCGAACAATCAAAGATGGTCTCCAAGCTAATGCATGTGCATTCATTTTTGCCATTTCCATTGCTTTGGAAAAATTTCCTAATGTATATCCGCTAACCCTGTCTACTACTGAAAGATACCATCCAAGATATCTTATGTGTTCTTGATATTGTTCATTGTTTTTTGTTAGCTCTGATTTTTTAAAACAGTCTTGAATTTGTCTTTCAGCATTTTCTTTTAATTTACCACTCCATGGGTATGTTGTTCTTAGAATTAACACTTTGATGATTTCCAAATCTAAACCAGCTGTGTCTAAGAGTTGTCGTAATTTTCTATCCATTGAAATAAATTTTAATACGCTTTCTTCGTGCGGTTTATCTACGCTTTTTTGAGGATCAAAATCATGAAATAGAGCAGAAGCATAAAGGTACTTTAAATCATCTTTTGAAAAATTATCTGAAATGTGATTCATATTTGCTGCCAATAATGCGACATAAGTCACCTCTAACTCGTGATTGATATTATGATAGCCATAATAATCTGCACCTAATCCTTGAGTCTCAAAGAGCTCTATTGTGTAATCCAACATTTCTGAGTAGCAATCCTCATCTAACCCACTCTCGACGATTAAACTCAAAATTTCGTTTCTTAACGCATGTGGATTAGCAAATTCTTGCAATAACCTAGAATTGCGTTTCTTATTTTTAAAGATGTTTGGAAATTTACGATAAATATAATAAAATTTCATCTTTTTTGAAATTCTTCTTGCCTTGAATCTAGAAAGATTCAAAAGAATTACAAATTTGTTTATGAATAATGGGAATTAATTTGGACCTTTTAGAACAACTAATGAAAGCAGACTTTGCCAGATCATATTTTTTGCATCTAGATGGACAAAATTTTGAGCTTCAAAATGTGTCCATAACAAACTCTCCTACACCGGTAAATTCACCTACCACAAGAGGAGGGGTCTATTTTTCTGACAAATTTGCCAATAAGATAAAGGGTACAATAAAGGATCTGTCGATTGTTCCATTACTAACAAAAACCATGCTTGGCCCCAACACCGAATTTGGAGAAATAAAAATCACAACCAGTCTTGAATCAAACAATGAAAAAAAAGATATCTCAATTTTTGCAAATTTGACTAATAGCGTTCAAGGACCATCAAAAATTGAGTTAAACATGATTATAGTAAATCTAGAGTAAAATTAATCCACATTTAGGTACTTATCATATTTTTCCCTTCTCTCTTTGTTTGATAAAATCTCATAGGCTTTGTTAATTTCCGCCATAGCGTCTTCTGTGGATTTGTCTTTACTTTTATCTGGATGTAGTTTTTTGGCAAGTTCGCGATATCTTTTTTTAATTTCTTCTTGAGATGCTGTTCTTGAAATTTCAAGAATCTTGTAATAATCTGGGAGTGTTGATTCTCTTGCCGCCTTTCTAAATCTCTCATCGTCTTCTGATGGTCGTGTGTATGTAAAATCTACATAGTCATCTGTCCAATCAGAATGATATTTCTCATAAGTTTTGTCTTTTTTAGATTCAAATTCTTGCTGGTCGTATTTTGTTTTTTTCCTAAAAATTAAATCCCTTGCAATAAACAAAAAAATCCCAACAACGGCGACGGCAAAACCTCCAAACAGTATTATTTTTTCTTCAGTGCTCATTGAATACTCTAAGTTGGAACTTGAATCATCCACCTGTGCGTAGGTAGTGTGGAGTATTCCTAAAAATACAAGTGATACAAGAAATGAAGTTGTTTTTATCATTTGAATTACCTATGTCAATCTGAAATCTTCTTTAGCCGTATTTAGAACTACGTGTGTAATCGTATTTTCAACGTTTGCCATAGTTGACAATGACTTCACAAAATGACTCAATTCGTCCCTTTCCCTAAATTTGGCCATAATTATTGCATCTGTGCTGCCCGTAGTATCGTAAACACAACAAACATTATCTATTTTTGATAACCTCTCTTCTAAATCCACAACATTTTTTTTTGCAATAATTTCTATTATTGCTGTCATTTCATATCCTACCTTTTCATGATCAACTAACACTGTGTATCCTTTGATTATTTTTTCTTTTTCTAATTTTTTTATCTTTGATAGGATTGTCACAGTTGAAAGCCCAATTTTGAGAGCAAGTTGTCTTGCTGAAATGCGTGAATCCTTCAATAAATTTTTTATAATTTTTTCATCCGTTTTGTCTAAACCCATTATTCCCGATATTATGAAAATGGATTTAAATTTTCGTCGAATGAAATCTGAATATTTTGTGGAATAATTTTATTAAATTTTTAGATTTAAAACAAATGAAAACAAACCAATACTATGAATGAATTATCTGAAATTGTCTCAAAAGGTGAAAATTTTATGGAAAACAGTCAATATGAAGATGCTCTGGCATGTTTTGAGCAAGCTATCCTTCTAAGCCCTGAAGATCCCGATTTATGGAATTCTAAAGCTTCGGCACTACGAAGTATGGGTAGATATGAAGAAGCAATAGAATGCTTCAACAGATCTCTGGAGATTGATCCAAGGGACAAGTACTCTTCTTAGATTTAGACAATCATTCTATTCATAATTGGTATCTTGAATTACTGGGATCAAATTATCTTCAGATAACAAAAATCAATTCTTAAATTTCTTTAAATAAGGTTTATTCAACACACAACCTGTGACATTCACAACCCCGATAATTGAAATTGTAAATGTTGTGGCATCTGCTACCATTGACCAAAAATTAGATCTGAATAAAATTCAAGAAAAATTTCCTGATGTTGAATATAACCCAGACCAATTTCCTGGGGCTGTTTTTCGATTAAAATCTCCTAAAACTGCAACCCTTCTTTTTAGAACCGGCAAGATGGTCTGTACCGGTTCAAAATCTGAGGAGCTGGCAAGAAAGGCAGTAAAGACAGTGGTAGAAAAATTACGCAAGGGAAAAATCCCTATAAAAAAAGACGCTGAAGTTACAGTTCAAAACATTGTTTCTTCAATTAATTTAGGAGGTAAGGTTCATCTAGAAAAAGCAGCAAGAACAATCCCTAGAAGCATGTATGAGCCTGAACAATTTCCCGGACTCATACACAGGATGATTGATCCAAAAACTGTGATTTTGATATTTTCTTCAGGAAAGCTTGTTTGTACTGGTGCCAAGACCGAAAAGGACGTTTATCGATCTGTAAACAATCTACATAGCCTTCTTGAAGAAAAAGACTTAATGCTTTACGATTAATCTGGTCTTTTAACATGTCTCTTTGATTGGATTTATTTAAAACCCGAAAAAATTCTAGAAATTAACTATCTGTTAATCTATATTATTAACAAAGTATTATCAAAAGCAAATTGGATAAAGATATAGAAATAATGCTTGCACAGGCTTTTGAATTATGTGAGGATGGGAATTATTTAGAAGCCCTCAAACTATATGACTCCGCAATAAAGAAGAATCCAAAAAACACCAAAGCTATCATAGACAAAGCTGTAACTCTTCAAAACATCGGAAGAATCAAACAATCCATCAAACTTTATGATAAAGCCCTTCAAATTGATCCTTCAAATGTAGATGCCTTAGTCAATAAAGGATCAGCTTTACACACAATTGAAAATTACAACGAGGCAATTTTCTGTTATGATTCTGCAATCAAACTTGATAAAAAATGTGCAATGGCTTTGGCATACAAGGGTCTTTCTTTAGGCGAGTTGGGAAAACTTGAGGATGCCATAAAGCACTTCAAAAAAGCACTAGATATCGATAAAGATTATGACCTTGCAAATATTAGTAAAAAACTTGCACAAGAAATGCTAAAAGAATCAAAATCTAAAAAACTGTGACATCGCCTGGTGCAGGTTCACGTTTTAGATCTTTTTCATGTGCCTCAAAGAAATCTTTATGGGTGCTATTTTGGTGTTCTCGCAACTGTTCTATATTTTCAAACCCATCGTGACACAAATAGCATTTTGGCTTATCTTCATCTTTAAGAGGCATTACCATGTTTTATGCTGATTCCTTGATTACTTATTCCTTGACAATTTATCGGTTAAGGAATATATCCAGACGAAACTAGAATACCTTATGTTAGATCAGCTGGTAAATGACTCTCAAGCCCTAGACAAAGCACTATCTGGAGAAGAGATGTCATTTGATGATGGAATGGAATTGATGAATTATGATAATTTACACTTGTTAGGTGCAGTAGCTGATCAATCTAGAAAAAAACTTGTAGGTGATGAAGTCTCGTTTACTGCCTCCTACTACATGAATTACACAAATGTGTGTGCTGCAAGTTGTCAAATGTGTGCCTTTTATCGAAAAGATGGGGATGAAGATGCATACACGTTAACTCCTGAGCAAATTGAGCAAAGGGTTGGTATTGCAAAACAAATGGGTGCAACAGAGGTCCATATTGTTGGTGGATTCCACCCAAAACTTCCACTTGACTATTATGAAGACATGATGAAATTAATAAAAAAAAATCATCCTGAATTAAAAATAAAAGCACTTACTGCTGCTGAGATTTTCTTTCTATCTAAACTAACAAAGAACTCTGTTAAAGAAGTTCTTTCCAGGTTAAAAGAATCTGGATTAGATTCCTTACCTGGCGGGGGAGCAGAATTGTTTCATCCGGAAATTAGACCTAAAATTGCTAGAGGAAAATGTTCAGGGCAAGAATGGCTTGATACTGTAGAAACTGCACACAACATGGGAATCAAGAGTAATGTTACAATGCTTTATGGGCATATCGAAAAACCTGAACATGTAATTGACCACTTGATAAAAATCCGAGAACTTCAAAAAAAGACTGGTGGATTTATCACATTGATTCCCTTGAAATTTAGCCTGGATAATACAGAACTAGAGCAAGAACATCTGGTAAATAATGAATGTTCTTCTGTATATGATTTGAGGATAACTGCTATTTCTCGGTTAATGCTTGCAAATGTGTTAAATAATATTTCCGTATACTGGGTTGCTTATGGTAAAAAATTAGCACAGGTTGCTTTATCAAATGGTGGAAGTGATTTGGTAGGAACTGCATTTTCAGAAGAAGTTTATCGCGCAGCAGGAAAACCTACAGCATCATCTATTAACGAATTAGAAATTATGGTAAAAGAAATTGGAAGAAAACCCATTCAAAGAGATACTTTCTTTAATGTCGTAAACAAATTTTAGAAAAATTTTATTTTAAAAATTTCTTTACAGATTCTAGTTTTTCTTCCATCTTTTTTTCTTTATCTTTTCTAGAGTCTATTTTGAGAACAACTTCTACTCTATTCACACCTAAATTGTGAACTACTTCCATCATTGATTTTGCAGCGTCATAGATTTTGTCTATACTATCTGATTCTAGAACTGTTCCCATTGGGTTTATCTGGTATCGGATCCCATCTATTTTTTGAATTGATTCTATTGCTTTGGCGATGTAAAAACTTGCGCTTGTGTTTGCTGTTCCCATAGGATACACACTGATTTCTGCATGAATCATGCTCTTGTAAAAACATTCTTCCTCTTAAAGTAATTTGGAATAATCATAATCGTTCTTTCAAGTTAAAACTCTAGATTTTTTTAACATAAAAAATAAGATATTATTTTCTCAAAAAACCAAAACTTGCTCTTTTCAAAATAAAAAAAAAGACTATGGCTCAAGCAGTGCCAGTTTAGTCTCTATTTGGTCATAATACCCATTTTGATCCATTGCTGGAACAAAAAACGTTGCAGATACTGTGTCACCAATTTGTGCTGAACAATTTTGTACTACTACGCTAACTCCGTATTCAGATTCTCCTACACAACCATGTTCAGTTATTGCTAAAACTGTAACTTGCTCAGTTACTTCAACTGGAAAAATATTCCAAGGCGTTAGGGTTAT
>JASFMV010000021.1:0-13232 GCA_050117375.1 Nitrosopumilaceae archaeon | reverse complement strand
CGGGTACGAGACCTTCAGGGCCAGAAGTCATGGAAGAACCTGCAAATGAAAACGTGGTCTCAGCTGTTCGATTTTCGGTTCCATACAATACTTGAATCGTGTATTCGCCACCTTGTTTCATGAGGGAACCTCCTGCGGAAAGTTCTGTACTGAAGGTTTTATCTGATCCAACCATAACTTGATCGACAGATACTACATTTCCGTTTGGAGCAATCATCATGATACTAATAGCGTAGCCGAAAAGAATTTCACTTACTTCTCCTGTTACCATGATTCTTTCACCCTCTTCATAGGATGTCTTATCAGTAGTAACAACGATTGGCTGTATTGTTTGTCCAAATGCTGGTGCCATTCCAATACTTGCAATCATGATCGCAAATAAGGCAAACACCGATAGATGAGCATTCATCAATTTTACGCTCAAATTTATACTATTTAACGTTATGAAAAATATAATTGACTAAAAAGAAAAAACACTGACGAATTTCAGATTAGATATATATTAACCTCGCAGTGAAACTTTGACAGTTTGTGTGTATTCTTTATCGCTACATCTAATGTTCTTTGTGAGGTAATAAGATATGGCAACTAAGAAAAATCAAATTCTTGTACCGGACCATGTTTATGTTCCAAAACATGAGATAATCTCAAAAAAAGAAGCAGAAGAAGTTTTAAAAAAATACAATTGTAAACCAACAGAATTACCTTTAATTTTCGTAAATGATCCAGCTATCTTAGAACTTGGTGTTAAACCAGGAGATATGATAAAAATTACCAGAAAAAGTCCTACAGCTGGGGAGAGCCTTTACTATAGATACGTGGTGGAAATTTAGATGGTAGACCCTTCAACTAAACGCTGGCCAATTATTCAAGATATTCTCAAACGAGAAGGAATTGCAAGACAACATCTTAATTCATTTGATGAATTTTTGGAAAGAGGGCTTCAGAGTATAATCAACGAAGTGGGACAAATTGAAATTGAAAATGCAGAGTATCCCTATAAAATTCAATTAGGCAAAGTCAAACTCCAACAACCAAGAATGATGGAGTTAGATGGCTCCATAACTCACATTACTCCTGCAGAAGCTCGACTTAGAAATGTATCCTACTCTGCACCAGTAATGATGGAAGCGAGTGTAATTGAAGATGGAAAAATCTTAGAATCTAGATTTGTGCATATTGGAGATGTTCCAGTAATGGCAAAATCAAATGCATGTATTTTGAATAATTTCTCTTCACAAAAATTAGTTGAACATGGAGAGGATCCTAATGATCCTGGTGGATATTTCATCATTAACGGTTCTGAAAGAGTGATAGTTGGACTAGAAGATCTTTCATACAACAAAATAATTGTTGATAGAGAAACGGTTGGTGGCAACATTGTTTTCAAAGCTAAAGTTTATTCTTCAATTGTTGGTTATCGCGCAAAATTAGAATTGGTAATGAAAAATGATGGTCTTATTGTAGCTAGAATTCCTGGCTCTCCAGTTGATATTCCTGTTGTAATTTTGATGAGGGCTCTTGGATTAGAATCAGACAAAGAAGTAGCTGCTGCTGTTTCACTTGTAGATGAAGTTCAAGATGAACTCGAAGGATCATTTGAAAAAGCAGCAGATGTTCCCACATCAAAGGATTCTATTGTGTATATCAGTAAACGAATTGCTCCAGGAATGTTAGAAGAATTCCAGATTAAAAGAGCAGAGACCCTTTTGGATTGGGGACTGTTACCACATCTTGGAAAGCATCCTGAAAATAGAAAAGAAAAAGCCCAATTTTTGGGAGAGGCTGCATGTAAATTACTAGAGTTAAGACTTGGATGGATTGATCCTGATGATAAAGACCACTATGGAAATAAAGTCATTAAGTTTGCAGGCCAAATGTTAGCCGATCTTTTTAGAACAGCTTTTAGAAATTTGGTTCGAGATATGAAATACCAATTAGAAAGATCCGGACAAAAAAGAGGAATTAATGCAGTAGCTGCTGCAATAAGACCGGGAATTATTAGTGATAAATTAAACAATGCTATTGCCACAGGAAACTGGGGTAGAGGTAGAGTAGGAGTTACGCAACTTCTAGATCGGACAAACTATCTTTCAACAATCAGTCATCTTAGAAGGATTCAGTCCCCACTTAGCAGAACACAACCAAACTTCGAAGCAAGAGATCTCCATGCTACTCACTTTGGAAGAATTTGCCCAAGCGAAACACCTGAGGGCTCAAATTGTGGTCTAGTTAAAAACATTGCATTATCTGGAATTATCTCTGTAAATATTCCATCAGAAGAAATTGTTGAGAAACTATACGACCTTGGAACCGTGCATTTCTTTGATGCAAAAGAGGATTTGAAAAAAGATGGGACCAGAATATTTGTTGATGGCCGCCTTATTGGATATTTCAAAGATGGAGAACAACTAGCAGAATCCCTAAGGGAACTAAGAAGAAATTCAAAGATTCACCCACATGTGGGAATTTCATTCCACCAATCTGATGTTGAAGGTGCAACAAAAAGACTTTACGTTAATTGTAATGCAGGTCGAGTTCTAAGACCTTTGATAATAATCAAAGACGGTAGATCATTACTCACTCAGGAATTATTGGACAAAGTAGCAAAGAAACTACTTTCATGGAATGATCTTTTGAGGATGGGCGTTCTTGAATTAATTGATGCAAATGAAGAAGAAAACTGCTATGTTACATTAGATGAAAAAGATACCAAGAAACACACTCATCTTGAAGTATTCCCTCCATCCATTCTTGGTGCAGGAGCTTCTATCATTCCATACCCAGAACACAATCAATCTCCAAGAAATACCTATGAATCTGCAATGGCAAAACAAAGTCTAGGATTTTCTACACCTATGATGAACACCAGCACATATGTGCGACAACACTTAATGCTATATCCTCAAACCCCTATGGTAAACACAAAAGCAATGAAATTACTTGGATTGGAAGATAGGCCTGCTGGTCAAAATTGTGTTGTTGCCGTTTTACCTTTTGATGGATACAACATTGAGGATGCAATTGTTTTGAGCCAATCCTCAGTTGATAGGGGATTGGGAAGAACATTTTTCTTTAGAGTTTATGATGCAGAGGCAAAACAATATCCAGGTGGAATGCGTGATAATTTTGAAATTCCAAATGCCGAAGATAATATTCGTGGATACAAAGGTGAAAAAGCTTATCGTCTTTTAGAAGAAGATGGTGTTGTAGCAGCAGAAGCTTCAGTCAAAGGTGGCGATATTCTAATTGGAAAAACAAGTCCTCCAAGATTCATGGAAGAATACAGAGAATTCGAATCTACTGGTCCATACAGACGTGACACTTCAATTGGTGTAAGACCATCAGAGACTGGCGTTATCGATACAGTTGTAATGACTCAATCCAATGAAGGTGGAAAAATGTATAAAATCAGAGCAAGGGATATGAGAATTCCAGAAATTGGAGATAAATTTGCCTCACGACACGGACAAAAAGGTGTTTTAGGTATTTTAGCAAAAGGAGAAGACTTGCCATATACTGCAGATGGAATTTCACCAGATGTTTTGATTAATCCACACGCTTTCCCATCTAGAATGACAGTTGGAATGATGATGGAATCTATTTGTGGCAAGGCAGGAGCTCTAAGAGGCAGTCAATTTGATGGTTCGGCCTTTGTTGGAGAAAAAATTGATGAAGTAAAACCGGTCATGGATGCAGCTGGTTTCAAGTATTCAGGTAAAGAAATAATGTATGATGGACGAACTGGAAAAGCATTTCCAGTAGAAGTTTTCATTGGAGTGGTTTATTATCAAAAACTACATCATATGGTCGCAGATAAAATTCATGCAAGAGCTCGTGGCCAAGTTCAAATGTTAACTAAACAACCAACAGAAGGTCGAGCAAGAGGTGGTGGTTTACGATTTGGAGAAATGGAAAGAGACTGTCTTATTGCATATGGGGCTTCAATGATTTTGAAAGATAGATTGCTAGATGAGTCTGACAAATCAGATGTTTTTGTTTGTGAGAGATGTGGTTTAGTTGCTTATCATGATGTTAAACAAAGAAAATATGTGTGCAGAGTTTGTGGAGATAAAGCTAAAGTGTCTTCGGTCTCTGTAGCCTACGCATTCAAATTATTATTACAGGAAATGCAAAGCTTGAATGTAGCACCAAGATTATTGATTAAGGAGAAAGTATAATGTCTGTTCAAGCAATCAAATCCATTGACGGTATTCGATTCTCAGTATGGTCTCCAACTGAAATTCGAAAATACTCTGTAGCAGAGATTACTGCTCCTGAAACTTATGATGAAGATGGGATGCCTGTTCAAGGAGGATTAATGGATGGAAGACTAGGAACATTAGAACCTGGACAAAAATGTCTAACTTGTGGAAATACTGCAGCAAGATGTCCTGGTCACTTTGGGCACATAGAACTTGCCGAACCAATTTTGCATATTGCCTTTATTGATAATATTCACAAACTACTTCAATCAACTTGTAGATCCTGTGCAAGATTGCGAGTACCTCAAGAAGACCTTGATGAATTCCAGGCAATCAAAGAAAAACATTTGGCTTACACCTTAATTTCTCAAAAACGAATTCCAGAACAAATTATAGAAAAAGCAAAAAAGGCAAAAGAGTGTCCTCATTGCGGAAAAACTCAATATGAGCTCATATTTACAAAACCAACAATCTTTGTTGAAAAAACTGAGATAGGCGAACATAGACTATTACCAATCACAATAAGAGAAAGATTTTCTCAAATCACTGATGCTGATTTGAAACTTTTATCATACGATCCTGTAACTGCAAGACCAGAATGGTTTATTTTACAAGCCATGCCAGTGGCGCCAGTAACAGTAAGACCTTCTATTATCCTTGAAACGGGAATAAGATCTGAAGATGATTTAACCCATAAGATGGTGGATATCATTAGAGTTAATCAAAGACTTAAAGAAAGTAAAGAAGCTGGAACTCCTCCACTAATTGTCCAAGACTTGGTTGACTTGTTACAATATCATGCTACGACATATTTTGATAATGAGGTTTCAGGTATTCCTCAAGCACATCATCGTTCTGGAAGACCATTAAAAACACTAACACAAAGACTCAAAGGAAAAGAGGGTAGATTTAGAGGATCACTTTCTGGAAAAAGAGTTGACTTTTCCAGCAGAACTGTAATTTCGCCTGATCCTAATCTGGATTTGTCTGAAGTAGGTGTTCCTGAGCAAATTGCAATGAAGCTTACAATTCCAGAAATTGTTACTGAATGGAATATTGAAAGAATGAGACAACTTGTAATCAATGGTCCAAATAAATTCCCAGGAGTAAATTACATTGTAAGACCTGATGGTGTTAAGATTAGGCTTGATTTTGTTGAAGACAGATCAATAATTGCTGAAACCCTTGAGATTGGATATCTTGTTGAGAGACATCTTGCAGATGGTGATATTGTAATGTTTAACAGACAACCATCTCTCCACCAAATGTCCATAATGGCTCATTATGTTAGGGTATTGCCAGGACGAACTTTCAGATTACATCCATCAGTTTGCCCACCATACAATGCTGACTTTGATGGTGATGAAATGAATTTACACGTTCCACAAAGTGAAGAAGCCAGAGCAGAAGCAATTTTGCTTATGAGAGTCCAAGATCAATTAATCTCTCCAAGGTATGGTGGTCCAATTATAGGTGCACTAAGAGACTTTGTTACTGGTGCATATCTTTTAACCAAAGATGATACTATTCTATCAATTCAAGAATTTTCAAACCTAGCTATGTTAGGTGGATATGCAGGTCCTCTTCCAAAACCTGGTACAAAAACAAAGGATGGTCCAGCATATACCGGAAAACAATTATTCTCATTATTTTTGCCTAAAGACTTTAACTATGTTATTACCTCAAAATGGTCAAAAGGAACCAAAGGTGCTCCTAAAGATGTTGTAATTAAACAAGGTGAGCTAATCAGTGGAGTGATTGACAAGGCTTCAATTGGTGCTGAAGAACCTGAAAGTGTTTTGCACAGAATTGCAAAAGATTATGGCAATGCTGAAGCAAAATCTTTTCTAAACTCCATCTTGATTATGGTAAAACAATTCATCACTCATTATGGGTTTAGTTACGGATATGCGGACTTGGAAATCCCGGAGAAAAACAAACAACAAATTTTAGATGACATTAATGAGACGTATGATGTAATTTCAGATTTAACTTCTCAGTATGAAAAAGGTACTCTAAAACTAACAAGAGGAATGAAACCTGAAGAAGCCCTTGAGGCATATATCGTAAATGAGCTAGGTAAAGCAAGAGACAAGGCAGGAAACACCGCAGACCAATCTCTTGATCAAAGTAATTCTGGAAGAATAATGGCAACAACTGGAGCCAGAGGTTCTGCATTAAACATAGGTCAGATGGCAGGTGCCTTAGGACAACAATCCAGAAGAGGAAATAGATTACATTCAGGTTACCATAATCGTGCCTTACCACACTTCCAAGAGCATGACCCAAATCCTGATGCAAAAGGATTTGTAAAATCAAATTACAGAGAAGGCCTCTCAACACTGGAATTTTTCTTCCATGCTATGGGAGGAAGGGAAGGACTGGTAGATACTGCAGTTAGGACTCAGCAAAGTGGCTACATGCAGCGTAGATTGATTAACGCATTAGAACATATTAGATTAGAATATGATGGAACCGTCAGGGATCCTCATGGACACATCATTCAGTTCCTGTATGGTGAAGATGGTATTGATGTTGCAAAAAGTGATCATGGTGAGGCATTTAATATCAACAGATTAATTGAGTCTCAAACTATTGTCGATTCAGGAAAAAAGGCCACAAAAGATGAGATTGAGGAAATTGCCAAAAAATACACCAAAACATTCAATCCTAGATTGAAGAAACTTGTAACTGATGGGCTTTTAGATTCAAAATTAAGTAAAGAAGGAGTTACTATAGTAGGTAAAAAGGGTCTTTCATTGTATAACAAAGCAAAAGTTGAACCTGGACAAGCAGTGGGTATAGTTACTGCTCAATCTATTGGTGAACCGGGAACTCAGATGACATTGAGAACTTTCCACTTTGCAGGAATTAAAGAAAGAAACGTAACATTGGGTCTTCCAAGATTAATAGAATTAGTGGATGCAAGAAAGAAACCAGTAACTCCAACTATGGATATTTACCTTGATGAAGAATCGAAAAAGTCAAGAGAAAAGGCCATAGAAGTTGCAAGAAATATTTTACAAACCAAAATCACAGACTTGATTGAAACCAGTGAAACTGATTATAACACTGAAATCAAGCTTATTCTTAGCCCAACTAAATTAAGAAACAGAGGATGTAGTATAACAGAAGTAGAAACAGCTTTACAATCAAATAAAAAATTCAAGACAGAAACCACTGGTGAATTAATTTCTCTAAAACTAGTTGAAGAATCCGATGCACCTACAGTAATTGCAATTAGAAATAAAGTCCTCAACTCAACAGTTAAAGGAGTTCCAGATATTGCACGTGTAACTTTGGTACAAAAGGATGATGAGTGGATAATTCAAACTACAGGATCTAACATTGCCAAAGTACTTGAAGTAAAAGGAATTGACAAGAAAAATGTTAGAACAAATAACGTATTCGAAATTGCAGGAACTTTAGGAATCGAAGCCTCTAGAAATGCTTTGATTGATGAGCTAAACAACACTCTAGGAGACCAAGGATTGGAAGTTGACAATAGATACATTATGTTAGTATCTGATTTGATGTGCTCAAAAGGGTACATGCAACAAATCGGCCGTCACGGAATTGCGGGAACTAAAGATAGTGTTCTTGCAAGAGCAGCCTTTGAAATCACAGTCCCAACAATTGCTCATGCTGCATTAGGGGGAGAGGTTGAACAGCTAAAAGGAATTACTGAAAATGTAATTGTTGGAAGCAATATTCCCATTGGAAGTGGAACTGTTGATTTGTACATGCAAGTTAGCAAGAAAAAACAATAAATCGTGAAGTAAATGGCCGACGAAATTTCCAATTTGATGAATCAAAGTAAAGACCAATCTGTTCTTTTGCGTCTTAGAAACAATAAAACTGTAAAGGGAAATCTTGTAGACTTTGATGTACATATGAATCTGACACTAAATGATGCTGAAGATGTAACTGAAGAAACCCCAATAGCATTAGGAAAAATTCTGTTACGTGGAGATAACATTTTGGCAATCTCATTACCCGACGAAGAATCTTAGAAATTTAATCAAAGATTAAATCAAATCAAATAATTCTTTTTATGATGATCTGGTTTCTCTTAATTTTACCTATATTTTTCGTTCCTGCAATTGCAGAACAAATTCCTGACTATGAAAAACCATATGCTCCTATTTTTACAGACAAGCAAGTTTATTCTTGGACTGATAAAGTAAAAATAACAATTATTGCTCCGAGCTGGAATACTGATAGACACCTGATTGATTCAATTGGAGATGACCAATACAATCCAATAAAAATTTCAACCAGTGAACACCATCTTGAACCATACAGATTTACTGAAACAGGAGTTAACACTGGGATATTTGTCGCTGAAGTTACTTTAACTGGTTTTTCACATGATGCCGATGGTGATGGAGATGTTGATACAATCCCAAGAACATTTGGAACAGGGCCTACAAGTGGGTTTTTGGAAATAGAACCTGATTCTTCTTTGACAATTTCCTTTGAATTTGCCGATGGTGTTATAGTGACAGAATCGGTTCCAATTATTTGGAATATTGGAGATGCACAATTTTCTGAGAATAATTATCTGCTAGACAAACCTGCTTTAGTGCGTGTAATTGATCCTGATCTTAATCTAAATCCTGAAGGCCTAGACCAAATCCCAATAGAAATTTCTTCTGATTCTGATGCTGCAGGAATTGAAATTACGGCAACCGAAACTTCTGAAAGTTCTGGCATTTTTGTTGCAACTATAACATTTACTCAAAACCAGTCTTCAAGTGGGAATAGATTACTTGCTTTACCTGGAGATGAAATCTTTGCAAAATACAACGATTATACATTACCAAAACCATATTCTACCTCTGATAATTTAGAAATTATAACTTTGGCAAAAGTTTCTTCTTTTGTCCCTCATTTGGAAAGAATAGCAAATTCTCCCATAATTTTGAGTGATAGTCTGGGCAATCCTTTGAACTCTGTTGAGAAAGACAGCAGAGTCCAAATTGTTGGATCGATTACAAATGAACAAAATTTTGATCAAAAATTTGTGTATTTGATTCAGATAAAGGATCAATTTGATTCTGTCGTTTCAATCTCTTGGATGACCGGAGAGTTGACTGGCCTTCAGAATCTTGATGTTTCTCAATCTTGGATTCCAAAAAACTCTGGAACTTTTTTCATTGAAACCTATGTGTGGAATTCCATTAATGAACAAGTTCCTTTATCTTCACCTAATGAACTCTCTATCATTGTAAATTGATCAAAAGTATAATTTCTACGTGATTATTAAATACAAAATTACATTTTTAGACATGTGCTAGGAAACAAAGTGTGGATACTCTTAGTGGTAGCCATAGGTTCTTTTTCATTGGTATCCGATAGTTTTGCTACAGACATCCTAGTCGAATTTGATAAATCCGAATATGATACTGGGGATGAATTAACTCTTACTGGATTTATCCCCGAATTTACAATGCCAATAGTGGCTGTAAGCATTTATGATCCTAATGGAACCATACTCTCTGCAAACAATTTGGAAATAGACCAAGATGGATTGTTTTCAAAAACATTTTCTTTAGATTCTCCCTTTTATGATACACCTGGAAAATACACAGTAAAAATAGATTATAAAAAAATCAGTCAGGAAGAATTTTTTCTAATTTCAGGTCAAGAGTCATCGCCTGATCTAATTTTAGAAGATGTAATTGAACCCGAAATTATTCTATTAACTACCGAAAAAGAGGCGTATACTGATGGGGATACTGTAAAAATTTCTGGAATTGTTTCTACTTTGGATTCTCCTACAGTTTTAATTGGAATATACGATCCATTTGGTACTCCGGCTGGATTTTATTTTGGCACAATAGATGATAATTTAGAATTTTCAACCAGTTTTCTAGCAAAGGCTGGTGTTAATTTCAAAATTGATGGGATTTATTCTATAAAAGCACATTATGCTGAAAAAGAAATTTCTACTAATTTCGAGTTTTATGAAAAAACACCACAACCAATTGATGACACACCACAACCAATTGATGACACACCACAACCAATTGATGACACACCACAACCAATTGATGACACACCACAACCAATTGATGACACACCACAACCAATTGGAAATGATAACGAAAAGAAAAATTCAAACAAAGACAATTCTATAATCCAAACTGAACCAAAAGAAAATCCAAAGAAAAATGAAAGTACTTCTGTTATAAAAGAAACAACACAAAGTAAAGAAAATACCCCAACACCTAAAGAACCCAAACCTAAATCCGATAATCTTTCCGTTGAAGATGTCGAGCTTGGTAAATTACTTAATCAAATAAATCTAAATTGTGACCGAAGCAAGTATACTGACACCATTTCCTATTATGATGGTATGGGGCCTGCACTATATCGATTATGTAAATTTGATAGCTCAATTGAATTTTTTAGCGAATCACTTTCAAAAGATCCTAATAATGTAGAAATTTTAACTAACAAAGGTTCTGCTCTTGGGAAATTGGGGTATCATAATGAAGCTATTCTTCATTATGATAGAGCATTATCCATAGATCCTAATTTTTTCCCTGCTCTAAATAATAAAGCAAATTCGTTTGCAGTTATGGGGGATTATGAAGAAGCCATCACCCTTTATTCAAAGGCTTTAGCAAAAAACCCAAATTATTATACTGCTAGACAAAATCTTGAATTGGTCTTATCTGAAATGCCTCAAAATATCGTGCAACCAATAAACCAACAAAATCCCAAAAGCATACCTCAAACCAATCATCAAGATTTCTTCACTGATACAAAACAAACATTTTCTTCAAAAGAAAAACCTGAAGATCTTTTTGAACAGTTAGGTTCTATGTTCTCTTCATTGGGTTCGTTGTTGGGTATTTCCAATTAGCTTTTACGCCTGTAGTTTCAATAAACCTATAAAGCCCGGTGTAACCGATTGAGATTAGGAAATGAGTAAGATACTAGAAAAAGCACTGAAAGATGCATTAAAGGAAGATAAACTAACTATGGGTGCCAAACAAGTGTTAAACTCTGTAAAAAATTCCAAACTAATTGTTTTATCTCAATCTGTAGAAAAAGAAATGTTTGAGAAAATTGAATCAGATGCAAAAAAAGAAAAAATACCTTTTGTTAACTTTCAAGGGACATCTGTCGCATTGGGAAGACTTTGCGGCCTACAATTTAGGATATCAACACTATCATTTACATCACTAACGGATGCAAATATCAAGTCAATTCTTAAAGATACAGATACTGAGGAAAGCAAATGATGCGTTTTACAACATTCAATGTAGATTTAAATGAGACAAATTTTTCTCGGAGATAACTAGGATTTATTATGGCACAATCAATCAAATTAACAACTGAACAAATGCGTATGATGTCGCTATTTCAGAATGTTACAGGTGCAACTGCAAGGGATTGCATTGATGATGAAAAACAAGACCGAGTTATTTTTGTGGTAAACACCGGGAAGATGGGCCTTGCAATAGGAAAGGGTGGATGCCATATCAAATCATTGCAAAATATTGTAAAACGCAATGTAGAGTTGGTCGAATTTGATGAAGATCCGGCCAAATTTTTGACAAATCTTTTAAATTCTAAATTAATTTCTGAAGTTAAAATAAATACAAGACCTGATGGCTCAAAACAGGCAATAATAATGGTTGATCCAAGAAAGAAAGGCATCGTAGTTGGAAGAGAGGGAAGAAATGCCGAGAAAGCCAGATTACTTGCAAAACGATATTTTGATATAACCAGCGTACTCATCAACAGTCCTCAAAAAGCAACTTTGGAGATGTAAAAATGACAAAATCACCACTTGGATTATTCGCAGGCCGAGTCCTAAAAGAGAAAAAAAAGAAACAGAGATGGGCAATCTCTAGTTACAAACGAAGAAAATTAGGTATTGATAAAAAAGCAGACCCTTTAGGAGGAGCTCCACAAGGTAAAGGAATTGTTTTAGAAAAAATTGGAATTGCTGCAAAACAGCCAAACTCTGCAGTTAGAAAATGTGTCCGAGTTCAATTAATCAAAAATGGAAAATCAGTAACTGCATTTTTACCACGTGATGGTGCAATGAACTTTATTGATGAACACGACGAGGTCCACGTTCAAGGAATGGGTGCAACACAAGGCGGCGCAATGGGAGATATTCCTGGTGTAAGATTCAAAGTATTCAAAGTAAATGGAACTTCACTTCATGAACTTGTTATAGGAAAGAAGGAAAAACCAAGGAGATAAAATTGAGTCAAACAGAGAATTTCCAACTATTTAGAAAATGGGATATGGATGGAATCGAAATTAAAGATCCTGGACTTAGAACCGCAATTTCTTTAAGAAAACAAATTCTTCCATACACCTATGGGCGTTCTGCACTAAAACGATTCAATAAAGCTGAAGTTAACATTGTCGAAAGACTTTGCAACAAATTAATGCATTTTGGTAAGAAGTATGCTAAGAACACTGGCAGAATGACTGGAAAAAAAGTCAGAGTGCTAAACACAGTAAAAGTGGCATTTGATATTATTTCTTTGAAAACTGGACAGAATCCAGTTGAAGTATTAGTTAGAGCAGTAGAGTATTCTGCACCAAATGAGGATACAACGAGAATAGTGTATGGTGGAACTGTTTACCATGTTTCAGTCGATGTTGCCCCTATTCGAAGAGTAGATTTGGCATTAAGATTCATTGCAGATGCAATTAAAGAAGCAACTTTTTCAAACCCAAAACCAATTGAGGAACACATGGCAGAACAACTAATCTTGGCCTCAAAAAACGATCCAAATGCTCCCTCTGTCAAAAAGAAAAACGAGCTTGAAAGAATAGCCCAAGCTTCTAGATAAATTAAATCCAGTAGCCCGAGGCAGATTCGAACTGCCGTCTCCGCCTATCCACTCTTGAGATCCAGAGGGCAGAATCCTTGATCTAAAATTATTTGACCGCTAGACTATCGGGCTACCAAAACAAAGTCAAAATGATTAGCATATAATTATTTGCTGACACTACTTTATTCTAACTTCATGAATTGCAGTCGCATAA
>JASFMV010000020.1:0-13254 GCA_050117375.1 Nitrosopumilaceae archaeon | reverse complement strand
TCTCTTGAGTTTGGGAATTTCTTCAATTCATTTTTTTTTGACAAGATCATAAATTTATCCTCATTGAATTAAAAAAAATTATCTATCTGCATAGTTTTTTAAGTTGCTTTGGAGTTATCAAACTTCGTAATGATCCTGAAATTTTAGTTTTTACAGGATTGCACCTTATATGGACAAGACCAGCTTTCTTCAATGTAATATCAATAGAGTTTGAATCACTCGAAATAATTGCTCCAATCAGATTTGTCAAATGAGGTTCATGACCAACTAATAAGACTGCTGAAGTTGGTTTTAAGGTGGTTAATTTTTTTATTGTTTTTACAACATCAATTTCTGGTTTTAGCTCATTCCAAATCGATATGGATTTTTTTTTACTTTTAATGTGTTTTAACGTTATTTCTGCAGTTTGTTTTGCTCTTATCAATGGACTAGAAATTATGGAATCTACTTCGACTTGTAAATTTTTCATGGCTTTAGCAATGCATTCAAGTTCATTTTTTCCGGTTTCAGTCAATTGTCTCTTGGCATCACCTGAAATAGTTTGAGCGTGGTCTTGGGCTTTCCCGTGCCTAAGTATGTATAATTCCATATTTAACTTCCATTTCTTCTCTTTTTTATTTAAAATGCATTATTTTTTGTATATCCTATAGATACTCACATCTACGTAGATATCAGTATTCTACTAAATCTACGGTCACTTTTCTTTAGTATTTGATCTTCATAGGTACTTTGATGATTTCATCAAATCTTGAGCGAAGTAAATCTATTTCAATCCTATGCGACGAAATCCTAACTTCAAATGATAATATCTTTTTTGTAGCCTCCCTAAACAAGAACGGAAAAGCCATTGATTACAAACTTCGCAATGATAGACTCATTACAAAAATGAAGAGACAAGAGACTGAAATGTTGTTTATGCAGAGATCATTGCAAATTTCTCTTGGAATGGAGTTTGATGATATAATGGGACCTCTTAATTCAATTTTAATTCAAAGAGAAACTCTTTTGGAGTTTATTTTTCCATATTCTGAAGGAACAATTCTGGTGATGAGTGATCTGGGAGTAATATCAAGTTTTCTTTCAAAAAAAATTTCATTCATTTTAAGAAACTTCAACTGGGAAATACAAACTACAATTTGTGAGTAATGCCTGATGAATGCTGTCGTAAATGTGGAAATCCATTAAGGAATTATTTGAAATGTGTAAATTGCCATATTTTATTTCAAGAGATTTGTCTTAAGTGCGGAGAAAAAACCTTACCAAAATTTCATAATTGTATGAATAACTCTATAGCTGCTTGAATGAATTTTTTATTTGTAATTTTTTATCTATTTACGTGTTCACCATAAAATATTTAGAATATTTTTTTAGATCAAAATTGAATTAATAATTATAATGCATAAAATCAAATGCCCTAAATGCGGCAACCAAGAAACTGAAATTCTAAGATTGGGAAAATTTTCTAAAGATATCTTGTTTTGCCCATATTGCGATGACATATGTAATAAATTGGGATGAAATTTCATTTCTATATAGATTCCACGTTTCTGGTAGGTTACTGAAAATAATTACGATTTGGATTAATGCTATTTTACTATACTCAACTCAATGACTGTTACACACTCCCTTGAGCATGACAACTCATTTTCAAAAATTTTATTGTCAAAAGAAGTAGCAGATATCATAAAGCAGGTTGTAAAAGAGTCAAACCAGGCTTATTCATCTAAAATGCAATGATAGGGAGCGAAAATTTTGCGGAATGGTGTCTAAGATTAAAAATTTTAAACCATTTCAACAGGCTAAAATAAAAACAAATACTCTTTTGCCCATTTTTTTCATTCTGATTTTGCTGGTTTGGTCATTTGGATTTGCAGGGAATCTGAAAGCAATGGCATTCAGAGAAGAAATTGAAGGGACAAATGAGTATATTGATTTTCAAAAATATACAGGAAACAGACAATTTGTTTTCAACGATACAAAGATAGATTTCTGTATTACACAAAATGAGCAAAACCCAATTTTTAGTGAAATTGCATCGAATGCCGTAAAAACCTGGCATGATCGAATTGTTGAAGTTACTGAAAATTCAGAGGTTTGGAATATGACCACTCATGTTTTCCCAAAAGATGATTCTATTTGTGATGGGTATATCAATTTCTATGATACTCCAGTTCCTACTTCTTTTCAATTATTGGGAGTTACAGGATATAGTCATCCTCAAACACCAATTGCCAATGTGACCATTTACACAGACAACTATCCAAGTACTTTATCGGAGTTGGCAAAAGAAAATGAAAATTTTTGGCCAAGTATGACAATTGAAAAATTACAAGATATAATCAAAAATGGTGATCATAAACAATTTGACAATAAAATGATACAAAGAGTCACCTTGCACGAAATAGGTCACTCTCTAAGCCTAAATCACCCCAAATCTATAAATGGAAATCTTGAAGACGCTGCAGGAATTATGGGGTATAATTTGTCATACAACCAAATTGATGATGCTGAGGTATTAAATATCGTAAAGGCATACCCAAATGGCTTTTCATCATCTTCCAAATCTGAATCAATAAAAATTACAGAAAATAATTCCAAAAAAATTCTAAGATTAGGAGAGGTGACTAATCTTACAATAGAGATTCCAAACCAGGAAGGAAAATTACCTCCAATTGGCATTGAACTGTATATTTTTCCAAACGGGGCAGTGTCACAAAAAACAGATACAGCTCCTATTAAGATAGTTAGAACCGAAGGTAAAACTCAGCTAGAAAATAGTGGTGAGTATTTTACCGATATCCAATCTGCTTTAATTCATTGGGGTTCTACAAAAACACTGTCTGTTCAGTTAAAGGCAATAAAAGAAATAGAAACTGCCGACATTATTGTAATTGCCCAAAGAGTTGGGGGATTTGAGGAGAGTTGGTTTTTAGAGGATGTTATTTCTGTCAAAGAGGCTTTATTTTCAAACCTTTTGTTAAATTTTGAAACAACAAAACACAAATATTTTTTGAAAGGCTCAAACCCCAATAGATTATTAGAAACGGAATATGTGTTACAGAATAAACAAGAACAACTTTACAATGAGGCACTAGTAGATTGTTTATCAAAAAAGAATATGAAAAAGTGTGCTGATTTAATAAAATTTGAAGATTTTAAAATAGATTCATTAAACTTCTCAAAATCTTTTTCATAGTTGTTGGTTAAAAAATTAATTTACAAAAGGTTTTACTATAATTATTGTGAAAAATTAATATGGATATCCAAACTATTCGTCGAATAACTATTAAAAAAGCTCAAATTTTAATTGACAAAAAAATTGGTGACAGTAAAAGATTCGAGCAAATTCAATTTAAGTTAGCACGCGGGTTACCATTACTTGTGGATAATCAAATATATCTTGAAAAGTTAATCCAAGAAAATTTGACAGATAAAGAAATTCAATTTATTTTACATGAAGTTGAATCTACGAAACTCCAAAATTCAAAATTAAGTGAACAGAGTGTTTTTCATTGTATTTGTTGTGGAAACATCACTCACAAATTAGATGGGGATGGAATGTGTTCTAACTGTTATCTAGATTACAATATCAAAATATCTAGGTTCATTACAAAGCCAACTGGTAGAGGATTGTTGTGAGTTTTGTAAGAATTTTATTTTGAAATTTTCTTCTATATAGACAATAGAGTGATCCTATATTTCCGTAATCTATGATTGCTATTTCTAAATAAGCTGTAAAAGACGTTCTCTTAATGAGAAAAACAATAACATCAATACTGATGATCGCAACACTTGTTGCAATCGTAACGCCATTAAGTGCAAATGCTGAATCTATGCCAGAACTTCCAGACACAAACACACAATTCAATCTGAATGGTGCAGGAGCAACATTTCCATTTCCCTTAATAGATTTATGGAGAGTTGAATACAATAACCAGCATCCAAATGTGAATCTAAACTATCAATCAATTGGAAGTGGTGGTGGTGTAAAACAACACATCGAGCAAACTGTTAATTTCGCAGCATCTGACAAACCAATGAGTGAAGCTGAACGAGAACTAGCACCTGGAACACTTCACATCCCCGAAGCTATTGGAGGAGTGACCATAGTGTACAACATTCCAGAGGTTCCAAACAAGGGATTAAAATTAACAGGAGATGAAATTGCTGATATCTTTTTGGGTAAAATCACCAGATGGAATGATTCTAGGATTGCAGCACACAACCCAGAAGTAAATCTACCTGACAAAGAGATTGTAGTTGCACACCGCTCTGACGGATCAGGTACTACCTTTGTTTTTACTGAATATTTGGTAGCAGTAAGTCCTGAATGGGATGAAAAGGTGGGTAAAGGAAAATCTGTTCCTTGGCCTGTTGGATTAGCCGCGGCAGGAAATGAGGGTGTTGCAGGGATTGTAAAATCTACTGAATACTCTATTGGCTATATTGAATTAGCATATGCATTTCAAACTGGAATGAGTTTTGCATCCGTTCAAAATCACGATGGAACAGCATTCATTGAACCAACTTTGAAGAGTATTTCTGCTGCTTCAAGTGGAGTTGCAGACAGTCTTCCTGAAGCCCATGAAAGCTGGGTTCCTGTATCCTTAGTTGATGCACCAGGTCCGGATTCATACCCAATTGCAAGTTTCACGTATCTTCTTGTGTATGACGACCTAAAGCCAGTTTCTAAGAGCAAAGAAGAGGCAAAAGCTGTAATTCATATGATTTACTGGATGATTACTGAAGGCCAACAATACTCTCCTGATTTGCTTTATGTTCCTCTCGCTGATAAAGTAGTAGAACTAGGCAAGAGGGGTTTGTCAAAAGTAACATATGATGGTGAAACTCTTTGGGATTATTCCGGAGCAGTAGGAACTACAGAATATGAAATTCCAAACTGGATTCGAGATAATGCAAAATGGTGGTCAGAGGGATTGATAACTGATCAAGACTACATCAACGGACTACAATATCTTATATCTCAAGGTATTCTCAAAGTATAAAACCTCTAATTTTTATTTTTTAAATTTTTCTATAAATTTACTGCGCATAATTATTGATTGATACAATTATTAAATTCTTGAATAAATTTTGGCAAAACCCCTTTAGCTTCTATTGATGCCGATTCCATGCAACTATACTCTCCTGACAAAATAATTTCACTATATGTGAGTTGTTCCAGTTTTTCTTGTTTAGGTGGATGCTTTCCGTATAGAATTTTTTCACCAATATCTGGATAAATAACAAATGAAACAATAAAAATTATTGAAAAAAAAGCGATCAAAGGAATTCCTATTGTGTACCGTGTTGACCATTTCATGATCCGCTTTGAAACCCTCTAAGCACAAAGTCAGCTAACAATTGCAACGTTTGCTTTGTTTTTCTCTTTTCTATATAGTTATATGATATCTATCTACAGATATGTTCTATCCTGATAAAATTAGGATCTTCCTTATAATCAGAAAATAGTCTTGATATTCAATGATTATTAAAAACGCAATAACAAAAACAACTATAGTTATGATTGCTGCATTGGCAATTGTATCTGTAAATGGACTAAACAACGCATTTGCTGAGGAGGAACCCTTATACAAAACTGCTGAGGATATCCATGCAATTTTTACCTTCACCTTTAAAGACGGAGTAGAAGTTAAGGAATTTCCCGTTTTTTCAATGGAAGATGATTTTGTGAACAAGAATGTTTCACCAAGTTTTTCCGTTGAAGGTGTGGTAGGTGAGTCCCCTTATTTACACAAGGCCCTAGATGAGGCCTTCAAATACAAGGCCAATTCTAGTTATGAGTGGAATTATCAATTGTTTGATGTGGATATTGATTTTATTAAAAACGGTACAAGCATGAGAACATTATCTTACCATGATTGTTATGTTGATGACTATAAAGTAAAAACGCTCACTGATGACTATGAATCATACATGTCCTCAAAAACAGGATTTGCAATCATTGATGATATCGACTTTCTATGTGGTGGGTTAAATTCAATAACCAACATAGTAAACGATTCATGGAGACCAGTTTATTCTACAATTGAATACTCTCAAACACCATTTGACTTTGCTGAAGATGTAAGAACTTTCATCACCTTTGAATTTGATGAGGGTGTTGAGAAAATTGAATTTCCATACTTTCAAACAAATTCTGGATTTGAAGAAGATTCTGACAATGTAGTTCCTGGTTTCTCAGTTGAATCTATTGTCCAAAAATACACCTTACTAGATAAAGCAATTCAAAAAGCTAGAAGTAATAGCGGAATGCCAACTGGTGTGAATGTAGATTTTGAAGCAACAGTAGAATTTACAAAAGGTGATGACCTTCTTAGAACCATAAAGTATAAGGATTGCCGCGTGAGTGGTGCTGAGATTACGACTCTTTATGATAAAGAAGAAGGTTTTACCGGAAAAAGTGGGTTTGCTTATGTTGAGGATATCGACTTTCTATGCATTGGTTTAGACACTACCAATTACTCATACGATTCTTTAGGGGGTGACGCTCCAATATGGAGAACAACATCTTTTGAGAGTACTTTACCTCCACATGAATATCCATTAGGAACTGGTCCAAGAGCTGTTGCAACTTTTACATATGACAACGGTGTCGAGATTTTGGATTTCCCAATATTTGACCAAGGCAAAGTTCTAGTAAAATCAAACCCAACTTTTGAATTGGAAGGTGTAGTGCAGGATTCACCAATGCTATATAATGCAGTTGATGAGAATTTGGCTCTTACAAGTACAACGGGGGCAAATAACTTCCTTAAACTATTCCAAGTTGACGTGGAATTGATGCACGATGACAAAGTTGTTCGTGGTTTTAATTATGTTGACTGCAGAGTAGTGGATTACAACGTACAAACTCAAAGAGATAAGGAAGAAAGTTATTTCAAAGGGTTTGCCTTATCCAACACATTTGAGTTTGAATGTCAGGGATATCATCCAAATGCTCCTCTCTATGATGCAATGTTCAACACAGGTGCATCCGCAACAACAACTAGCTCAAAGGATTTGCGCAATACCCAAGATTGGGACCCAGGGTTCTACCAACAGTAGACCTTTTTTCTTTTCATTTTTTTAAATTTTAATTATTCTTCTGAAATAATACTTTGAATATTCTCATCAATTGCCACCTCCGCAATATCTGTAGAATATTCAGCTATTCTCCTCAAGTCTTCTAATGTAAATCTTATAACGGTTGAATTTTTTTCATTTTCTTTTAGGTTGGACATTATTTTCTTTTCTTCATCGATAATTTGAATGGATTTCTCGGCTACTTTTTCTGCTTTTTCAAAATTATGCTCTTGTACTGCTGTAATTGATTTTTCAAAAACTTCAATAGATTTTTCAGAAATGTTTTTGATTTTGGTTAAGATTTTTGGATCTATTTTGTTTTCAATAAATTTTATTCTTTTGGCAATTAAACTTGCATGATCAGCTACTCTTTCAATTCTACTTACAATTGTTCTATATCCAAGGCAATCTGAGGGTTTTTGTAGCCCCATATCTTGTAAAAAATTTTCATTTCCTATTGCCAAGACTAGGTTACGTCTCATATAGAGACTAAACCTATCTACTTCATCATCCATTTTTATAACTTCTTCTCCATGGTCTGTATCTACTTCCTCTAAGCATTCTATTGCTTCGATTATCATGTTATTTGCCATCAAGTACATTCTTTTCAGAGCTGTGGCAAATGAAAGCTCAGGAAGTCTTGTCAAAATTTGAATTGTCATTTCCTCTGAACTTGATTCAACAATTTCTGTTCCAATCATAGAGGAGCGAACTAATTCTCGTATGCTTCTTGTTTGTTCAGATGGGATTCTCATTCCTTTTGTTTTGATTTTGATTGTTTTATACCCCGAAAGATACGTTGCAATAATTTTTCTTTTAATTGAATCTCCGGAATCTTTTTGACTTGATGTGATAATAGCAGTGTTTTTCTTGATGCTATTTTCTTGCTCCCTTGGGTAAAGCGTTAATGATTGATTGGAATTTTTTACAACGGTTACATTATCACCAACTTTGATCATTAATTCATCGATCCAGCTTTTTGGTAAAGAAACAATATACGTAGATCCACCACTTAGTTGCATTTTTCTAGTCTGCTTGGTGTTGCCAACAGTTTCCAATTAATTCAATTTGTCAAATGTTTACTAATTACAATATTGTTAATGATCTATATAGAACTATGATCATTTTATAAAATATAGTGAGATCCTACATATCCTTACTATGATTTCGATTAACTGTGGGTAAAGTAAGACTACCGCCTCAAAAAACTGGAAGTCGATCAATTTCTGATAAGATTTTCAAAATAGGTGCAACAGTAGCTGGTGTATACGTACTAGCAATGATTGTGTTGCTGGCTTTTCAATTAGTTTCTGAATCCTATCCAATTTGGGAAGAAAATGGTCTGTCCTTTATCACAAAAACCGAATGGAATGCAGTCGAAGGTCGTGAAGATTTTGGTGTTTTGCCCTATATTTTTGGAACTTTGGTGACATCTGCTTTGGCAATGGCAATAGGAGTCCCCCTAAGTATAGGGATTGCAATGTTTATTTCAGATGCTCCCGCAAAAATAGGTGGTCCGTTAGGATTTCTGGTTGAATTATTGGCAGCAGTTCCAAGTGTAATTTATGGCCTTTGGGGCCTCTTTGTTTTTAGAGTTTACTTTGTTGATTGGATAGAAAGACCCCTGCATAATGCATTTGGGGATAATATCTGGCTTTTTTCTGGAACGCCATTTGGACTTGATATTCTCACAGCAAGTGTAATTTTGGCAATCATGATTATTCCCACAGTTTCTGCTGTATCTCGTGAAGTAATGAGGGCAGTACCACAACAACAAAAAGAGGCTGCATATATGCTAGGAGCAACAAAATGGGAAATGTTCAAGCTTGCTGTATTTCCATATTCTAAAACTGGATTAATTGGGGCATCCATACTTGGGTTGGGTAGGGCTGTAGGTGAAACTATGGCAGTTACAATGTTAATTGGAAATGCAACAGGAATTAGTGCAATCCCATCATCTTTGTTCAAACCGAGTCAAACTATGTCCAGTATTATTGCAAATGAATTTGTTGAGGCATCTCCTGCATCATTACACCTACCTGCACTGATTGGGGTTGCCTTGGTTCTTTTACTAATTGCAATTGCAATTAATGTTGTTGCTCACATACTAGTAACTAGAATGCTCAAAGTAAAGGAGGGTGCAATTAACAATTGATTACTTCGCAAGAGAGAAGGCAAGAGTACAGAGCCCTATTCAAACAAAATGTTTCAAAGAGATTAGTTGTCGATAAAGTAGTTAGGATTATTGTTTTTGCCTGTGTAATTGTTGCAATCATACCTCTTGGAAGTATCTTAGTTGAAGTTTTCAAAAATGGAGCAGCTGCCATAAGTTATGAATTCCTGACAGAGGTTCCAGGCTCAATAGGCTCTGGTGAAGGTGGAATTGGTCCTGCAATTCAAGGAACTCTGATTATTATCGGACTATCAAGTTTAATTGGAGTTCCAATTGGTGTTATGTCTGGAATCTACCTTTCTGAATATGGTGATAATAAACTTGCAAGAAGCATTCGATTTTTCAATGATGTCTTTATGGAATTTCCATCAATTGTATTGGGAATATTTGCATTTTTGATGATTGTTTTGATATTGGGCCACTTTTCTGTATGGGCAGGAGCATTTGCTTTGTCTTTGATCATGTTCCCAATTGTAGCCAGAACCACTGAAGAATCTTTGAAGATGGTTCCTGTAACTTATCGAGAGGCTGGTACTGCATTAGGGCTCAAAAAATGGGTTATAACATTTCGAATTGTAATTTCTGCAGCCAAAAGTGGAATGATTACTGGAATACTACTTTCAGTTTCTAGAATTGGGGGCGAGACTGCACCATTGATCATGACAATTCTTGGAAGCAGTCAATTCTTTAGTAGCATGGATGTTCCTATGGATGCATTACCTCTAAGAATATGGCGACTGTCACTATTGCCATATGATAGCGCACAGCTACAAGGCTGGGGGTCTGCATTGGTTTTGATAATTATTATTCTGGGAATAAACCTTGGAGTGAGATACTACTTTGCTAGCAAAAAAGGCAATGGTCTATTAGGACAATTTATTAAAAAAGGAGCATCGAATAAAAAATGACGGCATTGGTTTCAAACACTCCGACTTTTAACAATTCATCTATATCAAAACCAACATCTTCCCCACCTGAAATAGAAAAAAAATACAAAATGATTGCCGAAGATGTTACAATCAGTTATGGTGATTTTCCTGCTGTCAAAAACATCACAATGAAATTTCCTGAAAAATCAGTTACCGCTCTGATTGGGCCTTCTGGATGTGGAAAGACCACATTTCTAAGATGTCTAAACAGAATGCATGATATGACAAAGGGTGCAAAAGTTGAAGGAAAGGTGATGATTGACAACATTGATCTTTATGATAAATCCATTGACCCAATTTATCATAGAAGAAAGGTGGGGATGGTATTTCAAAAACCAAATCCATTTCCTACAATGTCAATCTATGATAATGTAACTGCTGGTCTGAAACTTAATGGGGTGAGGGATAAGAAAATTCTTGATGAAATTGTAGAGGATTCATTAAAAATGGCATATCTTTGGGATGAGGTGAAAAATGATTTAAAAAAATCTGCAATCGAATTATCCGGAGGACAGCAACAGAGATTATGTATTGCCAGAGCGTTGGCAATTCAACCCGAGGTACTATTGATGGATGAGCCTGCATCCGCACTTGATCCAATTGCAACTCAAAAAATTGAGGAAACAATAACCGAATTGAAAAAAGAGTATACTATAATCATTGTAACCCATAACATGCAACAAGCAGTTAGAGTTTCAGATTATACTGGATTTATGTATCTAGGTGACTTGATTGAATTTAGAGAAACAAAGAAACTCTTTACTGATCCTCATAATGAATTAACTGCAAAATATGTTCAAGGGCAATTTGGATAATGACCCGTCTCATAGACCCTTCACTTGAAAAACTATCCCGAATAATGGCTGAGATGGGAGACATGGCAATTGAGAGCGTCTCATTGGCCGTAGATTCCTATCTTGAAGGAAAAAATACAATGAACAAGGTTTATGATTTGTCTGAGGCTATTCGCAACAAGTACTTTGAAGTAGAAGATTTGATTTTTGATATGCTACTGAAATATCAACCAGTAGCAGATGATTTTAGGTTGATTCGCTCCTCTACTGAAATCTCATATGCATTTTCAAGATTTGGAAGATACGCTTACGATATAACTCAAGTAAGAGACTTGTTTGGCGATATCTCTGAATGTACAAATGCATCTCTGTTTGAGATAACAAAAAAAGTAAAGCACATGATAAAAGAGGCTGTTCTTTCTTTTGCAGAACTTGATGTTAGAAAGGCCGTAAAAATTCAAGAAGATGAAGCATTCATAGATAAAATGTACAAAGAGAGACTACCAAAGCTAATAAACTCTGACAATACCAAATGTGCACTAGCCGAGGCCTTACTCTTGCGATACCTTGAAAGAATTGGCGATCATGCAGTCTTTATGAGTGATGCCATTAACTATATTGTAACAGGCAAACACAAACCAAGTGAAAAGAGAATAGCATCTCACACTAATCCTTAGGCAAGATGATTCAAATCTATATTGAGTCAAATTTTATGAAATAAATTTTCGATTTACCTAAAAGTCACCACATGATCATTAGGACTTTTTTTAAATTAAATGCTAATTTTCAAAATTATAATGCCTAACAAGTGTGCAAAATGTGGTAAAAAAATACTTTACCGAGAAGTAACTCATTGTTCAGACGAATGTCTTTTTTCAGGCATAAAAAACACCAAATCAATTAGCAGGACTCCTTTTGAGGAGTGGAATAGCAACTACTGGTTTTGAAATAATTTTAGAAAAGAAACCAATTGAAACTATTAACGAGTTCCAGATTTTGCCATGTTTTTCATCATTTTATCTACTAAATCCTCAATTTGTTCATTGGACATTACCAGTTTGGATTTTAGGAACTTTGTCGAATCAGAGTAAAATCTCTTCTTGCAAAATATTATGAACATCAAATTTAATCCAAATTTAAACTGAAAATCCTAATCAAATCTCTGACCAATCAATTATCTTGACGACACATACTGGGTTATCGTATACATCATCAGATAAATGAATTTGATTAATTGTTTGCCCTGAGGGAATTTCTACTTTAACCTGCTTTTCAAACAAAACTTCCTCATTATCAGTAAATGATACTCCCAAGATTACTTCAAAGTTTTTTTCATTTGTATTTGTTATTTGAAATTGAGATTCTGTCAAACCAGAAGGAGTCTCATTACAACTTCCTGGAATAATTTTAAAACCCATAATGATATCTTCACCATTTTCCAAAACCATCATTGGGGAAGGAGATTCCGAATCATGTGGTATAACTCCAAAAAAATCATTTGCTGGAATGAAAATTAAAGCAATAACAACTGCCAAAGAGGATACTATGATGATTGTTGCATTTTTTGGAGTCATGAATCTAGTTCAGAAACAATTTGTGTGGACTCTCTTTAGTTACGTGGAATTTGTACAATTCATTGTCCTTTAGAATGTAAAACGGATCATGCATCAAAAACAATTCCATTGCATCAGCTATAGAAGATGACATTACATCTTGGGCTTTGTAAGGACAAAAAACTAATCCTGGGAATGGATTCTTGTCATAATCTCTTTCAATTTGCATTGCATCTGCAAAAGAAGAAGATGCAATATCAGCTAAAACAAAATCAATTCCAAAAAGCGGGCCTTTTTTTGAAATCTTACTTAATTCTTTTCCCAATTTTTCTGCATATTTCAATGGATCTTTATCTAAAGTGTATGGCTCAACTGTACCATCAAGCCATCCTAGTTTGGTCAAGGCCTTTTTTGATGGGTGATTTGGAGGTGCACAAAATGCTCTAAACAATCCTTGCTCTTGTGCAATCTTGTCTACAGATTTTAACAGTTCCACTACTGCCTTATCGTCATCATAAATTAACAAAAAATGCTTCTTTGGAATATTTGATTTTTGCAGCAACCATTTGTCAATTGCGTCTTTAACGATGGAATTTACAGAAACACCCATCTTATCGGCAATTTTTGAAAGTTCAGAGTGTTCCTTTTCATCAATATTTCTGATGTGAAGATCCTTTACCATGTCTCTAATTCACAGTCTCTATATTTAAACAATGGTA
>JASFMV010000019.1:0-13709 GCA_050117375.1 Nitrosopumilaceae archaeon | reverse complement strand
GATGAGGTCCGGGAGGGAGCAATCCTAAGGTGGAGCATCCACGCTTCCTCGTCAACGTGGCGGATCTTGTATGCCTTGAAATGGGGTTATTCGTCTAGACTGGAACCAGCAGATCTGCTACCATTATTCTATCAAAATTTTAGAAATTTTTTATTCAAATAATGAAACTTTCAATACAAAACATCAAACTTTGAAAATTCATTTGAATATTTTTCATTTCTAATATCAACATCTTCAACTCTAGCGTTTGCTGGACCACCATGACACCATTCAACTAATGTATTTACATTCTCTTCATTTCCTTCAAGAACAGCCTCTACTCGTCCATCATCAAGATTTCTTACCCATCCAAATACACCATTTTGTATTGCTTTTACTTTAAGGGCTTGGCGAAAAAATACTCCCTGTACTTTTCCTTTTACAAACACTCTAACCCTTTGATTTACCATTCAAAATTTTGAAGTTGTTAGTTATTAAATAATTTTAGTTTGTATAAGAAAAGCTAAATCTACTTTCTTTCTTTAATTCTTGCTCTTCCTGTCTTTCTAGCTGCAATGCTTCCCACTTTTGCACCCGGAGGAGCATCACGAGATACTGTAGAGCTTTGACCTACATGTTGGTGTCTTCCACCGCCGTGAGGGTGAACATAGGCTGCTTGTGCAACACCTCTAACAATTGGATACTTTTGTCCTTTGGCCCTGAAACTACGCCATTTGTTTCCGGCTAACATAAATGGTCTATCTGTAGAACCTCCACCAGCTAGAGTTCCTATCATTGCTCTGTTTTTTGGATTTAATGTAATGAATTTACCAGATGGGAGTTTTACTGTTACACCCTCTTCACCATGAGAAAAAACTGTTGCATTGGTTCCGGCTGATTTTACAATTGCTCCCCCGTCACCAAAATGCCTTTCAATATTACAAACTACTGTTCCATCAGGAATATTCTGGATACTAATCACGTTTCCTTGTTCAATTTTTGACTTTAAACCAAAATCCAATTTTTTACCTACTTTGGTTCCGAGAACTGCAGGTACAAATGAGACTGAACCGTCTTCAAATCTAACTTTAGCCAGTGGTGCTTCTCTACCACGTTCATGTACAAGATCAATTATTTCTCCAGAATGTTGCTCAGATAATGTAAAACGAGGATATTTTGCTTGTTTTCCTACTTTACCAGTAGAAGTAGATCTAAATTGATTTCCTCCACGGCCACGTCTTCTTACTAACGGTCTTTTACCCAAGTAGATCGTTTCCTGCTTACTGTGGATTTTAATCTTGTGATTCTGTTATGTTTCCAGCAAAAACACCACAAAGGTATAAAAATTAGACGGCTGAATTTCCTTTATGAGTCAAAATGCCCTTTCTTTGAAAGTTTTAGAAGCATATACTAGAGATGTTGGGCGAGGAGTTGCAAGAATAGACTATGACTCTATGGATACACTTGGAGCATCAACAGGTGATGTAATTGAAATTAAAGGAAAAAGAAGAACGGTAGCAAAATGTCTTCCATTATATCCTTCAGATGAAGGAAAAGGAATTATTCGAATTGATGGTTTAGGACGAAATAATTCTGGAATTGCAATTGGAGATACTATTACCGTAAGAAAAATCAAAGCAGTAGCTGCAGAAAAAGTGGTTGTAGCTCCACTTGAGGCAATTCCTCCAATTGATGAGAGATACCTTGCTGATGCATTAGAAAGTGTTCCCTTGATAAAAGGAGACAATGTTATGGTTCCATATTTTGGTGGACGTTTAACTTTTCAAGTTATTGGCGTAACACCTGCAGCTGATGCGGTGCTAGTTACTCAAAAGACAGTTTTCCATATTGCCGAAAAAGGAGAAACATTACGAGGAGTTCCCCAAGTTACCTATGAAGACATTGGTGGAATACAAGATGAAATAAAGAAAGTTAGAGAAATGATAGAATTACCATTAAGACATCCAGAGATTTTTGAAAAACTAGGAATTGAAGCACCAAAAGGAGTTTTACTATTTGGTCCTCCCGGAACTGGTAAAACCTTACTTGCAAAAGCTGTTGCCAATGAGAGTCAAGCTCATTTCATTAGTATCTCTGGTCCTGAAATAATGAGTAAATTTTATGGTGAGAGTGAAGCTAGGTTAAGAGAAATTTTCAAAGAAGCAAGAGAGAAAGCACCATCAATTATTTTTGTAGATGAAATAGATTCCATAGCACCAAAAAGAGAAGAGGTTACAGGCGAGGTAGAAAGAAGAGTTGTATCGCAGATGTTATCATTAATGGATGGTTTAGAGGCTAGAGGAAGAGTAATAGTAATTGCTGCAACAAATAGACCAAATGCAATAGATCCCGCTTTAAGAAGACCTGGACGATTTGACAGAGAAATTGAAATTAAAGTTCCAGACAAAAAAGGTAGAAAAGACATTTTATCAATTCACAGTAGAAATATGCCATTAACAGATGATGTTAATATTGAAAAGATTGCTGCTGTGAGTCACGGATATGTCGGCGCAGACTTGGAATATCTTTGTAAAGAGGCTGCAATGAAATGCCTAAGAAGGTTACTTCCAGTATTGAATTTGGAAGAAGACAAGATTCCACCTGAAACGCTTGAGCAATTAGTAGTAAATCATGAAGACTTTCAAAAAGCCTTGATTGAAGTTACTCCTTCTGGAATGAGAGAAGTATTCATCGAAAACCCAGATGTCAAATGGGATCAAGTGGGTGGTTTAGAAGATGTAAAACAAGAGTTACAAGAGGCAGTTGAATGGCCAATGAAATATCCAGGTCTCTACAATAAATTGGGACATAGAATGCCAAGGGGAATATTACTTCATGGCCCCAGCGGAACAGGAAAAACCCTTCTTGCAAAAGCAGTAGCAACTGAAAGTGAAGCAAATTTTGTCTCTGTTAGAGGTCCTGAATTATTATCAAAATGGGTAGGTGAATCAGAGCGAGGAATAAGAGAAATTTTCCGAAGAGCAAGACAAGCATCACCCTGTGTAGTATTCTTTGATGAAATTGATTCAATTGCTCCAATAAGAGGAGCTGGAGGAGAAACTGCAGTTACTGAAAGAGTTGTAAGTCAATTATTAACTGAATTAGATGGAATGGAAAACATGCATGGCGTAGTGGTTTTAGCTGCTACAAACAGAGCAGATATGATAGACCCTGCCTTGCTTAGGCCAGGACGATTCGATAAAATTATTCAAATTCCACTTCCAGATAAAGAAAGTAGAAAGAGAATTATCCAAATTGGTGCAAAGACAATACCAGTTATCGACGATCCTAACGATCCACAACATGTTGATTACGATAAGATTGCAGAATTAACTGATGGTCTTAGCGGTGCAGACACTGCAGCAATTTCCAATACCGCAGTTTCCTTGGTTATTCACGAGTTTTTGGATAAACATCCAGATGTTAAGGACGTGGAAAAAAGTTCTGAGAATGCCAAAGTGACTATGAAACACTTTGAGGAAGCTGTAAAGAAGGTTCGTGAACAAAAGGACCTCAAGATGGGCGAAAAACTTGTTGCCTCCTATTACAGGTAGTTTTTATTAAATAGACAAAAAGTAATTCTCGTAAATGTCTGAACATATTGGTTATAGAGGAATCTCTTTAGAATTTCTAAAATCCAATAATTTGGCAGTGGGAGATTCAGTCAAAATAACATCAGATTTGACATACTCTGGAATAATCATGCCCAGATATGAGCATCAAGATGATAAACATATTGTTCTTAAATTGAATAGTGGTTACAATATTGGTCTTGACCTGGACAAAATTTCTAAAGTGGAAAAATTACCTTCTTCTGAAAAAATTAGAAATGCAGAACAAAAAATAAAAGAAAATCCTTCTCTTCCAAATATTCTTCTTTTATCTACAGGGGGAACTATTGCAAGTAAAGTAGATTATAGAACAGGTGCAGTTACACCAATTTTAACTGCTGAGGAATTGAATTCTTCGGTTCCAGAACTTTCCAAGATGGCAAACATTGACACTAAAGTTTTGTTTTCTGAATATTCAGAAAATGTTATGCCAGATCACTGGTTACAGATTGCAAACAAGTTAGTAGAGTTTGCAAAATCAAAGTATTCTGGTATTATTATTGCTCATGGGACAGATACAATGCATTATACATCATCTTTTCTTTCCTTTGCTTTAGCAGGGTATCCGATTCCTGTTGTTCTTGTAGGTTCACAGAGATCTTCTGATCGTGCTTCGTCTGATGCGGCACTAAATCTTATTGGAGCAACTAGATTTCTTGTTGGATGTAAAACTAATGGTGTTTATGTTGCAATGCATCATGATGAAAGCGATGAAACTATTTCTTGTCATTATGGTACCAGAGTAAGAAAAAATCATACAAGTAAAAGAAGTGCTTTTGAAACGATTGGAGACAATCCAGCTTACTTGATTATTGATGATAAAATTCAAAAAAATGCTAAAGGTGATTATTTTAAGATAAATGAATTTACTCCCAAAGTTAATTTAGATACCAAAGTAGCTTTGGTAAAATATTATCCAGGATATAGAGCAGAACTTTTGGAAAAAATTATTGATATGGATTATAGGGCAATTATTTTTGAGGGGACCGGTCTTGGGCATATTGGTAAAATTTTGTATGATAATGTAAAAAAAGCCAACGAAAAGGGAATTTTTCTAGGAATGACCTCTCAATGTATTGATGGGAGAGTAGGCATGACAGTGTACGAAAGTGGTCGGGATTTACTTAATTTAGGAATAGTTCCATTAGAAGACATGATTCCAGAAGTTGCCTTGGTAAAAGCAATGTGGGTATTGGGTAATTCAGATAATTCTGAGGAAATAAAGAAAATGATGCTTGAGAATATTTCCTCTGAAATGTCAAAATAAAAGAGGATAAAAAATGAGTGGATTTTCTTTTGAAGATGCAGGAGTAAAGGTTGGATTAGAGATTCACCAGCAGTTGAATACTAATAAAAAATTATTTTGTAATTGTACACCCATCGAGTCAGATGAATATACAAAAAAATTTCAAAGAAAATTACGTGCTGTAAAAAGTGAATTAGGAGAATATGATCCAGCGGCATTATTTGAAAAATCAAAATCAAAAATCATTTCTTACTATGCAAATTCTCAGAGTAGCTGTCTTGTGGAAGAAGATGAGGAACCTCCTCACAATTTAGATAAAGATGCCAAAAACTTAGCTTTGGTTATTGCTTCCTCGCTAAAATCAAAGGTTTTTAGTGAAATTTATCCAATGAGGAAGACGGTGATTGATGGTTCTAACACAACGGGTTTTCAGAGAACCATGTTAATTTCACAGGGAGGATTCATTGAAGTAGAAGGAGAAAAAATTGGAGTTCAATCAATTTGCCTGGAGGAAGATGCTGCAAAACTAATCAGAGATAAAGGATCAGTTAGAGAATACAGTCTTGATCGACTTGGAGTGCCCCTAGTTGAAATTGCTTTAGACCCAGTTGAAGGAAAGCCTTCACAAATTAAAAAAATTGCATTATCCCTAGGTAAGCTTCTAAGAAGTACAAAAAAGGTTACCAGAGGCATAGGATCCATACGACAAGATGTTAATGTATCTGTAAAAGATGGAGGGGCAGTAGTAGAAGTAAAAGGAGTACAGCAACTAGATCAACTTGAAAAAATAGTAGAGTTTGAGGCTAAAAGGCAGTATGGTTTAGTCAAAATTGCAGAGAAATTAAAAAATTCGAAATTTGAGGAGGTTACAAAAGATTCTGTTCTAGAAATAACAGATAATTGGAAAGATTGTAAATCAAAAATAATTCAGAAAGCTCTTAAAGATAATTCCATAATAAAGGCATTAAAAATTCCCAACTTTGCAGGAATGTTTGGTTATTCACCTTATGAAGGAATTAGATTAGGAAAGGAGGTTGGTCAATTGGTAAAATTTTATGGAATTGGAGGAGTTTTTCATTCCGATGAATTACCAAATTATGGTATTGAAGAAAAAGACATAGAAATTGTAAAAAATCTTTTAAAAATTAATGAAAATGATGCGTTTTTAATTATTGCCGCCCCAGCAGAAAAAATTGATTTGGCTATTGAATCAATCATAAATCGAATCAATTCCGCAACAAAAGGAGTTCCTGCTGAAACCAGATTGGCAACTCCTAATGGCGATACGGTATTTCTTAGACCTCGACCAGGAGCATCAAGAATGTATCCCGAAACAGATGTGCCACCAATTATAGTAACGAAAAAAGAATTAGAAGTTGCTGAAAGTAATATACCAAAATCGTGGGATGAGTCGCTCAAGGAACTGCAAGAAAAATATAACTTGAATTTTCAATTAGCTGAACAAGTTTTTGATTCCCAATATATTGATCTATTTGAAAAAATATCTTCAAAAACTCAAATCAATCCAACCTTTGTTGCTTCTATTCTATGTTCTTCAATTACCAATTTAGAGAGAAATGGTTTGAATTCAAAGCTTCTCACCAATGAAGAGATAGAAAATACATTTGAATACCTACAGGATGGAAAAATAACAAAAGAATCAATTGAAATAATTTTCGAAAACATTATGGCAGGAAAATCCAATTCCTTAGAGGAGGCCATTAAGAATACTTCTATTGAGACACTTGATGAGGCTAAATTAGAGGAAATAATTGAAAAAATAATTGATGAAAACAAGGGAATTATTGAAAATCAAAAAGAGAGAGCCATTGGTCCTTTAATGGGAATTGCCATGAAAAATTTAAGAGGAAAAGCCTCAGGGGAGATAATAAATAAACTCCTCTTAAAAAATATCAAGAAAATTTTGGGAAATTAATTGAGAATTTGTATGCGGGAGGTGGGATTTGAACCCACGAACTCCTAAAAGATAAGGATCTGAACCTTACGCCGTTGGCCAGGCTGGGCGACTCCCGCAATTTTGAATTCAAAAATCTAGAATAAGTTTCTTTATTACTTGGTTTTTTAAAATTTGTTTCAATAAAAAAGGAATTACAAATGAAATTCAGAGAAATCTATTGTAGTAATTGTAAAAAAATTCTTGGACGATACAATACAAAATATTATGATTATGAAAAAATTAACGAGATTTTGAAATCAGGACACTCTTTACATGTTAGAAAAGGTCATCAAGTTATAATTAGAGATTTTATTAAAAAACAAAACTAATTTTGTGTTTAAATTAACATATTTTCTTTTAATTATTCAAATGAATTTTGAAATTCTTCGAGGAGATTTTTTTGGTGTTTACTTAATTTTTTTGGAATATTCACAACAATTCTAACATATTGATCACCTCTACCTCTTGAATTCATTCGAGGTAAACCCTTTCCCTTCAATTTGATTATTGTGTTTGGTTGACTGCCAGATTCAATTTTTATTTTCTCTGAACCATTAAGAATTGGAACTGTTACTTCTTTACCTAACGTGGCATCAGTCATAGAAACATCTTGATCATAAAAAAGATCTGCCCCATCTCTCTTAAAGCTCTGATGTGGTTGAACCCTAATTCTTACAATCAAGTCCCCGTTCATACCACCAGGAATTTCATCACCCTCATTAGGAATCGTGTAATCTCCATTATCCACCCCAGGAGGAATTTCAAAAGTTATTTTCTTAGTTCCTTTTACCTTTCCATTTCCTTTACATTCACTACAAGGGGTTTCAATAATAGATCCTTTTCCTCTACATGATGAACATGGTTCAACTGTAACAAAAGAAGCAAATCCCATGCTTCTGCTTTTTCGAACTTGTCCTTGTCCATTACAACTATTACATGTTTTTTGAGAAGTTCCTGGTTTACATCCAGAGCCATTACATGTATTACATTCAATGTTTTTTTTCAAATCAATTTCCATTTTTTTTCCAGATAAAACATCTTCTAAAGTGATGGAGGTTTCATACAAAAGATCAGAACCTCTTTGTTGTTGTGCACCAAAACCGCCTCTTCCAAATATGGATTCAAAAATAGAGTCAAATCCTCCGCCCCCACGACCAAAAATATCGTTAAAATTAGCGCTTGCCCCTTGGAAAATATCATCTCTGCTGTATTTTCCATCTACTCCAGCATGTCCATACTGATCGTAAATTTTTCTTTTTTCAGGATCTGAAATAACTGCATATGCCTCAGAAATTTCCTTAAAGTGTTCAGCTGCCTCTTCTGATTTATTTCTGTCAGGATGGAATTTTAAAGCTAGTTTTCTATACTGTGATTTTATTTCATTGATAGGGGTATCCTTTGAAACTCCTAAAACTTCATAATAATCTCGTTTTGCAGCCATGAATTATTCTTTATTTATGATTGGTGTATAAACGATCGATTTTTCAAAATTAATTATTTTTTGTTTCTTCAGTTGGTGAGGATTCAGATTTCTGCTCACTGGTAGTTTGTTCCTGCTGTTCCCCGGTGGATTGTCCTTGTTGCTCTGCGCCTCCTTGGTCTGCACCTGGAGGAGGTGTGGCATTTTTGTAAAGTTCTGTGGTGATCTCGTTTACAGTTGTTTTTAATGCCTCTAATTTTGGTTTTAGTTCTTCTATATCTTTATCCAATACTTCTTTTACTTCTTTTACAGCATCAGTTACCTTGATTCCCTGCTCTTGAGAAATTTTGTCTTTAAGATCGTGGTTAACTAATTTTTCAGTAGTGTAAATGAAACTCTCAGCTTCATTTCTAAGATCAATTTTTTCTTTTTTCTTTTTATCCTCTTCAGAGAATTTCTCTGCGTCTTCTTTGAGTTTTTCTATTTCATCTTTAGATAGTTTTGTTGTTGATTCAATTGTAATAGTTGCTTCCTTTTGAGTTCCAAGGTCTTTTGCTGTTACATTGATAATTCCATTTGCATCAATATCAAATTTTACTTCTATTTGTGGAACACCTCTTGGTGCAGGAGGTAAATCTGTTAGATTAAAGCTTCCTAGAGAAACGTTGTCATTTGCCATTGGTCTTTCTCCTTGGACTACATGTATTGTTACTGCAGTTTGATTATCGGCAGCTGTAGTGAAAACTTTACTTTTTGATGTTGGAATTGTTGTATTTCTCTCAATAAGAGGTTCTCGAACTCCTCCCATAGTCTCTATTCCCAAGGTTAATGGAGTTACATCCAATAATACAATATCACTGGTTACATCTCCTGCAATAATACCAGCTTGAATTGCTGCACCCATTGCAACGGCCTCCATAGGATCTACTCCTGATTCAACTTCTTTTCCAATTACTTCACTTACAAATTTTTTTACTAATGGTATTCTTGTAGGTCCTCCTACCATTACTATTTTGTTAATGTCTGATTTGGATAATTTAGCATCTTCAAGAGCTTTTTCTATGGAAGGTTTACATTTCTCAATAATAGGTCCAATTAGTTCATCTAATTTTGCTCTTGTAAGTCTTAATTCAAGATTCTTTGCTCCTGAGGGATCTTGAGCAATAAATGGAAGGTTGATGTCAGTTTCCATAACTGTGGACAGTTCAATTTTTGCTTTTTCTGCTGCCTCTCTAATTCTTGTCATTGCGGTATTGTCTTGGGAAAGATCTAATCCTTCTTTCTTTTTGAATTCATCAACTACATAATCGATGATGGATTTATCCATATCAGTTCCCCCTAATTGAGTATCTCCAGAAGTACTCATTACCTCAAAAACACCGCCACCCATTTCCATGATTGTGACGTCTAAAGTTCCTCCACCAAAATCAAAGACAAGGATTTTCATGTCTTCTTTGGCTTTGTCTAAACCAAAAGCTAATGATGCAGCAGTTGGTTCGTTAATTATTCTTACAACTTCTAAACCAGCAATAGTACCTGCATCTTTTGTAGCTTGTCTTTGATTATCATCAAAATAAGCAGGAACCGTTATTACTGCTTTTTCAACGGGTTCTCCAACAAATGCTTCAGCATCTTTTTTGATTTTCTGAAGGATAAATGAAGAAATTTGTTGAGGTTTGTACTCCTTTCCTTGCATCTTAAAAACATGATCGCTTCCCATTTTTCTTTTTGCAGCGACAATAGTATTATCAGGATTAGTTACAGCCTGTCTCCTAGCTGGTTCACCAACAAGAAGATCTCCATCTTTTGAAAAAGCCACTACTGAGGGAAATGCCTTTCCTCCTACAGTGGCACCTTCGGCTGCAGGTATGATTGTGGGCTTTCCACCCATAATTACAGCAGCGGCCGAATTACTTGTTCCTAAATCGATTCCTATTACTTTAGTCATTTTTTATTTCTCCTTGTTTTTTTGAAATTTCTACTAATGATGGTCTAATAACCCTATTTTGAGAAATATATCCCTTCCTGATTTCTTTGACAATTGTATTATCGTCAAGTTTAGGATCATTGACAATAGAGATTGCTTCATGTAGATTTGGATCAAAAATTTCTCCCAGTGCATCAATTGGAGCCACATTGTATTTTGTAAGTAGTGAATCCATATTTTTTACGATTGAATCCAGCCCTTTTGTATTTTCATCGTTTTTTGAAAAAGCTTCTTTTGCTCGCTTGAAATCATCATAAATGTTAAGAAATTCTAACATAAATTGGGAAATCTTGTTATTTATTCCATTTTCAATATCGGATTGCGTTTTCTTGTTTAAATTTTGATAATCTGCAATAGCATGTTTTAATTTATTTTCTAAATCTTGCGATTTTTGTTTTTCTTCGTTAAGAGAATTTTGTAAAAGTTCTAAAGAAATTTCCTCGTTATTGTTTTCCTTATCTTCACTGATTGTTTCATTTTCAGAAATTACATTGACAGGAATAGAATCATCGTCATTAGACATTTCAAACACAGTAACTGATAAGCTAATTTATACTCTTATTGGATTGTTTCACATAAGGGATTAGCCTTTACAATAATGAGGTTAGAATCTTTTTTGTTTTTTTCGATATTTTCAAAATCGGATTTAGAGCAAGCAACAACAATGGTTGTTTTGTCACTATGAAAGAGATCTAGATGAGGATCTTCATAAGCTTCTACATCTCCAATATAATCACGTAGTCGTGAAGTTAAATTTTGTAACATTTCTATTTTATCTCCACGCATGGCATGTTGATCAAGTGTCCAAGAGATAGCGATCTTTGTTCTGCTAGCTTTAAGATCATTTTTCTTTAAAGTGGCGCGAATTTCATCAATTAGTCTTTTTATGTATCCATCAATTCCTTTAACACTTCCATTTATTAGATACATCAAAGTATTTGCTCCTTCAAAGGAGGATCCTAATGATTTGAGATCATATAATCCTGTAATCATATCATCAAGAAAAATTTCTTGAAAGTCATCTGATGAAAGGTCATTTTTTGTTATGTCATCTTGAGCATATTTGCAAACCTCTAGTATACTACAAAGACTGGAAAATCTAGATAGAACGTTGATTGCGTGAAAATGTTCTGAGGAGGAAATTGCAACAAATTTTTTCTCTTTTTTTCCTGTGGATAAAAGTTCTGTAAGTTTTTGATCTTCCTTTCCATTAAAAGAGCCTATTGTTTTTGGTTGTTGAGTTAAGTCTTCTAAAGGATAATAAAAGTAAGAAATTTGTTTCCCTATTTCCAACCCCGTTACATGTTCTAGTAACGAAATATTTTCATTATTTCCACCAAATCCAGTTGGAAGAGTATACACCACTGAACTGTTTTTCTTAAGTGAACTAGTAGCATCTTTGAATTTTGAATGAATCTCTGTTTTGATATCTTGACCAGTTTTTCTAACTCTTGGAGTAAAGAAAAGGTATTGAGCTTTAGAAATTGCAACATCAATTGGCTCCATAGCCAGTAATGGCTCGTCTTCCTTCAAAGAGGTAACATTTGGATATATTTTCGCAATTTCAGCTTTCAGTGATATGGCAGAAGGATTTGATTCGTCAATAATGTAAACATCAGCACCTTTCATAGCCATTTGGCAGGCAATTGCATATCCCTCAGTACTTAGTCCATAAACTACAATTTTTGTTCCAGCCATTATGGTGAAGCTACGAAGTGCGCTAAGAAAAACTTATTGTATTTTCAAACAGAAAAGCCGTGGAATAACACTTTAAAGTAAATTGAACATCAAATTTCTTTATCAGGAGCCCGGTAGTGTAGCGGTCAAGCATAGGGGCCTTTGGAGCCCTTGACCCCAGTTCGAGTCTGGGCCGGGCTACTGTTTTTAATTTATTAAAAATCTAATTTTGTAAGAAGTTTGGTTGCAATTATGAATAGTATAGTGGCAATTATTGCAAGAATTCCCATTTCAATTAATACAAATTCTGAAACATTTCCAAAAATTCCTGCTCTTATAATATCAACCAGATAAGTGAGTGGATTTAGGTAAAAAGCTGTTTTTAGAGGATCTGGTGCTCCTTCTGCTGGATAAAAGGCCGTACTTACAAAGGCAAAGAAAAGAAACGCAGTGTTTAGAATTACATTGAATCCTTCACTTGATCTTAATTTAGTTGCAATAATTGATGCCAATGAACCAAATAAAACTGAGCCAGTAATTGCTGCAAATACTATTAGCGGTATGGTTACTATTGAAAAATCAAGAGAGTCAAAGAAAACCGGATAACCAATAAGTGCTATAAGAGATGCACTCACCAAGCCAATAATTCCTATGGTACAAATGTTACTTAGAATATAATTTGCTCTGGTAAATGGTCCAGACATAATTTGTTCAAACATTCCATATTTTCTGTCATTCCAAATTATTATACCAGAAACAAGAGTGCTATTCATAATATTAAATCCAATCATTCCAGATGCTAAAAATGCAGGATATGCTAAATCCTTAGAACCAAAGGGCACTTCTCGAATTAATGAAGTATAAGCAAATCCTGCAATGAATATATAGATTATTGGAAAAATTATTTGCCACAGTAAAAATGCTGGATTAATAGAGATTGTTAAATTTCTATTAACAAGTCTAATTATTGGATACATTTTCCTCTACCATTTTTAAGAAAATTTCTTCAAGATTTGTTGGGACTGCTGAAAGATCATCTATTTCAATTGAATTATCATTTAAAATTTTTAAAATTTTCATTAAAACTATTTCTGATTGTTCTGAGTGGATTGTAATACTTGTTCCAGTTTGAAAATCTATTTTACAGTCTTGAATTCCAGAAAGAAGTTTTGTAATTTCAGGATGGTTTTTCAGTAAATGAATTTTTATTGTCTTATCCTTACCAAATCTATTTTTTAACGCATTAGGAGAATCTATTGCCAGAATTCTACCCTTATCAATGATAGCAATTTCATCACACAGGTATTCTGCTTCAGTTAAGATGTGAGTTGTAAAAAATATTGTTAATCCTGAATTGACCTTGGTTCTTAGATAATCAAGTAGTTTTCTACGTGCACTAGGATCTAATCCAACAGTTGGTTCATCTAAAAATAAAAGATCCATGTCATGCATGAATTCTCTTGCAACTTGGACTCTTCTTCTTTGTCCGATAGATAAATCCTCATTTCGTTTTTTACGAATATCAACTAGATCAAAGTCCTCAAGGAGTTTTTCCATTCTAAATTTACGCTCATTTTTGGGAACATTCCACATCATTCCATATTTGTCAAGTGATTTTTCTACTGTCAAAGTGGGTTCATAACTTGGTTGTTGCAAAACCACTCCAATCTTATGGCGTACTTTAAGGGGATTTTTTATAGCATCTGTTCCTAAAATATTCAAGGATCCTCCTGAGGGTTGGATTAAAGTAGTAAGAAGTTTAATTGTTGTAGATTTACCTGCACCATTTGGTCCCAAAAAACCAAATACTTGCCCACTTTTCACCGACATGG
>JASFMV010000018.1:0-13760 GCA_050117375.1 Nitrosopumilaceae archaeon | reverse complement strand
ACGCATTTAGGCGTGAAATTCAGTTTTCATTTTCAAATATTCGAAAATCCAATGATCTCAATCCTAGTGTTGTTGTTGACATCTATTCGTAGTACATTATTTGCTATATTATGTTCAATCTCTTCATTATCAACAAGAATCATCAATCCATCTAGTTTTGTTTCAAATCTCTTTTCTAAAACTGGTAATGGATCACACATGATGATATAACCATCCGAAGTTGGTACAGGTTTTAGTATTAATGAATGAGCCAATTCATCAACCCGAAATTCTCCAATTGGTACAGTATGAGAAATCGAAAACTCCCCCTTGATAGAAAAATACGGCTTTCCATCTTGAGGTGTAGATATTACATTTCTTTCTATGAAATTTTCATCATATGGAATATCACATTGTTTTGATATATTCCGTTCTTGTAAAACGTATTGTGACACACCAAAAATTACAGAACTACCAATGACCACTCCAAGTATGATGATTAGGTGAATAGTTTTCATTTTCTTTTTCTCCTAATCACAAAAACGATTCCACCTACTACACCACCAATGATTACAACAGTTAGCAAAATTATCACATAGATGAATCCATAGTCATAATCACGTATGGGTTCCAAATCAGGAGATGGGAGTTCATCATATGCATCGCCCCATTTGACACTAGTTGAAATGTCATCGTTTTCTGGGTTCACTACGCAAATGCCGTCTTGCAGTGTTGTTCCAGGCCCACAGTTATCAGGGATAATTTTGTCTTGTTCTGGTTCAGGTTCAATCAAATACGATCCATACTCTCGGAATTTTAGGCCGTCATCTGTTTGGTCAAGATAAAGATACACCTTATCTCCAATCTCAAACTCCACTACTCCCCACATTGGCTCAGGTACAACATCATTTGGATAATGCTTGCCATACACTGTAATGACATTATCTTCGATGTGGTTTTTGTGCCACGTTAGTACCTGAATTTCATACTCTACCTTATCACGATATTTCACCTGTGGTGTATCTTCTCTAGGATCTGGAGTTATTTTGGATGAAATTACTTTTCCCGTAATGACGTAATCTGAAAATTCAAAAGCATCCATTGGATCAGTCTCTGGCGGGGCATAGATTGTCTGCAAGGGCACAAGCATCATGACACATGCGATAATTATCAAGATTCTAGTTTTCATTTTCTTTTTTTCTTAATCACCGCCACTGCTATTGCAATTCCACCACCAGCTAATCCAGAGAATACTAGAACCAAATTGATTAAACCATAATCATAGTCACGTACAGGCCTAAGATTGGGCAATGTTGGCTTTCCCAGTTCAGGTGCACCTTCTTCATTTACTTCAATTATATCAAATTGACCATAGTGTAATCCTATGTTTGGAGCTCTTCCAGAAAAAAAATAATAGTCATAGACATTTTGATTTTCAGGTGACATTCCAACCCACTCCTTGAGAAGGTTCTTTTCTATCGCATCATTCATTGCCAGATATTTTTGTTCCATGAATATCGAGCCTTTATATGAATAGTAGTCAGTCCATTGATTCACTTCTTCTTGATCGTATCTTCCATTTCCAATTGTGTCAAGGCATGGAGCTTTTGGCCAATCCTCATTGGGCATGCATGTAGCATATACAGAAGAGAAAATGAAGGGTACAATCAAAGAAAAAGAGATTACCAGTAGTGTTATTGAAAATCTAATTTTCATTTTCTAATTTCTGGTGATAGTTTTCTAACCATATCTTAAGAATTCTGTCTGGCTCTACCAAGATGGTATCAGTCCTCCACACTTTGTAACAGTCATCAGGTTTAAATTTATCAATAAAAGTTCCAGTTATCTCAAATGGCTCATAGATGAATGTGGATGAAACGTAGAATTCAGTTCCATTTGAGGCAATTATTGGCGAGCAAACTCTATGATATAGATCATATCCCTCATCATTATTTGCATAAGACTGTTCTTTAGGCGTAAATTCTATTCCTTTTTTGTTCAAGAGACTATTCCATACATATGGAAATACAGATTCAATGTTTGCTGGAGCTATTGCACTTGATGAATTAAATTCAATATCTACTTTTTCACCAGTAATATCGATTATTTTTTGCTCGATTAATTTTCTATCCTCATCAGAGACAAAATATTTTTCAAGCATATCTACGATTAAAAATCCATCACCTATTCCATAACCAACAATTACATCTTTGATGTAGAATGGTCCCAAGTTGACATTAGTATGATATGCATTTTGTAAGGATTTTTTTGCATCACGTAATTGCTTATAAGATTCAGATTCTGGTTGAGGTTCAGGTTCTGATACAAATTTGCCAATTGTCTTCCATTCACAACCAAGATTCAGAAAAACATGAGTCTCATTTGTGTATCTTAGAATATTTTCCATTCTTTCTTTGGGTGAATCATTTGCACAACTATCTATCACTTGTTGCAAGGCCAAAGTTGTATTTTCAAAATTTTCACTTCCCCACCCTCGCTCAATTAATTTTGTTTTTGTTTCAGCCTTTACACAGGCAGGAGAGCCATTTAGTTTAAAAATTAACTCAAGGTCAGAATTACACTTTACATTTTCTGGCTCACGTTCAAATTGTTTAATTTGTTTAATGGGCGGAGCCCATGTAATATCTTTGGTAAGTCCTACACCAATGCGTTCTTCTAAGACTTCTGGAGGGTCATTATCTCCCATGTATTGAGCAAATGCAATTCCCGTAAACCCAAGTAAAAAAAGGAATCCAAATAAAATTACAAAATATTTCATATCTTGATTAACCTTTGATGGGAAAGTCATAAAGTATTCTAAACAAAGATACGAATCCAATAGGGCTTGAACCGTTTTTGGGTAGCAAATCAGTTGTCGGGGATTTGAACTTGTCGGGTTTAGGGGCTCATAATTTTATTTTATTCAATTAAAATTCATAGCATAATGTGTGCAATGCAAATTTGATAGGGTGAATTATGGATAATATTATTGAGATACAATATACACAACATAGTCCAAGTCTTTTACTATACTCTTATCTAATTTGGTAAACTTAAAATCAGCCGATTGAGATTTTTGGTATACAGACTCGTCAACTATTATGGAGTTTGGTAAAGCATATTGGTTAATCTTAAAGCAAGTATTAACAGGTTCTCCAAAAATATCATCAAGAACAGAATCCGAGGTTTTTGCCTCATTGACAACTCCAAATGCAGAACTTATCCTGTAGGCCATGCCTGGAAGATTTTCAGATGTTGTTTTTTCGTTTAGTTCTTTTTCAAGCTTTGATAGTTCCAGACAGCAATCAAGCATGTTTGATAAGGTTTTTTTATTATCTTCAGTAACCGGAAAATAAAACAACACTGCATCATCGATAATTTTGATTGGTATTCCTTGGTGTTTTTTTATGATTGGAACAACAGAATCTGTGAATATCCCACTGTAGAGTCTTTTCTGGTCTTCAGTTAGATCTTTAGTTATCTTTAGAGAGCCAACCAAATCTATTAAACAAACGTAACTGTCCCGTTTTTGTTCAAAGTATTTTGATAAAATATCTCCTTGTTGCCTGATGATGTTTTCGCGTTTTCCTATTGCTGATATTGTCTCTTGTATTGTTTTTGCCATAGCATCAAAAGAGGTCGAGAGTTGTTCAATCTCATCATTGGTTTTGATATTTGTTCTGGTTTCAAAGTTACCAGAGGATAACTCTCTAGCTGCATCTCTGAGTTTAAGAATAGGTTTGGAAATTCTTTGAGACAACACAAATGTTACAACTATAGAAATTCCAATCAGGCTGATTCCAACTAAAACTATGCGATTTTGCAATTCAGTAATTGGTTTTAGAATTGCTGATTCATCAACCTCTGTTAGAAGTACAAATCCCAATTCAGGTTTACAATAAGAATATCCAAAGATCTCAACATCGCGATAATCTGTATATTCTGCAGCATCTACACTGTTTCCATTATCAAAGCATTCAGAGACTGCAAAAGTGTTTACTTTTTGATTAAATGGGGCATTTTCAAAAAATATTGATTCAGATACCATCACCTTGTTTTGATTGACAAGATATACTTCTCCAGTATCATGCAAACCAAATCGGTTAAGCAAGATATTATCAAAAACAGAACTTCCCATAGTTGCAATAATGACTCCTGCCTGATTTCCGACGTTAGAGTAAACGGGTAATGATATCTTCAACAGACGTGTTTTGTCCAAGTGCTGGACAAATTCAACTGTTGTATCAGTTACTTCGTAATCGCCTTTGATATAGGTAAATGGATCAATTTTTTCATTTAATGAAAAGATAGGTTTTCCGCGCATATTGATGATTTGAAAGTCACGAATACCCGCTTCAAATTCGTTTAATTGAAACTCCTGAAATTCCTCATGTAGTTTTGGCGATTGTTTTTCAAGAATACGATTAAAGGAGACATCGTCCAATCCTGGTATCAAATCATCAAAAGCATTTACAAGTGATTCATTTTTTGAAAAAGTCTGTAATTTATCAATCCTTGATTCGATAATAGAGGCAATAGTATTTCCTCTAGTCTCAGATTCATCCCTTAGGGATTCTTTAAAATTTTCTTTAATAAGAGAGTCTGCAAAATTATAGGCCAAGCCAGTTGTGATTGCAATAGATGTGACGCTTATTGCAAGGACCAGCAAAATTAGTTTGGTGCTGATGCTTACAAAAGAGGCCATATCATTTGAAATATTTGTAGGTATTTTAATTGTGAGTCAAAATTTGTGTTCTCATGTAACATTGACATATCCTTTCATCCAAGGGTGTAATGTACAAAAGTAATCAAATTCCCCAGGATTCTCAAATGTATATTCCCATGTATTTCCTGCTTGAATAAATCCTGAATCAAATGAATCCTCCAAATCCGTTACGGTGTGGACAACAAAGTCATTATTTGTCCAAGTAACTGTGGTTCCTGATTGGATTTCAATTGCAGAAGGATCATATGATTCGGTAATTTCTGGGTTCCAAGAGTCTTTTACTATTGAGACCTTGTCTGTGGATATTTTTTCAGCTTCTACTTTTACTGGCGCCCCTAAATTCTTGTAGGTTATAATTTCAGGATGTTCCAGTTTTTTAATCAAATCTTCTTGCCATTTTATCATTGATTTGCTTCCTTGGTTGTTGCTTGGAGTCTGAACATCAATTAGAGATGAATCGTCTTCAAGGACTTCGATGATTGCCATGGATCCTCTTTCTTCTTGGATACCATGGACATGAAATAGGTACTTTCCTGGCTGGTCCCATGTTGCCTCAATTATTGCAGTATCACCGTTTCCTATTAGGTGGGTCTGCGCAGAATAGGGCTCATTCCATAAAATCCCCGATGGATATACTTCCATTATAGTACTGTGAACATGAAATGGTGACTGTAAAACTCCTCCAATTCCAACCACATAAAATCTGGTTAACTCACCTGATACTACTCTGATTGGATTGTCCATGTATTGGTTGGCAAATCCGTTAATTGGGTAAAATTCCGTAAAATATTCTAGTGCATTGTTGGGATCAAACTCGCTTAGCGTAAAGAAATATTCCCTTGCAGGCTCCATTGGACGTACTGCAGGATCAATAATCATTGCTCCAAACATTCCCATTCTTACATGCTCTGATGTTGGAAAAGCATGACAATGATACATGAATAATCCCGCTTCTTTTGCTACAAAGTGATAGGTATATTCTTCACCAGGCATTATCTGTGGAAAAACGCCGTCATTTTCAGAGTCGTGTGTTCCATGAAAATGAATGGTGTGAGCATAGGGTGTTTCATTTACAAATTTTACTGTAACATCATCACCTTCAGAGAATCTCAGGGTTGGTGCAGGAACTGTTCCGTTGTATGTCCATACTTTGGCAGATATTCCTGGAGATACCTCTATCTCAGCATCTTGGGCAATCAAGGTGTATGAAAGTTTTTTAGGATTTGGGTTTTCAAATTTTGGATATATTTTTGATTCTGCCTCTGTTGTTTGTATTGGTGGCGAATCCATGAAGGCAAAAAATGCAATACTAAAACCAACTATTGCACCAATTACAATATAGATAGTTGTATTTTGATTCATTGATAGTTGTCTCCCAGAGCCTTAGGTAAAAAACCTATCAAAGAATCAATAGTGAGTTTGTAAGGAGTGTAATAATTAATTTTTCATCATCCCGTTACAAACCTAAAGTTAATGCTACAAGACAAATTATTGCAAATCCATAGATTCCATAATATCCTAATTTGTTTCTAGGCATTCCCAAAAATTTTCTGATAATTTTAGTCTCATCAAGATGGGAAAAACTACGAGAACAAGATGAATCTAATTTTGTGTCTGAGTAGTTAGGGTCAGTTTGTTCTCGCATGTTTGCTTATGGCAACAGAGGATCATAAACACTAGTCAGCTTGTCAGCTTACTTGTAATCTTGGTTTAAGACCAATGCCTATGAACAGCTCTTCCCATACAATAGATATGGAAACAAACCAAACTACATGGAACAAAACAGTCCATGCCCCATTCAAAAAGGTCGTAAAGTTTGACCTTATCTGCATGGGAATCGGCGCAGTAATAGGAATGGGTGCAGGGGCATATCTTGTTGCTAGCGGCATATTAGGCTAGCAAAAAAATTTTTTTATAATTAAAATTTGAAATGCCTTATTCTCAAGAGACTCGGCCACTAAACTGTAGACAAAATTTGAATTGATTAAATTTCACAAATTCTAAGTATTTTTGAGGCGGTTTTTTCAATGTCGTTATCCGGAAAAGTCGAAACAAACAAAATTTTATTCCCAATTTCTAGTGTAAAAGTAATTACCTTTTTCCTTCTTGTTGCAGTATACTCTACCGACCCCAAATCATAATTAAATTCATGTTGCATCTTCTCTCGGAGAACTGTTTCTAGATGTAGCTTCCGTCTCTCCAGTTCATCATTTAAAGGAACAACACCTTCTTTAAAATCCCCTGCAACTAAGTTTCCCATTCGATCTAAAAATCCTGCAAATCTAATCTCAGGTTCCTTTAAGATTGAATTACATTTTTTCTGATACAAATAATATTCATTTAGGTTTACCGATTGGCAGTTCATTTTATTTTAAATGAATTATTCATTAGTCTAGATGGATTTCTGTTTTCCATTGAAAAAACCATCCAACATTCTTTTTAGTTTTTTTCTAGGAACCTTTTGTTCTGTGTCCATGTCTTTTTTGATAATTTCTTTAAGTTTTCTTATTTCTTCAGAACTTTTTACTTTCATTAATTATTATTAGATGGAAAAAAGTTTAAACTTTTTTCATCAACTTTACTAAATATCAACAAATAAGCTTATTTTCAGATTCTTTTATTTTTCTAAAGAGAGATAAAATGTTTTGATTAAAATCAAATAATCCTTGAAAAAGTACTAAAGTAAGATTATTGACAAATTTTAACCACGACACAATTACAAACAATTCAACAGTTGGTTGAAGAAAAAGGTGAGTTGATGGTAATGTCAGACACAGGTGAAAAATTCGAATTGCATAAGCACAATGTAAAATTTGATGGCTCATCAGGTCTGGTTGAAGTTGATGGTGGAACAAAAAAATTCTGGCTCATTCCATCAAAGATCACATACTATTGGACACATGACAAAGCCAGAGAAGAGTAACCTTCTTCATTTTTTATATTAAATGAAAATGTTTAAGGAGCATAAAATTAGATTTTCAATAATGTCAAATGTAAAAATTAAAGCACTTGAAGATGGCCCATTACTTGTCGAGGTAAATGGTAAAACTACCATTACCTTGTGTAGATGCGGACGATCACAAACACAACCAAGTTGTGATGGAACACATGCAAAAATACAATTTAAGGCAAAATCGTCTGAGATCAAGGTAACAGAATAAAATTTTGTGTTTCCTTTTTTTGCCAAAAACCTAAATCTTAATCAGTTTAAGATTTTTGCATCTATTTCTTATTGTTACTTCTGTTATTCCTGAAGCAGATGCAATTTCTTTTTGAGAGAATTTTTCCCCAGTTTTAAGATTAGCAAGATACAGGGCAGTTGCGGCAACTCCCATAGGGTCTTTGCCTGCAATGAGTTGGTTTTTTTCAGCTTTTTTCAGAATTTTTATTGCATAACGCTTGGATTTTTCAGACAATCCTGCCTTACTAGCTATACGAGAGACACATTGCGTAGAATCAGTTACAGGCATCTTCAATTCCAATTCCCGTAAAAGCATTCTGTAACACAAAGTAAGCGTTTTTCTTTTAATATTAGTAATTTCAGAAATTTCATTTAAAGTTCTGGGAGTTTCAGATTGCCTACATGATGCGTAGAGAGATGCGGCCATCATTGCAGATATGGTCCGTCCTTTTCCTAATTTTCTCTCCAATCCTTTTCTGTAAATATAAGATGCCTTTTCCACAATAGCATCAGAAAGAGATAATTTTTCTTTTAATTTGAGCAGTTCCACCAATGCTTGTTGTAGGTTTCTATTTACAGAATCATGAACAATAGTTCTGTTATTCCAAAGTCGTAATCGATGCATCGATGATTTCATATTTGTTGGAATAGACTTTCCATTGGAATCTTTGTCTAAAGGATTAATGATTGTGTTAAGAGAACGATCATGTCTCATTAGAGTGGATTTGTCGCCAGAATGGGATTTGTTGACAGGATCATCAACAAATTGTCTCTCAGGTCCAGAATACTCTGATTTTTCACTAATTACAAAACCACAAACACCACAAAAGAGTTCTTCAGATTCAACATCAGAAAGGATTTTTGATTTGCTGCATCGAGGGCATTTTTGATTGTAAATGGATTGAAAAGACAATTTTGATTTCACCCTATGAGTTTTCAAACCGTTTCTTGTATTCTTTTATCAAAAGAATTGGAAAAGGAGTATATTCTATATTTTCAAAGAAAGTACGCAGTTGTTCATCTGAAAGAGAATCTAAATATTTTCTTACATTTTTTTCACATGCAAGATAGGATACTTTAGGATCAAACAATTTCTCCATAGAAAGGGTAAGCAGAATTAAGATATTACAGCTCATAAGCTTTGAAATTGAAAATAAGCTTATTCTGTTAATTTAAATTCTTTAAAAGGGTCTGAAATATTCCAACAGTGCCTAAAGTAATCTAGGCACCAACCTCTAAAAGTTTCATCTTCACTGTAAAACATGGACCGTAGGTCTGGCTTTCCAGTAGAATCAGGAAACATTACTGCAGCTGAATTTTCATTCATTATTACAGATACTTGTACGGATTTGAGCATCCTCCTTTCTATTAATCCTGATTCAAGTAATGGGTAAAATCCTGATTTTTCAAGAAGTTTCTTCCTACCTTTGGGAATAGAAGCATTCTCAGATATTATGTGCTTGTATTTGGTTCCCTTTTTGACCCGTCTCACCATAAGTTCTATCATATCCAAAGGCGTCTCAGACAACACATTGAAAATATAATCATCTGCATTTTTGTAAAGGCCTTTCCAGGTTTCAATAACCTTGGCAACGCCAGTGATGGCCTCTGAACTACTAAGTTCCCCAATTCTTCTTAGAAATTTTGGAGACATATTTTCAAAACTATGAGTTTTAAAAAATTCTTTGTTTTGAGAGAGAAAAGATACTGAGGGTATTTGTGTACATATTGCTTTACCAAATGTGGTTATTGCATAGTTGTTGTTTTTTTGTTTTAAGATCAAACCCGAATTTACCATACGATCTAAATTTCTATGAATTTCCTGGGAGGTTACATTAAATTTTTTTGCCAAGACTGTAATACGGCATGGTTTTTCGATTAATTCAAATAAAATTTTGAGTCGAACCTCACTAGCAAGTTCTAAAAATTCTGCTGAAGTATCCTCAAAATCAATCACAATTTAAATTTGGATCATACCATTAAAAGTACTTCGAACTATTAGTTTTTTATTATTCTAAAAATTTTTTGGCTAAGTTTATTTATTTCTCCATTTTTTGAAAAATATTCGACTGATTCAATAAATTTTTGGGTTTTTAGAAAAAAATTCATCTTTGTGAAACTAGAAAATTTTTTACTGGTTCAACAGAAGTAAAATCACGAGATGCAATGTAATCAGGTCTTGGAGGTAAACCACAAAACGGTTCTGTTAATTTATTCTTCACACTATTGTACACAAAGAAGGCATTACTTCGTGGATAAGGAGTGATGTTCCCATTGGATCCATGCATTATGTTGCAATCAAAAAATATTGCAGAACCTGCCTTTCCTTTTGCAGTCACAATTCCACCTTCCCTTACCATCGTTTCCAAGATTTCTTTGTCAGGAGTTCCTACTTCCTGTCGCTTTAGCGATTGTTGGTAGTGTTTTTCAGGGGTTTGTCCACTGCAAGAAACAAAATGCTTGTGTGAACCTGGAATTACCATCAGAGGGCCATTAAACTCAAAGTTATCAGTCAAACTAATTGAGCACGACAAAGCCCGCATGTTAGGCATCCCATCCTCTGAATGCCAAGTTTCAAAATCAGAGTGCCAGTAAAACTCCTTTCCGTCAAATCCTGGTTTTAGGTTTACTCGTGATTGATGTATGTAGACTTCGCTTCCTAAGAGTTGTCTGGCCACATCTAAAACTCTTCTATCCCTGCAAAGCCCATCATACATTTTACTTTGCTTGTGAATCTCAAAGATAGATCTCACTTCTTTGTCGGTTTCCTCTAAAATGAATTGGGAGGAATCTTTTTTTGACTCGTCCGAAGAAATTTTTTTTAATTCATCAAACAAACTTTTGACTTCATTTTCAGAAAATAGATTTTCAAATATCAGATAGCCATTTTTCTCAAAAAATTTTGCATGGTCCTCAGATAACGATACAAAGGATTCACCATAAACCACAGAATCAGTTCTTGGAATTATTTTAGAATCTTTACCCGTTCGTGTCGGATAAAAATCCATTTGAGATTTGTTTTGGCTCATCTTGCCTTCTCCCATGCAGTTAGCAAGGGATAAACCCCATTTTCATCATGGGTTTCAGGACCTACGAGAGCAGGATTAAAAATACAAATCATTTTCATTTTTGTAAATGCTCTTAGTGTATGCTTATCATTTTTATCCAATGCATATATCGTTCCCTTTGAAATATTGTGTTTCTTTCCATCATCTTCTTCTATTTCTCCAATTCCGTCAATACAATAAACAGCTTCTAAATGATTCTTGTACCAGATTTTGGTTTCTGTTCCTTGGTTAACTATTGTTTCATGAAATGAAAATCCCATATTGTCGTTTTTTAATAATAATCTAGTACTAGACCAATTTTCAGCATGTATCTCTCTTTCAGTTTCTCTGAGATCATCAATATTTCGAACTATCATTTCTGAATGATTTCCTCCTCAAGTTTTTTTTGGAAATTAGATTCTTCCATTACCTGCTTTACACTTTTTTCAAACAAATCCAATCCCTGAGATAATTCATTTTCTGTAATAATCAGTGCTGGAAGGAATTTTACAACTTGATCATCAGAACCGCAAGTTTCTATAATCAAGCCATTCTCAAAGGATTTGTTACGAATAGATTCGGCCAATTCTGGAAGAATACAATCTATACCATAAACTAGTCCTCTACCTCGAACATCAATTTCTGATGAAAGGTATTTGTGAGTAATTTCATTTAGGCGATCTTTGAGCAAATTTGATTTTAAAGTGATTCCAGCCTCGAGTTCCTGAGTCGTCCAGAAATTATCAATGGCGGTTTTTGCACTAACAAAAGCAAGGTTATTGCCCCTAAAGGTACCATTGTGTTCACCTGGTTCCCATATGTCTAGTTTGGGCTTCATGAGCAAAACCGAAAAAGGCAAGCCAAATCCGCTCAATGATTTGGACAGTATTACCATATCAGGCTCTATGTCAGAATTTTCAAAACTAAAGAAAGTCCCAGTACGACCGCAACCAACCTGAATATCATCCACTATCATCAAAATTCCAAATTCATGACAGAGTTCTTGTAATGATTTTAACCACTTTGAACTTGCAATATTGATACCTCCCTCACCTTGAATGGTTTCTAATATTACAGCAGCAGGAAGATCAATTCCACTGCTATTGTCTTCTAGAACACGTCTAAGATAGTCAATTGTATTTGTTTTATTTCCCATGTATCCATCATATGGCATAAAGTTTACATCATGAAGAGAAGTTCCAGATCCACCCCTATGATGAGAATTTCCCGTTGCGGCAAGTGAGCCTAAAGAAACTCCGTGGAAACCATTTGTAAAAGAGATTATTTTTGAACGGCCAGTAACTTTTCTTGCTAGCTTTAATGCAGCCTCTACTGCATTAGTTCCTGTAGGTCCCGTAAATTGTATCTTGTATGTTAAATTCCGTGGAGATAAAATATGTTTTTGAAATGACTCTAAAAATTCTTCTTTAGATTTTGTTGCAAGATCCAAACTATGAACTATGCCATCTTCATTAAGATAATCTATGATTTCTTTTTTTATGATTGGGTTGTTGTGGCCATAATTAATGGAACCTGCACCACATAGAAAGTCAAAATATTTTTTTCCGGTTTCATCTATCAGGTAAATTCCCTTTGCTTTTTCAAAAACAACAGGATAAGCCCTACAATAGGATCTTACATCAGACTCCATAGAACTAATTACCTTCAAACTTCTACCTCCAGTAATTTACCGGTGATTGGACCTATCCTTACAAGATTTTCAGGCTCATGTCCCTCTCCCAAAACATCTGTTGAAAATAAGGGAGTCAACGAAATGGAGGCTTTAAGGTCATCTGCGAGGTTTTCCAAGAATTTCAGGGATGCTTTATTGGAAAATGTGACAGTTGCCTCGATGTATTTTATGCCTGATCCTGCATTTTCTAGTGCCTTGGAAACCAGATTCTTGGCAATTCCTTCATTCCTATACTCAGGGTCTACTGCTGCCTGCCAAACAAATAGTGCTTGAGAGTCTTTTGGAGATACAAAACCAGTCATAAAGCCTATCACTTTTGAATCCGTTTCAGCAACTACGCAAGTGTCAGAAAATTGATGACAAAGCAAAACATAAAGATAATTTGAGTTCTCATCAAGAGGCTTGTTGTTTTTTACAAGATTGCAAATTGATCTTGCATCACTAACAACAGGTTTCCTGTAATTGATTTTAGTCATTTTTTATAATTTTAATTTTAAAACGGAGTGTTGAGAAGACAATTTTTCAGCAAAGTTTTGGCCTTCAGTATTTTCTGCATCTTTAGGAATTCCGAGGTAAAACGGAATATGAGTACCTTTTGAGTTTCCAGAACCCATCGAAAGTTTTGCCAGAACATCTATCTTTTTTTGAGTATTATCTAGTTTAATGATTTTTGAGTCCGCAACTAATCCTACATGAAGTAGTTCATTATTTGAATCCCACCCGATTACATCGGGTTCTGCACCTTGTAATTTTTCAGGGTTTGTAAATCCATCACACTTTGCATACAATACCTTTAATCCTTTTTCCTGTAATTGTCCAACCATGTTTTCTACAAGGTTTTCTGTTTTGGTCATTGTTTCTTATTTACCACAGATAGAGTTATCCCTTTGTCAGCTAAAGGCTTGAAATTCAGCTTTATTTCTTATTACATCAACAAATCATCTAGATTTCCAGTTTTTACCATTTCTAACACAAATGACTTTACATTAGTAATTTCACATCTAGGAAATTCTTTTATTTTTCCAAACTGATTTTGAATTAAAATGACGTCGTCATAAATAAAAATTTTAAGACGATCGTTGTCATTCATTTGAATTTTGCCAAGTTTTTGGAGGTGAAGTGTACAAAGGTAAG
>JASFMV010000017.1:0-13847 GCA_050117375.1 Nitrosopumilaceae archaeon | reverse complement strand
TAAATTTCAATGTGCCAATGAATTTGTCGACTGTTCTTCTTTTCTGGAGAAAGATGAAACACTAAATTATACGATACGTTTTTGATAGTTTTTGATAAACCACCCAATGTCGCCCTCAAAATTAGTGACAAGTCATTAATTTCTTTTTGAGTGATTTTAGAAAAACTAGTAGTGTGTTTTTTTGGAACTATCCAAAACTCATATGGATATGATGGAGACCATGGACAAAACGCAATAAAGCCTTCAGTTTGAAGAACCTGCCTAGGACTACCTGTTTCTGCATTGATGGTTTGGCACATTACGCATACGCCTTTTTCATTTAGGATGTTATGAGAAGCTTCGGCTTCGGCTTCTATGGTTGGAGGAATAGTTGAAAAGGTTATCAAATTAAGATGAGGATGAGGATTGTTGTTGCCAGCTTCTTCTCCTTGGTCGCCATAAATTGAGACATATGTTACGCCTTTCTGAGTGTAAAGCCATCTTAATCTATCCTGTACAACAACAAGAACATTGGACCATTGTTCAGGATCGATTGTGGCAAAAGTATCTTTTTGTTTAGGCGATGCCACAACCACATAGTGATAACCATATGCTGGTTCACTATAATGAGGTTTGTCACTATAAGAATTTTCAGTATCAATGGAGACAACAGGGTTTTTACTTTCAAAAACTCTAATAGACCAATCTTTAACATATTCGTCTTCATTGTCTTGAAGACGTTGTAGCATACCATCCTTTGCAACCAAAGAAAGAACTGAAGGATTTGTCATAGATTCATTTCCGGGAGCATATGGTAATTTTTTTGGATCAATTACCTTGTCATCTTTTTTTGAAATTATCATAAAACGTTCAGAAACATAGTCTTTTCTCATGTCTCCCATAGTTCTTGATTGAAGGAAATGCGTGTTAAAATGTTTACTAAAATCTAAATTCATTGAAATAATCGAACATTATAGCAAATGTAAGAAGATGAGACATTCATCCAAACATAAAAAAAATAACAAATTCCCATCGAGTAATAAAAATAGATTTAAAATCAGTGATCGCAAATTTTTATGGAAGCTTTAAAGGAGACCATTAAAAATTCAAAAATCGAAAACTATCATGAATAATTCTGATACCCATATGATCTATGTTTTGTTAGACGGTGTCGGAGATTTACCACATCCAGATTTAGAGGGAAAAACACCTCTGGAGGCAGCAAATACCCCCATTTTAGACAAAATAGCAAAAAACGGTGCAATCGGTGAGGTGATATCAGTAGGAAAAGGGATTGCCCCTGAATCAGATATTGCAGTATTCAATATGTTAGGTTACAAATTCCATCATTCAGACTATGCAGGAAGAGGAGTGATTGAAGCAATTGGTGTAGGAATTGATTTTAAAAATGGGGATTTAGCTCTTAGAGGTAATTTTTCAACATTAAATGACGAGGGTGCAATCATAGACAGAAGAGCTGGTAGACAAATCGAGAAAGAAGATGCTGAAGGAATAGCAAAGGAAATTGAAACAAAGATAAAACTTTCCCATCCAAATTCTTCAGTAGTAGTATCCCCAACTATAGGTCATAGAGTCACAGTGAGAATAAGAGCCGAAGGAGTAAATCTATCTTCAGAAATTACCAATACTGATCCTGCATATGCCAGAGTTGCAGGTATGGGAGTTGCAAAAGCAGTAGAAGATTTTATGAAAATTGAAAAATGTCTTCCTTTAGAGGAAACAGAAAATTCAAAGCTAACAGCAGATTTGGTAAATGAATTTACAGAGCAATCTTTGCAAATAATGAAAAACAGCGAAATTAACAAAAAAAGATCACAGGCAAACAAGAAAAAACTAAGTTGTATTCTATTAAGAGATGCAGGAAACAAGTATCCAGATGTGATTCCAATTAATGAAAAATATTCTATGAATTTTTCTTGTATTGTAGATATGCCAGTAGAGCTTGGAATTTCCGACGTTCTAAAAATGAAAGCCTTCGAGGCAGGCGGATTAACGGATTATGAAGAAAAAGCCAGAGTGGCTGCAAAAGCAATGGAGACACAAAATGCCATTTATGTTCACCTCAAAGGACCAGACGAATTTGGTCATGATGGAGATGCAATAGGCAAAACGAAAAATATTGAAGAGATTGACCAAAGATTTTTCAAAACCCTAGTTGAAAATATTGATTCAAGTAAAGTTGCAATAGTAATTTCAGCTGATCACTCTACGCCATGCATTAACAAAGGCCACAGCGATGATCCTGTACCAGTTTTAGTATCAGGTGATTTTATTAAGAAAGACGGAACTACAAGAATGACAGAGGAACAAGCAAAGAAAGGAAGTATTGGATTGCTTGAAGGCGCAGAAGTAGTAACAACTGCCTTGAATTTAATCAAATCTCAAATATAGTCAAGGTTTTTGCTTTTTGCATTTCTGCAATTTTTTTTCTTATTCTATCAATATCGATATTATGATACATTGCAGGTGAAGTTCCTAGTTTTTCCATGGCCCTATCAAGCATTCCCAAACCAATTTGATAATCGTTTTTTTGGCAATGAGCAAAAGCAACTGCAAGTAAAATAATCCCTTGTACTAATTCTTTTTCTCTGCCATAGCATTGTTTCCACACCCCTTCAAATGCCTCATGACATTCCCAAAATCGTTCATTGTTAAAATAAAAAATTCCATCCTCTATTCCTTTTTCTTTTTCTATATTTTCTTCTGCAATATGTCTAGCATTATCAAGATCTCCAAGTGGGCTTAATTTCTCAACTAGTGAATCTAAATCATTTTTTTCGACCTCGACATCAAACTCTACAAAATCACTTGCAACTCTTGCTACCCTAACTGATGCATTCATTTCCGAACAAAGATCTCTTGCCTTATAGACCAAATTTCGAGAGTCTGTAGGAGTAAATTCTTTATTTTTCAGATGGAGCATGTATCTGGCCATACGGCTAGTAGTGGGTTATTTCTTAAATTTGTTCTTGGATTCCAATCAAGATTTATATGAAATATGAAGAGGATTTTCGATACATGTCTATAATAGAAACCGTTAGTGATGTGAATAACACATTCCTATCACGTAGAGAGTTGACCTGTAATTTTGCAGGATTAGGGGGAAAGCTCAAAAAACTTGAAGCAGTAGACATGATTACAAAAGAATTCAATTTGACAAACAAAGTAATCATCCCTATGCGATTACGAAGTCATTCTGGAAAATCCGTTACCACTGGAACATTCTTTGTTTACGATGATGAGGGATTGGCCAAAAAACATGTTAATCCAACAATATTTTCAAGACTAGAAAAAGCAAAGGCGAAACTTGCCGAAGCAGAAAAAAGCACTGAAGCACCAGCTGAAGATGCTCCAGAAGAAAAAACAGAAGCACCAGCTGAAGAACCCAAAGAGGAGAAGACAGAATAATGGCAGGAAAAAAAGGCTCTAGTCCAAATGTTTACAAGTATTTCAAGATAGACGGAGACAAAATATCTAGACTTAAAAAAAATTGTTCTAGGTGCGGCAAAGGAATCTACATGTCTGAACACAAAGACAGACACACATGTGGAAAATGTGGTCTTACCGAATTTAATCAATAACCAGTTAAAAAAACGAAATTATTTTCTAAAATCCACTCAATATTCTAGACATTAGGAAAAAATTCAAATCATCCGGGAAGAATCTTTCAAAATGTAAATATATCAAAAAATGATTGGTTTGGGTTAGCGATGGAAACCAAGTGTCCACGTTGTAATTGTCTTCCTTCAGAATGCAAATCAAGTGAGACACCATATGATTGTCCCAATTGCACATGGAAGCAATGTGATTGCTGGTCAAAAAATAATGATTTGGATTAATTCTCAAAGTTGGGAGGATTAATCGGAATTAATATTACACTATATGTTTTTCAATGTCATGGAGTTTAGAAACATTCTTGTTGCCTTTGATTCATCCAGTTTTGCCAGTAGAGCATTCAAAAATGCATTAGAGATTGCAGATCCAAATTCAAGTAAAATAACCATAGCCACTGTAGTAACAGGAATTTATCAGCCTTCTATAGGGTTCAGTATGAAATACAGTAAGGAATTGTTAGAAAAGCATTCTAAGGTACTAAAGAAGATTTTTTCGGGATTACAAGCACAAGCTCAAAAAAGAGGGCTGAGTCTAACATTGAAAATTCTTTACGACCCATCTGTTTCAAAAGCTATTCTAAATTACGTTAATTCACGAAAGTTTGATCTAGTTGTTATTGGCTCACATGGACGGACTGGCATAAACAAGGTAATTCTTGGGAGTGTAGCAAACGAGGTCACACAAAAAGCAAAATGTCCCGTAATGGTGGTAAAATAAATGGCATTTTCGAAAATTTTAGTTCCTTTTGATGGATCCTCTTATTCGATGAAAGCATTCAAAGCAGCATTAGGAGTTGCAAAAAAACACAAATCAAAAGTGTTTGTATTGTCTTGCCTTGAGAAAGATAATTTAGGTGCATGGTATGTCGACAAAAGAATAAACAAGCAAATAATATCAGATGCAAAAAAATATGCCAAAAGTTTTCTTACAAAATTAGAAAAAACGGCAGAACAATCACAAATCCCTGTGTCCATCAACATTCAGGAAACAAAATCTATTGCAAAGGAAATAATTGATTTTTCAGAATCTAGGAAAATTAATCTTATAATAATGGGGTCACACGGTCAAACTGGATTTAATCGACTGGTTCTAGGTAGCGTTAGCAACAAAATCAGCCAACTCTCAAAATGTCCAGTTTTAATCATAAAGTAATTCCAAGTAGGAATAATATCAAAAAATATCTATTCTGTAAACCAATTAGAATATACTCGCTTCACGTATTGCTGGTATGCTTTTTGCATATCTTCATCACTTGCCTGAACGAAAAGACGTAGGAATTCAGTACCAGTAACTATCCCGATGACTTTGCCATCATCAATCACAGGTACTTTTCGGATGTCTTTGTTTGCCATAATATCAATTACATCCGCTACTGATTGATCGGAGGAGATATGCACAACCGGAGAGGACATTGCTTCCGAGACTTTGGTGTCAGCAGAATATGGTTTTAGCATAATTTTTGTAGCAAAATCTCTTTCAGTAATAATTCCAACTGGTTTATTATTATCGATAATTACAATTGATCCTATCTTTTGTTGCGCCATCAATTCTGCTGCATCCTTGAGACTTGCATCAGGGCCTAAGGAAACCACATTAGGATTCATTATTTCCCTTACAGAAAAAGTTCCGTCATTTTCAATTACCATAAAAAGGAAGGTTTTGATTTTCTATTTTAGTATATGGAAGAATCAAGATTTTGAAAATAAGAGTTGGTGACGAGGTTAAATTTAATCAGATTCTTCAAGCCCACAGTTAATACACATTTTTTTTGATTGAATTTCAAACCATGCAAAATTATGAACGTATCCTTTCTTACACTCCATAGGGACATTTCTAGAAACCTTTAGGATTTGAGAATTATTGTCAATAATAATCTCGATCAGACATTGAAAAAATCTCACTTCAAATCAAGATTATTTTTCCAACTCATCAGAGCATTAAAAATTTCTAGATAGTTTTTTGCCATGGTAGTTATATGAATATGAGCGTAAAAATCTTGTATTTTGCCCTCAAAAACCATAGTTGTTTCTTTTTTAAATAAAGGGACAGTTACTCCAATTTTTTTAATTTCATCAAAACAGTAATTGCCAATTTGAACTAAGGCGTCTTTAATGTGAATACTCTTTTTTTCTTTATTTTTGTTTATATTATCCATTTCCTCAATGAAGGATTCACTCCAAGGTTGAGAGTTCATAGGCCATCTATGAACATAGACTTTATGGGCTTGAAAATTAATTTCGAATTCTGAGTTTTTGTTTGGCAAATACTTTTTCACCTATGTGCGTTCTGCTAAATTTTTTTTATGAGCAGTTCTTTCAAAAAAGAATTCTTGTTTTTTGAGATCTGATTCTTTTATTATTCGACATTTTTTTATCGGTACTAATCTAGAAATTTGTTCATAGGTGTTAATTGAACGAACGTCTGCAGCATATGCTATTTGTAAAAGAGGGGACCTTTCTTCAATCATTGGTTTTGCTCGCTCATACCCTCCTGCTTGTCTCATTCCTGAACGATAAAGCCCAAGGTTTTTCTCACTTTTTGAAACTTGCGGATCTTGATAACAACAAAGTGCATATTCATCATTATTTTTTTCAATCAAAGTCATTCTCGTAAACTTGTCACTCCAGTTTTCAACTTCTTTTGCTAGCTGCAGAGCTTCATCCTTATCTTCAAAAACGGTAGACACTACTAAGCGATCTTTTTCATAAGCCCAGTAAATTCCATAAAAATTACCTTTCCATTCAATATCAAAAGAAGACATAGATTATCTCAAAAATAGCAAGATTAAGACTTTTTCATTAAAAATCAAAAAGGTAGAATAGTCGGCTAGTAAAGTTTCTTTTTTCGAAGTTTGCTGCTTTTTTGTTCAAGCTCATCTATTTTTTTTATAAATTTAGGATCAAGTTTGATTTTTGACAAAGACGCCATGGAAAGCTTTACCGTGTTGGAATCGAGTGCCACATTGTTTTTTGGCAAGCCTTTATCAATCCAATATTTTATCACCTTATCTTCCAATTTGTAATCTCTGAATCCCGCTGGGAACCGTTTGGTAATATGGTCCAGCAGTGTTCTATCCTTAAAAACTGCTCGTGGCTCAAATAATCTAGTCTCATCAGCATAGACATTCTCAAAAAGATTGCCAGAAATTTCATCAGATAGCAAGTCCATTTTGGATATTTTTCTCATTAGCTCAAGATAGTGCAAAAACTCGTGGGCAAGTATGGCATGAATAGTTCCCTTGAGCCCATATGCTACAAGTGGGGCAGTAATCTGTATCACTACCCGGAATTGATCTTCAAATGCGACGGGAATTGTACGGGCAAATAAAATCCCAAATTCGTATGAATTTGAATTGGGGGAAGACAAGACAATTGAGGGCTCAACATATGCAACAGGATAACGGATTCCCGAGGCCTTTTCAATTCTATTAATTCCGGAAACGGTGATGGGAAAACGTTTCAAAACAAGCTCAAAAACATCGTCTGGGATAAGACCTGACTTGTGTGCATCTTTTAATCTAATTAATGGATCCAATCTTCCTTCTCAAGTAAAAATGCTGTAAATGTAAGTTTATCTAGATTTTGGTTTTCCACGTTTTGAGAGTTTATTTTTTCTTCTATTGGCTCGTTGATCTGCCCATCTTGCATGTTTACCTTTTTTTCTCAATGGCATGAAAAATCTACCAAACCACACTAGTTATTTGTTATCATTTGTATTCTAAGAAAGTCAAATTCACCACATTTGCAATTATTATCCAATGTTTGGCTCAACCCAGGCACAACATTATCTCCTATCACAAATCGCTTCACAGGAAAACCTCCCTCGACATCAATAGTCAAAGTAAATTTGTTTTCAGAGTTTTTTTTATATTTTGCATTAAAAATTTCTTTCTCGGATCTTCTTCCTGAATTTTCATATACAACGACTGGATTTTTTAATTTATTTTTTAATTTTTTAAGAGATAAAGATAAGATTTCTTTTTCCGTTGTGATTTTTATTTCAATTAATGATTTGAAATCGAGAGGCATTTTTGGCATACTAGAAATAATTTTACAGTTTTGAATATTGACAAAGTTTGTTTTAAGGGTTTTTGGTAGCCTTGGCTTTCTTTTGAGAGGGTTTTGAATTCTAACAAAAAATGGCCTCCCTGAACCTAAAACGAGACTAGATTTATCTTCGCCTCCTATCCAAGTAAATTTGGCTTTAGTTCCGCCAAATTTTTCAAACAGAAATTTTGAGATTTGACCTTCTACACTATCATATTCAGTAATTCCATGATAATTGCAGACTCTGCAACCTTTTCCAGAGCAGTTTTCACATGGCTTTTGTTTTTGAGAAAAGCCACGTTTTGTTTTATTATATCTTCCCTGTAGAAAAATTTCTTTTGATCTTACTTGACAGGTTCCCTCCTTAAAATCCAAAGTCAAAGTAATGTCTGGATTAAGGAAATCAAATTTTTTTTTAGTTTTTTTGGCAAATTGTTTGGATAGCTCATGAGTAAGATCTGTTTTCACACTATCAATTCCTCGTAACTGAAACTTTGAACGAATGACATCATCCCTGTCAATTATAGATGGTTTGATTTTTGCCCCAACAACAAAAGAAGAAAAACCATAATCATTGCACGAATCCAACATTAATTTCAAGTAAGATGAAAGGTTGTCAAACAGGTTTTTACAAATATAACATTTTTTTGAAGATGATTTGTTTTGTTTTAGTTTTTTCCCCAAAAGCCGATTAGAAGATAAATTCAATTTTTTAGAAAATAGTCTTCCAAGGCAGTAATCACATAGGTAGTGTTTTTTTAGAATTGTGTTTGCAATGGGATATGCTTCTTTGATAGTATGCATGTTTTAATTCAAATTTTCAAGTAAACAGAACACTATCCAAAGCCCATTCGTCGGAGATTTCCTTGCATTTGTCTTCCTTTTGATGCCTTCATCATGTTTTTAGAATTTTTGTAGTTTTTGAGTAATTCCTTCACATCATGTTCTGACCATCCAGAACCACGAGCTACTCTCTTGATTCGCGAAGAATTAAACAAGTCAGGATCTGCTTTCTCATCTTTTGTCATGCTCTGAATAATAAATCGCCATTTTGATACACGGTCCTCCATTTGATCTAATTGATCATCTTTTACCATTCCTGAAAGACCAGGCATATTATCTAGAAATCCTCGAAGAGACCCTACCTTTGTTACTTCCTCTAACTGATAAAAAAAGTCCTCCATGTTCATTTTTCCGCTTGAGATCCTCTTCAGACGCACTTCATCTCCTTCGTTTTCTAGTCGTTTTGCTAAATCTAAAACAGCTTGAATATCACCCATCCCAAGTAACCTGCCAACAAATCTAGTTGGAGAGAATTTTTCTAAATCATCAATTCTTTCACCAGTTCCAATATACATGATTTGGGCTCCAGTAGCTGCAGATGCTGCAATAGCACCACCGCCCTTGGCAGAGCTATCAAGTTTGGTTACAATTATTCCCCCAACTGGAACTGTTTTGTTAAAGGCTTCAGCTTGATTGAAGCATTGTTGGCCGATTGTTCCATCAATAACAAGTAATGCAAGGTCCGGGTCTGCGACCTTGTTAATTCGCTCCATCTCATCTAGAAGGTCTTGCTCTTGCTTGTGACGACCTGCAGTATCAATTAGAATAATATCCAAAGGTAGTTTTTCAAAATATTTTAGTCCATTTTTTACAATGTCAGGAGAATCTTTGTTGTTTTCATCACCATAAACTTCGACGTTGGATTTTTCACACATTGTTCTTAGTTGAACCAATGCTCCTGGTCGATATGTGTCAGCACCAATAACCCCAACAGAATATCCTTGTTTTGTCAAGAACTTTGCAAGTTTAGATGCAACAGTAGTTTTACCACTTCCCTGAATACCAAGGAGAATTACCTTGTTTTGTTTACCGGGTTTGAAATTAAATTCAGTTTCATTTCCAAGTAATTTTGAGAGTTCATCATACAAAATCTTGACAATGTGATCTTTTCTTGACAAGCCAGGGGGAGGAGTTTCATTAAGAGAACGCTCTTCAAGATTTTTTGTAATCTCCAATACCAATCTTACATTAACATCTGATTGCAATAGAGCTCTCTGTACGTCTTTTGACAACTCTTTGATTAATTCCTCATCTATTCCAGATGATTTTACAATCTTCTTTATAGCACCTCTAAGATTTGTCTTGAGCCCGTCAAGCATCGTAATTTAGCCTCGCATCCACTATTTCAAACCTTCCTCTGTATCCATCCCAGAATTTTTCTCCTTTTTCAATTTCAATACTTCCTGAAAACAAAGGGCATTTGGTAACAAAGGTTTCTGCCTCGCCACCTTCAAAATTTAGATTGAATTGATATTTTTCTGACAAATTTTCTAGAATATCAAGCTCATTTTTTCCAATCGTTTTACCAAGCCAAGAATCATCCAGACCGTCTGAAGACACGTTTGTAATTATGAAAATAAATCCAGATGAGATTAGATCGTTCATGTATTTCTTTGGCTTGGATTCCCATAAGGGTGAAATAGTTTTCAAATTTAATTCATTACATATTTTTTCAAATTTATTTTTTTGAAATTTACTTTTTATTCCACCATGAACCAATCCTTCCACATCATAGTCCTTTATTGCCATAGTTAGAATAGATTTTAGCAAATCCACCTCTTTTTCAGTATCATCAGTTGGAGAGTCAATAGTTATTTGGGGAATATTCATCAAGTCAGATTGCAGTTTTGTCCATTTTAAATTTGGGTGGTGCAGTAAATGACTTTCTTCAGATTTGGGAAATACACTCAACAAACATTTTACGTCATGTCCTTGTTTTTTTGCCAAATAGATAGCATATGTGCTATCTTTTCCTCCTGAAAACAATGCAGCTAATCTCAAGGTATCAGTAAGACTATTCATTACAGACAAAATAACATAGCTAAAATAAAATTTGCAGATGCTTCATTACTCATAATCCTCATCAACAATCAGACGGCTTTTCCGCTCATCATCAGCATCCAAAATAAAATGCAGGATGGATTATTTAGGTATAATTTTCCCCAAAAGTTGGACTTTTTTAGGAAATCCTCAAAAATTCATCCAATTTACCAAATTTGGGACATGAGGATCAATTTTTTATTCTATGAATGCATATAATGTATAGGAAGCTGATACGATATTTTCACTATCGGTTCATATCTGGCATCGGTTTACTGGTGAAGAATCCGTCGACACTACGTAAAGGATGCAGCCAGCACTATTCAGCTTCCGAATTATTCTAAATAAAGAAAACGAAGTTAAATTAGATTTGGTCTATTATTTTGTCTTTTTGAGGAAAATTGTTCTTCGTCAATAATAAGCCAGGATAATTCCCGTATATTCTCCAAAGTTTCTTCAGCGAAATTTGTCATAATTCTTATAATATTTTATTAATTAAAAGAAGAACAAAAGTTTCTTTCACTCTTAGTTTGCAGCATACTCATAAATGATTTTCAGAATAATCATTAATAGACCCTCAAGATTAATTCCTAACATGAGTAGAATTGGCTTAATCGAAGGGTATGATCCTGAAAGAGCAAAGAAAGCTTTGGATTTGCTTTTGAGAGATAGAAAAAATGAGTTTGAAGAAATTGCACAATCTATGAGAATTCCTACAAACTCCGAAGAGTGGGAGATCATCATTTTGAAATTCTGTTTAGATTTTGAACAATGTTTTGATATCTGGACTGGAACTGAAGAGCCAAATCAAACTAAGACATACAAATGTATGACCGTAATGCGTGAAATTGCAAAAGGGAAAAAAACAGTAACAGAGATTTCCCACTTACAAAATGTGGCCTATAACCTATACAAAGAATTCCACAACATATATCAAAGAACATCCTGAAAGGTTTAAAAAAATCAGGTGCAAACAACATAAATCTAATTAAATTCTAAACAATATATTGAAAATTAAACCTTTTAGCAATTATTTTCAGGCCAGTATGCTTTTGTTGCTTTCAGTTTTTGCAATATCAATTCATGCGGATTTACAGAATGCAGAAGCTGTAGAATATTTTCCACCACCGCTAAAACAGATCAAAGATGGAATAAATCCCATCAATGTAACTTGTACTGAAGGTTTAGAGCTAGTCCTAAAGCAAACAAATGGACAACCTGCATGCCTCAAACCAACAAGTGTTGCCAAATTAATTGAACGTGGATGGGCAATTCATGTTTTACCAGACTATGATTCAGAAAACAACAATTCTGAAATTTTTGCGCTTGGAGAATATTCCGTGGAATTTGAAAATGTTTCATATTTTGACGGAGTTGAAGGATTCCTTGCAAAGCCAAACGTTCAAGGAGACTTTCCAGCAATTGTAATGATTCATGAATGGTGGGGCCTGAATGAGAACATTAAGGAAATGGCTAAAAAGTTAGCATCGCACGGATATGTGGTTTTAGCTGTAGATCTATACGAAGGTGGCGTGGGGACAACGGCAGATGAGGCAAGACAGTTAATGAGTTCCTTCGAGCAATCCCGATGGACTCAAAACATGAACACTGCAACACAATATTTGGAAACTAACTATTCTCCTTCAAGCATAGGATCAATTGGGTGGTGTTTTGGTGGAGGTCAATCATTGAATCTCGCATTGAACAATAGCAACATGGATGCCACGGTTATTTACTATGGACAATTAGTAACGGATCCTCAAGAATTAGATATGATTGATTGGCCAATACTTGGCATATTTGCGGAATTAGATTCAGGAATTCCTCCTGAAACAGTTGGAAAGTTTGAAGAAGCCCTAACAGAAGCAGATATTGAAAACCAAATTCACATTTATCCAGGAGTCAACCATGCCTTTGCAAATCCTTCTGGGGACAGATATGCTCCCGAAGAATCCAAAGATGCCTGGAGCAAAACTGTTGAATTTCTAGAACAAAATCTTCAATAGATATTAAATTGAAACAGTGTCTTGGCCGAATATAACTTTCAACACCATGAATTGAAAAAATAAAGAAAATAGCTGAAAATTAAATCAATGTAGGAATCTTGGAATCTTTTTTACTACATGAGCAAGAGAAACACGGCCGGGTCCTGCAACTATGATCACCAAAAGGCCCGACAGAAGAATCAAATCAAGCTCATACCCACCTTGTCCGGTAAGGTTAGAAGCTCCTCTTACTATGAAAATAGCACCCAACATATCGATTGCCAAAATGGAGGCAGTTATTCTGTTAATCACCCCAATAATTAATACAATTCCACCAGCAGTCTCAGCCAATGCAATTGGAATTTGCATTTCTGCAGGCATGCCGACTGACCCAGTAAGGAAATTAACAAAACCGGGATTGAATTTTCCAACTCCATGAGCTATGAAAATTACTCCAATAACAGTTCTAAATCCCATAAAAGCTACATCGTGAAGTTTATTTTCACGAAATATTGCCTCAGCCAATAATTTCTTTTTGTAATTACCGAATAAAACCTTAACCCGTTTAGAAATCTAAAAAAGTAAAAACAACCTGAATTTTTAAATCAAAAATGTCCAAAACATGAGGAAAAATGTGTTCAAAAATTGTTATTTGTAATATTGGCGCAATACAAGCTCATTGATATATACAAATCAAGGTTAGTTCAAACACAATATGAATATCAAATTTATCTTCCTGTCAGTTTTAGTATTAGGATTAATTGTAAATACGCCATCATTTTCTGATTTTGCTTTTGCCGACAAACCTGATAAGGAAGAAAAGAAAGAGGCTCGAGATCAAAAGAAAATTCAAAAATCTGAAGCCAAAGCTGAAAGAGAAGAGACTAAAGCTGAAAGAGAAGAAGTTCGAGAAGAAGCTAAAGCTGAAAGAGAAGAAGCTCGAGAAGAAGCTAAAGCTGAAAGAGAAGAAGCTAAAGCTGAAAGAGAAGAAGCTAAAGCTGAAAGAGAAGAAGCTCGAGAAGAAATCAAAATACAGAAAAAAGAAGTCCAAGGGTTTGGGGATAACACCATAGTTACCTCATCAAGTACAACAACCATATGCCACATACCACCTGGAAATCCAGGAAATAACCACACAATTACAATTGGAGAATCAGCATTAAGCGCACATTTGGGTCATGGAGATGTATTGAATGCATGTGATTATGAACCAGAATCTAATTCAAATGAAGATATTGAAGAGTTTGGAGACGATGTAGTAGTTACCTCATCAAGTACAACAACCATATGCCACATACCACCTGGAAATCCAGGAAAT
>JASFMV010000016.1:0-13873 GCA_050117375.1 Nitrosopumilaceae archaeon | reverse complement strand
GGTTGCACTATCACCGATTGCAATTACATCATCTCGAGAAATCGAGAGTTTTTTCATAATTTGCTCAAATCCTGCACCTTTATCAATTCCACTAGAATTGATATGGAATGCATATTGACTATCAGAGAGAACAACGTCAAGATTTTCTTTATTCAGTAAGTTTCTAGCCAGATCAAGATCAAAAGTTCTCTCTAAAACCACTTCTGTCAATCGTGGGAAAACAGGTTTTTCAATTACATTGTCTATTTTACCTTGAATTATTTCAAATGCCTCTTGGCATTTTTTGATATCACCTAGTAAAACATGTTCATTTGCATCAGTTGTAATGCATCCGCCATTCTCGCCAACGGCAATTTTGGTAGTACCACCAAACACAGATAGTAGATAGCCTTCAACAGATGATCTTCCCGTCACAAAAATTACGTTATGCCCAAGATTTTTTACATGACGTAAAGCAGCTAGTGCCTCAAGATGAATCCTACCTCCCCCGTTTTCTGTTATTGTGCCATCTATATCCACAGCGAATGTTTTAGTATTCACAAAGTCAATTTTAGATACCGAATAATATTTGCTACGTAATTGATTCAACTAATATGTAGTGATCAAAACAAAGTAGAAATGACCAGGAAAGGCATCATAGAGGAGATTTTTAGCAAAGCAAAATTTGCAAATGAAATTAATTTGTATTATGTAGCATATCGAGATTTTGAAAGGGTTAGAGAAGTAGAGCTGCAGGAATTTATTGAAGAGTCTGAAAATTTTCAAAAAATTCCAAGCTCCAGAATAACAAGTATTAGAAAGAATAATACGATTTTATTTGAAAAGAATCCAAAAAAGGTTGAATAAAAGTGGGAATTCCTGAAAAAATCAAGGCCATACAAGATGAAATGGCAAGAACTCAAATCAACAAAGCTACAGAACATCATTTAGGACTACTAAAAGCAAAGATTGCAAAACTCAAACGAGAGCAAGAAGATACTGTTGCAAAAAAAAGTGGTGCAAAGACAGATGGTTTTGATGTTAGAAGAGCAGGAGATGCCACTGTTGTGTTCATTGGATTACCAAGTGTTGGAAAATCTACTTTGCTTAACAAACTAACAGATGCACAATCAACTGTAGGTGCATTTCAATTTACCACCTTGACTGTAGTACCAGGAATGATGGAGTACAGAGGAGCAAAAATACAGGTTCTTGATCTTCCAGGAATCATCAAGGGGGCTTCGACTGGAAAAGGTTTAGGAAAAAGAATTTTGTCAGTGGCTAGAACCGCAGATTTGGTTTTACTAGTGCTCGATGTATTTCAACCCTACCACGAAGATGTCTTGGTAAATGAATTAGGAAATATCGGAATAAGATTGAACACACTTCCTCCAAACATTACTATTGAAAAATCAGCCATGGGGGGAATAGCAGTGGCTCAACAAGTGAAACTCACAAAAATTTCTGAAAAACACCTTAAAGACTTACTTCACATTTATGGCATAATTAGTGCCAGAGTGGTAATAAGAGAGGATGTTACATCAGAGCAAGTTGCAGACTATATTGCAGGAAACATAAGTTATTCACAGTCCTTAACGATTCTAAATAAAATAGATTTAGTAGACAAAGAATTTCTTAAAGATTTAAAGAAAAAAATCAAATCAGACGTAATTGAAGTATCAGCAAATTCTGATATTAATATCGATTTACTCAAAGAAAGGATTTACCAGAAATTAAAATTTATCAGAATATACATGAGACCAAAAGGTGGAGAGACGGATTTCAAAGAACCATTGATAGCTAGAGAAGGAGATACTGTAGAAGATGTTTGTAACAAACTTCATCGCCACATGAAAAAACAATTTAGATACGGAATGGTATGGGGGAAGAGTGTAAAATTTGGCGGGCAACGCGTGGGTCTAGGTCATATTTTACTAGACGAAGATGTATTGACAATAATTAAAAAACGTGGAATGTAAAATTAGAAAGCAAAGAAAAATAGATCAAGGTTTTAATCACAAAATGCAAAAATAATTCAAATCACACTTAATTTACCATGTTAGAGAGTTATTTACCAACAATTTCAAACCTAAATCAAGTAAAAAACATAAAAAATAAAATTTTTTTTAAAATAAAAAAATAAAATAAGATTTACGATCAAATAATTTTAAAAAAATAAATTTTCGTTGACAAATTGTTATCAATTTGTGTAATTTTCTTTAGTTTAACTATAGAAAAATGATGAAAATGCGCAGATCTCTAATGGCTACAAAAAGAAAAGCTGCAACTAAACGTAGATCAACTGCAAAAAAAGCAGCTCCTAAGAGAAAGGCAGCTCCTAAGAGAAAAGCCGCTCCTAAGAGAAAAGCAGCTGCAAAAAGAACCGCAGCAAAAAAAGCAGCTCCAAAGAGAAAGGCAGCTCCTAAGAGAAAAGCCGCTCCTAAGAGAACCGCAGCAAAAAAAGCAGCTCCAAAGAGAAAGGCAGCTCCTAAGAGAAAAGCCGCTCCTAAGAGAAAAGCAGCTGCAAAAAGAAGACGATAAATCTTCAAAAAAAATCAACAATCGTCATTTAGAGACGATTTGTTTTCCTTTTTCTAATTTTCAAAATAATAAAAAAGATATTTTAAATTAAATCACTTACACAAAAAATTTATGAAACTGTGTATTAAGAATTAAATTGAAAAAAATTGAATTACACTCAGTAAAGATAGCTCATTAATTTAATTTGGTCTTCAGTTGTAATAACATCTTTAGCAGTCAATAGTTCTAAAAGATCTTTAAACAATGCTTTTTGTTCTGAAGACATTCCACCTGCGATTCCTTTTTCTCCAGGTGGGCCTGGAGGACCGCGTGGACCTGGAGGACCTACAGGACCTTGTTCACCAACAGGGCCTTGTTCACCAACAGGGCCAATTGGACCTGTTGGACCTCGCTCACCCTGAGGACCTTGAATTCCTTGAGGACCTTGTGGGCCTTTTTCTCCAGGAGGGCCAGATGGACCTCGCTCACCCTGAGGACCTTGTGGGCCTTGTGGGCCTTTATCACCAGTTGCACCAGGTAAACCAATGGGTCCTTTTTCTCCTGTCGGACCAGTTGCCCCTTTTTCACCTTTTTCACCTTGTGGACCAGGAACACCAGTTAGACCTTTTTCACCTGCAGGACCTTGAGGACCTTGAGGACCTTTTTCTCCGATGGGCCCTTCCAATCCTTTTGGTCCTTTTTCTCCAATAGGGCCAGGAATTCCTTTTGGTCCTTTTTCTCCTTGTGGACCCATAGGACCAGTAATGCCCTTTTCACCTTGAGAACCAGGAGGGCCTTTATCTCCTTGTTGTCCTGCAGGACCGGTTAATCCCTTTGCTCCAACTGGTCCTTGATGACCCTGTTGGCCTTTTTCACCTTGAGGGCCAAGTGGTCCTTTTGGTCCTTTTTCACCAGGAGGTCCTTGAGTTCCTTTTTCACCAATTGGACCAGTAGGACCAGTTAATCCTTTATCACCAATTGGTCCTTGAGGACCTTGCTGGCCTTTTTCACCTTGAGGGCCAAGTGGTCCTTTTGGTCCTTTTTCACCAGGAGGCCCTGTAATTCCTTTATCTCCTTGAATTCCCGAAGGTCCAACAGATCCTTTCTCCCCTGTAGGACCAGCAGGGCCAGTTAATCCTTTATCACCAGAAACTCCTTGGGGACCTTTGTCTCCTTTTTCACCAGGAGGACCTCTAGGTCCAAGCGGTCCTTTATCTCCTGTTGGGCCAGTTAATCCTTTTTCTCCCTTATCTCCCATTGGTCCCCGAAGGCCCACTTGTCCTTTATCGCCAATGGGACCGGTTGGTCCTTTTTCTCCTTTTTCTCCAGGTGGACCAGAAAGTCCTTTGTCACCTTTGTCTCCTTTATCGCCAGTTAATCCTTTGTCTCCTTTGTCTCCTTTATCGCCAGTTAATCCTTTGTCACCGGTTGGACCTCTATCTCCAGATGGTCCTTTGTCACCGGTTGTGCCTTTTGCACCGGTTAATCCCTTATCTCCTGATGGACCTTTATCACCAGGGGGACCCTGAGGACCCTTATCTCCCTGAGGTCCAGGTTGTCCTCTTGGACCAGGAGGCCCGGTTGGTCCGGTTGGTCCGGTTGGTCCGGTTGGTCCGGTTGGTCCGGTTGGACCTTTATCTCCAGGAGGACCAGGAGGCCCGGTTGGACCTTGTGAACCAGAGGAGGTTTGAAAAGTTTGTTTTGGAGTGGGTTCACCTTTAGGTTTTGAATCAGTAGAAGAAGGTTCGGAAACAGGCGAGGGAGCGGAGGCAGTTGTTGGTTTTGGTTGTTTTAATGGAGAACCAATAGACACATCAAAAACAGAATTCAAAGAAGAGAGTAAATCATTTACAACAACCCAAATTTTCTCATATGTGTAAACAGATTCTGGAATGGGATTATCCCCAGAACCTAATGTTTCAGAAAATATTCCATTTCTAACTCGAAGATGAAAGTTTCCGCTCCAAAGAGAATGAAAAGTTTTATTTTTTATTTGATCTTCAGATGGTCTTTCAGATACAACAGATATTTGAACTTCATAGACTCCAGACTCTCTAAATGGTGCTGGTCCTTCAACATCTAGTTTAGAATAAGACACATCCGTTTGTGCGATTTCCAAGTATTTCTATATTTTCAAGGATTTGCACTATTGAGAGGCAGGGTGCTATGAGGATAGTATTTATCTAGATAAAATGTCCATTATCAGCTAGTGAAGAGGCCATTTCAAAGAAAAGCAAAGGAAAAAAAATCTGAAAGTTCAGAAAAAAAAGAGATTACAAGCCTAGTTGACGCAGATTATAATCGAAAAAAACTATTCAAGAAAGGAGTTAATCTCATGGCCGATGAAAGACTAGAAGAAGCTGTGGAAGTTTTTGAGCAGGCCTTAAGAATTGATCCGGATAATATTGAAACTTTAATGAAGTTGGGCTATTCACGATTCCATCTTGATGACCATTCTGGAGCACTAAGAGTATATGATAAAATTTTAGATATTGATGTTACAAATCCTGAGGCTTGGAATCTAAAGTCTTTAGTTCACTATGAGCAAAAAAAATATGCAAAGGCACTTGACTCAGCAGAAAAAGCAGTAGAATCTGATCCAACATATGGAATGGCTTGGTATAACAAAGCATGTTTTCAATCCTTGCTTAATCAAGTACCAGAATCTTTGGAATCACTGAAACGTTCTATTGAAATTGATGTAAAAAATGCAAGAAAATCTATCAGGGATAGAGATTTCTTAAATGTTAGAACAGAAGACGGATTTAAGAAAATTGAAGAAGTGGTAGTGTTGGAATCAATAAGACAGGGGTATCACACCATAGGAGCTATAGTATGGACTACGTTCATTGACAAAATAGATGTAGAAAAAGCCTTACAAAAATTAATGAGTAAAGGTTTGATTATTCAAAACGAAAAAAGAGATGGCCTTCATAGAATTCCTGTGTGGGACCTTGCACCAGATGTTGCAAAAAGAATGGGAGAGGAAAAGAAAGGATTGTTTGGAATTACAAGAAAGAAATTACCAACTCCTGTTAAAAATCTAAAGAATCTTAGCGAAGCAATTCAAATTGCAAAAGAGGCAATAGAAGAAGAAGATGTGGATAAAGCTATTGACATCTTTGATGAATTCATTGAGACATCAAGGTCTGGTGAGCCAATGATTGAGAATTTCTTTGATGAGCATAGAGAAATTAGATTGTGGAAGATAAGACTCAAGGACAGAGGAGTAGATTACATTATTGATCATAAAGAAAAGATGCTTGATTTGTTTGACAATATAGAAAGCACAATAACTAAAAAGCTGCGAGAGGAAGTAGCTTAATTATTCAGCAGATAAATCCCAATAGTTTGCATCTTCTTGTTTTTCAGTAGGTTTGGATAGGCTTTTCCATTCTTTGAAAGACCTCACATACAATTTTGCGTTTGGAAGTCCTACTGATTTTAATGCGTAATAGGCAAGTCCAGATAAGGTTCCAACACTGCCACAATAAGTTATAATTTCAGAATCACCTGAAATTCCTCTGTTATCAAGTAGTCTTTTCATATCTTCTTTTGGCCGCAGTATTTTATCAGAACTTGCAAGAGTACGATATGGAAGGCTTATTGCGCCTGGAATGTGTTGTTCAAGATAATTTAACCGCTCTCTATTATCTACTAAAATAACATCTTTTTTTTCTTTTGCAGATTCTAAATAATCTGATGTTGCTAAAATTTCCGGTCTTAGGTTAATGGAATGTTCTTTTTTTTGTATTTCAGGAATTACATTATCTTTTTCTAGACCAAGGGATTTCCAGTTACCATAAGTAGTTTCAAGCAAAGAAACATCAGAATGCCCGAGGTATTCTAATGTCCATGCAACCCTTGATGCAAGGGCTCCAAATGTATCGTCATACACAACAACGGAAGTTTCATCATCTATCCCCATGGAGTTTACGAGTTTTTGCACTCTTTCAGGACTATCATCAGAAAGTAAATTTGCTAAGGGTAAATTTACTGAAGTTGGAATATGATCTTTTTTGTAATCTTCCTCTCGTCTGACATCAATTACTCTTACACTTTTATCCCTAATTTCAGATCGAAGTGAATCAATATCAGTAGTTGTCTTTACCACTTTTTCTTGGCTCATGCTGCACATTCACCTTTACCGGTTTTTGTATGATAACTTGTATCACTCCCGTAATCAGCGTAAAAGTCAGGATCTTCTGTTTTTGATGGCGGTAAACTAAGAGGAGTAAGAATCTCTTTCAGATCATTTATTGATTTTATTTTAGAATCATCAATGCCATTTACCACTCTGTGAATCCAAGATTTAAGATCATCATCAGGTTTTTTATTTTCTTTAAAGACCTCAATTATCTTCAAGATTGTCGGGATTACTCTTTTTGCTGGAACTCTTAAGCAGCTAATGCCAAGCATGGTCTCACCATCTGATCTTCCACCTAATTGCATCATATAGTTTGGATACATGTCTTTATCGACTCTTCCTCCTCCTCCAAAGAATCCAATTGTAGCTATACCATGTTGTCCACAAGAGTTGGGACAACCGCTAATCTTAATTGAAGAGTCTCGCAAATCATCATCCTCATCTAGTTTCAATTCAAGAAATTTCCTTTGAATTTCCTTTGCCAATCTATGGGAATTTGTAAGGGCCAAATTACAAGAGGTAGTACCAGAACAGCCAATGGGAGCAGACATTGTCAATGAACCAGATTTTGCAAGTCCTGCACTTAGTAATTTAGTATAAAGATGAGGTAAATCATCTTCATGGACATATCTTAAAGAGATGTTTTGCGAAAATCCTGCTCTTGCGAGGCCTTCAGATGAGAAATCTTGGATTAATTCAGACAACACATGAAGTTGATTAGAGGTGATATCACCAGCTTCCAAAGTTACAAAAACCGAATAGTAGCCTTGTTGTTTTTGTTTGAAGGTACTTCCCTTTAACCATCTTGCGTATCCATCAACTGCAGTTGAACCACTTTCATCAGAAACACGAATTGGTCTTTTTATTTCATTTGGAGTATCATCGACGTTTAATCTTGTTACAACAGATTGTGTTGCTCGTACAATTGCTCTTTCTTTTAGAACTAGATTTTGGAATTTTTCCCATCCCATATCATTTACTAGATAACGCATTCTGTTTCTTGCTAAATTTTTTCTATCACCTAACCTATCGAAAATTCTCATTACTGCAATTGAAGTATAAAGCAAGTCTTCCTCTGGAGTGAATTCTTCAAGCTGATGGCCAACAAAAGATTTGTTTCCAAGACCACCACCCAAGAATATTTTGAATCCTTTTTGAGTGGCACCATCTTGTTCTCTTGTTTGTGGAATCAATCCCACATCAACCATTCTTACCATTCCGTGTTTTTCACAGCAAGTAAAATTAAATTTGAATTTTCTTGGCAAGTTTTGAGCCATTGGATTTCGTAAAAAGAATCTAGCAGTTGCAAGTGCATAAGGTGTTGCATCAAACTCCTCATCAGGACAAACTCCAGATAAAGGGCTACACATAACATTTCTTACGGTATTTCCACATGCTTCTCTGGAAGTAAGTCCAACCTCAGACAAACCTCTTAAAATTTCAGAAACATCTTCTAAAACAACCCAATGTAGTTGGATGTTTTCCCTAGTGGAGAAATGAGCACTGCCGATGGAGAACTGTTCACTTAACTGAGATATTCTTTCAATTTGATTTGGGTAAATTTCACCGGCAGGTAATTTGATACGAACCATAGCATAATCATCTGCCAATCTTGTTCCATAAGCACCATGTTGTAATCTAAAGCGCCTAAAACTATCTGAATCATATTTTCCTTGTCGGTATAATTTTACAGTGTTTGCAAAGTAATCAGCCTCTTGATTTCTAGCCCAATTGATTTTTCCTTTTTTTGGTTTTGGTCTCGATTGTTTTAGATTAGATGCCAATACAAATCAATGTCGTCGATTTCGGTTATAAATTTTTGAAATAGGAAATTTTGGTACTAATAATTCAAAACTAGGACATTTGCCTTCGTTTTAATAAAAACCAGAGAGAATATAGTTAGGGAAAACTAATTTTCCAAAAATTGTGCGAAAGTATTAATGTCAAATAAAAAATCATGATTAACATGCAAGAGGCAACAGTCGCACAGAAATCAGAAAAAATATTCACTGACGTAAGAGAAGTTGAAATTACACGTGCCATTGCCAACGAATTTCACGATGTTCTAATTGACAGAGCAGAATCAGATGTTATCATTATCGGTGCAGGTCCTGCAGGATTAACTGCCAGTAGAGAATTATCAAACAGAGGGTTCAAAGTTTTGGTAATAGAGCAGAATAACTACCTAGGCGGAGGTTATTGGTTAGGAGGATATATGATGAATCCGGTTACAGTGAGAGAGCCTGCACAAAAAATTTGGGATGAACTCGGAGTACCATACAAAAAAGTAATGGAAGGACTATACCTTACCCCAGGACCTCATGCAGTTTCAAAATTAATTGCCGGAGCATGCGATGCTGGAGTAAAGTTTCTTAATTTAACAAAGTTTGATGATCTAGTTTTGAAGAGCGGTAGAGTTGCAGGAATTGTCGTAAACTGGATGCCAGTCTCTGCATTGCCTAGAAACATTACGTGTGTTGATCCAGTAGCATTTGAAGCTAAAATTATCATTGATGCATCAGGACATGACTCGGTTGCAGTAAAAAGACTGGTAGATAGAGGATTAGTAGACTGGAAGGGAATGAATCCAATGTATGTAAATGAAGGAGAAGAACATGTTGTCGAAAAAACAGGCGAAGTATATCCTGGATTAATTGCAGCCGGAATGTCAGTAACTGAAACACATGGATTAGCAAGAATGGGACCAACATTTGGATCTATGTTGTTTTCTGGAAAGAGAGCAGCAGAGATTGCAGCTGAGAAGATAAAAGAGTTAGAAAGATAACTAATTACAAACAAGTATTTTTGTGAAAATATCAAAAATTATACTGTATGACGAACCTGCAGTTCCTGAAATCAATTTAAAAAATCTTTGCCAATTTCTAAAAAAAACATTTCCTGTAGAGGTTGAACTAAGAGGAAATATTTTGAAATATTCCAATGAAGACACACCTCAAAAAATTGCCGGATGTAAAATTTTCAATCTTAAAAAAGAGTTTGAAAAACACGTACCTGCAGCTGAAGAAATTGCTTTTGAGAAATTAAATATCGAGAACACCTCAACTACGGAAAACATAATCATGTACGATGGCTTTCAGTTACAGAGAGTTTTTGCGGATTTAATTTCGGATCATGAAAATGCACAAAATATTTTTCACGTATTTTTCACAAATAAATTAACCTGCACCTACGATTATAATGATTATCGATATCATGGTCGTGCCCTCATTGGATCAAACCCATCAATAATATCTACTACCGGAATTATAGAAGCACCTGCCAAACCAAGGGAATACTATTACGAATTAATGACAAATTTTACTAGAGGAGTGAATGTAAATTTTGTGAAAGAAAAATTCAAGGGAACATATTTAGAATATCGTGATTCAAGATTGTCCAAAATTATCGAAGGGTATCTATTACAAGCTATTTTTTACTACGAAACAGGAGAGCCATTCTGTGACAATAAAGAGTGTAAATTACTTAATGCCCACTGGCAAAAGGATTTAATCCATTCTCAATTAGAATCAGGAAAACTGTGTGGTAAACACCAACTTGTTTTAGAAAAAATGATGAGTAAACAAAAATAAGATTTTCAAAATCTAATTCATTGAAAGATATATTGGCATCCAAATAGGCACTTCGTTTTTATTTTGCTTAAAATCATCAAATGAAATATCCTCATTGCATTTTTTCATATTTTTTTCTTTCAAGCATTGAGCAAGTGCTTGATTATACGATTCTTTTTGCTCAGATTTGAAGGTCTGCTGTTCCTCAAAATCCCGATTAGGGTTGGTACTCATCAAATAGTATGTATAATCAGTAGTTTCAAGATCTAAAAGTAAGTTAGAGAACAAAGCTTGTTCTACAGCCATAACATCATCTAAAAACCACTGTTTTTCAAAGCCACCCACACTATGAGCAACCACGATCATATCGGCATTTTCAAACTCTTTTACTACCTTGAATTGAACAGATAAGACTTTGGAAAAAGTATCCCAATGAGTCATAGAAACACGGATATCTTCTAAATATTCACCGTCATTGACCAAATGGTTCATACCATTTGTTTTTAGAATTTTGATTGGGGCATATTGTGGTTTTTGAGAAGATGTACCTTCAGGAAATATGTAAAGCTCCAACCCCTCAGGGTGAAGTTTGCCTTCTCTATAAGGAAGTTCTATTGTAAGGTTGGTCACTTCGCCAAGATTCACAGTTTGTTTTATGTTTGGTTCATCTAACTTTATAGAGCCAGGTAAAGTGTTAAGAGAGAATCCATTTGGATATGCCTTTACGATTTGGATTACCTCCTCATCTTCAATTTGATTATAAGACATGTTGTAACCCATAATACCTTTTGAATTTTGTAAATTGCCATCAGATGTAACAGGATGATTCAAACTAAGAGAGTGTCCAATTTCATGCAAAGTGATTCTGCTGATCACATCACGATCAAATTGTTTATGATCGTTATTTTTAACAATGTCTTCAAATTTTTCAAGAGTTAGCGTGTTCCAAAAGTCATCATCGTTTTGTGCCATGTTAAGTAAAGTACTCTGATAATCATCAGTGTAAATGGTAACATTTGCCACAGGCGTAAGGGGATGGCTAAATCCTGCAACACCAGATAATTGGAAAAGTGTTGGATCAGGAGTATCAATATAATTCACAAAACCATCACAAACAGATTCATCCTTTGGATAAACATGTAACGTCATATCCCAAACAAAGGGGTTGTTTGTGACCTCAACAATTCGATCATGCCACGTTTTAATTGCATTAGCTGCAATATGGTTGAAGGCGGGGTTTTCTTGATTATTTGTAATACAATAATCTATTGAGGTATCGTTAAAGACTATAAGACGATTTCCTGTATAGGGTTGAAAATCTAAAAATTCGTTTTGTGAAGAGTTAGGTGAATATGCCAAGGCACTTTGATCGACAACAAATGCAACGAAAATTAGTGATAATATAATTGCCATTTGCCCCAACATTCTGAAATTTTTTCTCCTGCTTTTCATAAAAGACTTGCTACATTTCAATTAGAAATCAAACCTCATAAACTCAAAAAAAGAGATAATTTTGAAATGTTATCAAAAATCAAAATGTCCACTAATTGATCGAGAAGTCAAAACAGGGTGATTTTTCAATGGAAAGTTATTTTCAAGAATTTCAGAGGAAATCAAGCCAAACCAATATCGGGCGATAGTGAACAGGGCTTGATTCCTACTTTTTGAACCTTTTTTTGTTCAAAAGAAATGAGGTTAAATTTTGTTAATTGATCGATCAGAATTTTCCCAGGAATGTATCATCAAGTTGGGTCTATCACTTAAATTAATGAAATTAACAGAGTGTTTTCATGATGGCTGCAGACTCTGGAGCGACAGTTCTTGAAAAAAAAGATGATTCACCCAAAATTCCAGAAAAAAAGAAAACAAAATTTGATGTGGTGATAATCGGAGCAGGACCATCGGGATATACTGCAGGAATTTATTGTTCAAGGGCAGGATATGATACTTTGATTTTATCTGGGATCCTACCAGGAGGGCAATTAGTAAACACAACTGAGGTTGAAAACTATCCAGGATTTGAAAAAGGAATTATGGGTCCAGACTTGATGATAGAAATGAGAAAACAAACTCAACGAATGGGAACTACCATAGTAGACGATGAAGCAATTAATGTTGATTTTAGAAATAGTCCCTTCAAAATTCTTACAGGCTCTGAAGAATATGAAGGAAGAGCGGTAATCATTGCGACAGGAGCAAATCCCAGAAAACTTGGGCTCGAAGGAGAGCAGACTTTTGCTGGAAAGGGCGTATCATACTGTGCCACATGTGATGGTCCATTTTTTAGAAATCAAGAGTTGGTAGTTGTTGGAGGGGGAGACTCTGCCATTGAGGAGGCAACATTTCTGACAAAATTTGCAACCAAGGTGCACTTAGTTCACCGAAGAAATGAATTACGTGCAAGTAAAGTAATGCAAGAACGTGCACTTCACAATGAAAAAATTCAGTTTCATTGGGATTCAGCAGTAATAGATATCAAAGGAGACCAAAAAATGCAGCAAGCAATAATCAAAAATCTGAAGACTAATGAAGAGACAACACTTGATGTAGGAGGGTTGTTCGTCGCAATTGGACATGAACCAAATACAAAATTATTCAAAAATCAGATTGACTTAGATGATGAGGGATACATTGTTTTGAAAAATAAAACTAAAACCAACATCGAGGGGGTTTTTGCTGCAGGAGATGTTCACGATCGAAGTTATAGACAAGCAATAACTGCTGCAGGATTTGGTTGCATGGCAGCAATCGATGTAGACAAATATCTTACAGAAAAATCTTAATCAAAATATTTTATACAAATACCAAACTATTTCTTTAGGATTCAACCTTTCAAGAGTATGGAATCAGACAAAGTGTTTACAGAACATAGTAAAAAACTGGGTAAATTAGGAGAGGAATTATCAAAAATTCAATATGATTTTAAAATAAAGGACAAGCCATCAGAAAAATATTGGAATGCAAGAATTGAAGAATTCCACAAATATCACAGTAAAGTTATCGAGTACTTTACTCAAGCATATACCATAATGAATTTACTAAATGAAGAACAATCAGGACTTTTTCTTTTGAGGATAAGCAAGTTAAAACAATTAGGAGAAAATTTCATAGAAGATATGGAAAAAATAAAACAAAATCCGTCAATAATGGATTCAAAAGACAAACAGCAAAGCAAGTGGAGCGTAGAACAAAAAGAAGAATTGATAAGATCAAACAAAGAGTGTCTTAATCACGAAAAACATATGAATATTTTCTTTAGAGAATTTTATGAAAAAAACATAAAAACAAAAATAGAAAATCAGTAAGCCAATTCAGACATGTGTTTAGCAGTCTTGAGACATTGATCAAACTCTTCAGGACTCATTATGTTTTGCTCAGCATAAACACTTTTGAATTTTCTACCATCATCAGCAAAAATTCCTACAACACATGCGTCCCCTTCGATGGGGTATTTTTTCATGCATGCATAAACTGCAGCAGAAGATGGGCTAATCAGCAATTTGTCTTTCTCAAATACTTCCTTTACAACAGAAAAGGCCTCTTTATTATCCACAGATATCCAATCATCAACCACGTTTTCTCGTTTCAAGAACAAGTCGGGTTTTGCAGATTCTTCAAAGTTTCTCCAACCTTGAATCAGATGATTTTGTTGTGGTTG